>JANMWE010000023.1:0-17523 GCA_031393795.1 Gemmatimonadota bacterium
GTCGTCAGGTCGAGACCGACGCGCGCGCGAACCCAGGATGGACCGAAGCCAAGATGTTCTGGCTTGGCGTGCATCCCTCGGCTCCAGGATAGGCAACGCATTTTGTGTGGTCTCAGGGCAGATCTCCGCCCTCCGGTCACACAATGGCGTTCAGGGATCCCGCGACTATCGCTCCAAGATCGGAGCCTCCTGGGTTCGGTCCATCCTGGGTTCGCGCGCATTTTTGTGGCTTGACGAAGGCGCGAGGGCCGCCTCCTGATACGACATTGTAAGTCACTGTCTCACAATGACTTAGCGCCGCGCCCAGAGGTGGATTTCCGCCCTCGGGGCGTCTATATTTACGGGGTCAAGTGCCGCCCCGCCGGGCGGCCTCATCCGCACCACATTCCGGACCCGCAATGACCGCTCCGAACGCCCGCGAACGGATCGTCCCGCGCCTCATCGACGAAGAACTGCGGCAGTCGTTCATCAATTACTCGATGAGCGTCATCGTCTCGCGCGCCCTCCCCGACGTGCGCGACGGCCTCAAGCCGGTGCACCGCCGCATCCTCTACTCGATGAGCGAACTCGGCCTGATGCCGGGACGCCCCTTCAAGAAGTGCGCGACGGTCGTCGGCGACGTGCTCGGCAAGTACCACCCGCACGGCGACCTGTCGGTGTACGACGCGCTGGTCCGAATGGTGCAGGACTTCTCGCTGCGGTATCCGCTGGTGGACGGCCAGGGCAACTTCGGCTCGGTCGACGGTGACCGGGCCGCGGCGTATCGATACACCGAGGCCCGGCTCACGCCGATCGCAGTGACGATGCTGGAGGACATCGACAAGAACACGGTCGAGTTCCAGCCCAACTTCGACGACCGCCTCAAGGAGCCGACGGTCCTCCCGTCGAAGGTCCCGAACCTTCTCGTCAACGGCTCCAGCGGGATCGCCGTCGGCATGGCCACCAACATCCCGCCGCACAACCTGCGCGAGGTGGCCAAGGCGGTGGAGCACGTGGTGGACAATCCCGACTGCTCCATCACCGACCTGCGCAAGATCGTGAAGGGCCCCGACTTCCCCACTGGGGGCTTCATCTACGGCCGCGAGGGGATCAAGGAGGCGTACGAGACGGGCCGCGGCAAGGTGATCATGCGCGCCCGGGCCCAGATCGAGGAGAAGGAGTCGACGGGCAAGAGCCAGATCGTCGTCACCGAGATCCCCTACCAGGTCAACAAGGAGAACTTGGTCCGCGCCATCGCCGAGCAGGCGATGGAGAAGCGGATCGAGGGGATCAGCGCCATCCGCGACGAGTCCGACCGCGACGGCATGCGGATCGTCATCGAGCTCAAGCGCGACGCGATCCCCAACCTGGTGCTGAACCAGCTCTACAAGCACACCGCGATGCAGTCGACGTTCGGGATCATCATGCTGGCGCTCGACAACGGCGCCCCGAAGGTGATGAACCTGAAGGAGCTGGTCGCGAAGTTCGTGGCCCACCGCCACGAGGTCATCATCCGCCGGACGCAGTTCGACCTCGACGCGGCGCTGGCGCGGGCGCACATCCTCGAAGGGCTCAAGATCGCCGTCGACAACATCGACGAAGTGATCAAGATCATCCGCAAGTCGAAGGACACGACCGAGGCGGATGAGAAGCTGCAGAAGCGGTTCGGCCTCACGGAGAAGCAGACCGAGGCCATCCTCAACATGCGGCTGGCCAAGCTCACCGGGCTGGAGATCGACAAGCTCGAGGCGGAGCTCAAGGAGGTCCGGGCCACGATCAAGGACCTCAAGGGCATCCTGGCCAGCAAGGAGAAGCGCGCCACCATCCTCAAGGGCGAGATGGCCGAGGTCTCGAAGCAGTACGGCGACGAGCGCCGCACCGAGATCGTGGCCGACCAGGGCGAGTTCTCGGTCGAGGACCTCATCGCCGAAGAGGACATGGTGATCACCCTCTCCAATACCGGGTACATCAAGCGGATCCCCGTGAGCGCCTACCGCAAACAGCGGCGTGGCGGCCGGGGCGTGGCCGGCATGGGGACGAAAGAGGACGATTGGGTGGAGCACCTCTTCATCGCCTCGACCCACGACTACCTGATGTTCTTCACCAACACCGGGCAGGTGTACTGGCTCAAGGTGCACGAGATCCCGCAGGCCTCGCGCGCGGCGCGCGGCAAGCCGGTGATCAACTGCATCGCGATCCGTCCGGAGGAGAAGGTGGCCGCGCTGGTGCCGGTGCGCGACTTCCAGGCCCCCGACACCTGGCTGATGTTCGCCACCCGCCTGGGCACCGTGAAGAAGACGGCGCTCAGCGAGTACGGCAACGTCCGCTCCAACGGCATCCGCGCCATCAACATCGACGACGGCGACGAGCTCATCGACGTGCAACCGTGCGACGCGCAGAGCGACGTGGTGCTCGCCACCCGCGAAGGGCAGTCGATCCGGTTCCACCAGAGCGACGTGCGCGAGATGGGACGCGCCACCGCCGGCGTGAAGGGGATCGAGCTCGAGAAGAAGGACGCGATGATCGGGATGGTCGTGGTCCGCCGCGACTCGACCCTGCTCGTCGTCTCCGCGAAGGGATACGGCAAGCGCACGGAACTGGGCGAATACCGCGTCCAGAAGCGGGGCGGGAAGGGGATCATCACCTTCCAGGTCACTGACAAGACCGGCGTCCTCGTGGCGCTGAAGGAGGTCCTGCCGGAGGACGAGTTGATGCTTATCACCCGGCACGGCGTCATCATCCGCTCGCCGGTCGAGGGGATCCGGGTCATCGGCCGCAACACGCAGGGGGTCAAGGTGATGAACCTCGACGCCGGTGACCTGGTGGTCGACGTCGCCCGTGTCGTGAAGGAAGAGGGCGACGAGGTCGAGGCCGCCACCGCGCCCGCGGGCGAAGAAGAGTGACCGCGGAGGGGGTGCGCGCGGCGGCGGCGACGCTGGCAGGCGTCGCCGTACGTGCGCCCCTCCTCGAAGCGCCCTTTCTGGCCCAGATCACGGGGCATCCCGTCCGGCTCAAGGCGGAACAGCGCCAGCCGATGGGGGCGTTCAAGATCCGCGGTGCCTTCACCGCCGCCTCTCGACTCCTGCCCGCCGACCGCGCGCGGGGGCTCGTCACCAGCTCCTCGGGCAATCACGGACTCGCGATCGCCTTCGCGGCCCGGCACTTCGGCGTGCGTGCGGTCATCGTGATGCCCGAGTCCGCTCCCCGCATCAAGGTCGAAGGGATCCAGCGCCTCGGCGGCGAGGTGGTCCTGGCCGGCAAGATCCGCTCGCCGGAGCAGATGGAGCGGGCCGAGCGCTTCGCGCGCGAGGAAGGGCTGGTCCTGATCCCGCCTTATGATCATCCCGACGTCGTCGAAGGGCAGGGAACGGTCGGACTCGAGATCGCCGAAGACTGGCCCGAGGTGACCGACGTGCTCGCGCCGGTGAGCGGTGGCGGCCTCCTCGCCGGCACCTGCCTCGGCGTCCACGCCGCGCGCCCCGAGGCCAGAGTCTGGGCAGTGGAACCGGCGGGAGCGGCCAAGCTCTCCGCGGCGCTCGCCGCCGGCCGCCCTGCAACGCTCCCCGCGGTCGACACCATCTGCGACGGCCTCCGCACACCGACCATCGGCGCGCTCACCTTTCCCATCATCCGCGCCCAGATCGCCGGGGTGGCGCAGGTGACCGATGCCGAGATCGTGGCCGCGATGCGGGCGCTCCAGCAGGAACTCGGCTTCGTGATCGAGCCCTCGGGCGCGGTCACCGTGGCCGCCCTCCTCGCCCGGAAGATCCGGCCCGAGGGGCCGACCGCGGCGATCCTCTCCGGCGGGAATGTCGACGCCGAGACCTTCGCCCGCCTGGTCGCGGCCTGATGAGCGCCAGCGGCCAGCGGATCCTTGTCGCGGACGACGATGCCGCCCTCGCGCGGACCCTGTCGTGGATCCTGCGCGAGAACGGCTATGAGGTCATCACCGTCCCCGACGCGGAGGAGCTGATCGACCGGCTCGAGGTCGAACAGCCCGACCTCCTCCTGCTCGACATCATGATGCCGCGGGTCGACGGGCTCCAGCTCCTCGAGCGGATCAAGAGCGACCCGCGGAAACGCGATCTCCCGGTGCTGATGATCTCTTCGATGCCCCCCGAGGAGGCCACGGTGCGCGCCCTCGGTCTCGGCGCGAGCGATTTCATCGCCAAGCCGTTCCGGGTGCGCGAGCTCCTGGCCCGCATCAAGGCGCACCTCCGGGTGCGGCACGAACTCGATACGGCCCGGACCCTGGTCCGCACCCGCCACGAGCTCGTCGCCATCGTCCAGGAACTGACGTCGAGCCTTCGTCCCGACGAGGTGTTCCAGATCCTGGCCCGTCGAGTGGCCCGGGCGCTCAAGATCGGCCAATGCTCGGTGTTGACGGTCGATGCCTCCACCGGGACCGCCACCGTGATGGCCTCGGCCGACAACCCGCTCCTCTCCGAGCTCCGGATCGACCTGCGGAACTATCCCGAGCTCGAGGCGGCGCTCGAGAGCGAACGGCCGGTCTTCGTGGCGGATGTGGCCACGGATCCTATCTTTGAGCAGATCCGCACCCGGTGGGAGTCGACCGGTCAGTTCGTCCCGACCCGGGCGGTGGTGGCCGCCGCCTTCCGCCCGCGCGGACACGCCCCGGGGCTGCTCTTCCTCCGGTCGGCCACCGACGAGTCGGCGCTCAACGCCCGCGATGCCCAGTTCGTAGAAGAGGTGCTCCGTTCCGCCGTCCCCGCCATCGAAAAGGCGTACGACCTGCAGGCCGCCCGGCTGGACAGCGCCCAGTACAGGGCCCTGGCCGAGACCGACCCGCTGACCGGAACGTTCAACCGGAGGGCGCTGGACGAGCGGCTTGGTGCCGAATTGGAGCGGGCGGGGCGGTACAGCAGCAAGCTCGCCGTGTTGATGCTCGACATCGACGAGTTCAAGAAGGTGAACGACACCTTCGGTCACCGGATGGGGGACCAGGTCCTCTGTCAGATGGCCACCATCCTCCGGCGGGAATTGCGCGGGGTGGACCTGGTGGCCCGGTACGGGGGGGAGGAATTCGTGGTCGTCCTGCCCGAGACCAACCTGCTGGGTGCGCGAAATTTTGCGGAGCGTATCTTGAAGCGGGTGTCCGAGCACGACTTCGGTGAGCCGGGCACCGCCGTCCACGTCACGATCAGTGTTGGGGTGGCCACCTATCCCGAGGCGGCCACCGAACGTCCCGAGGCCTTCCTGGCCCACGCGGACGAACGTCTGTACCAGGCCAAGCGCGACGGCCGCAACCGGTACCGCGACTGATGCCCATCCGCCGGTGTCCCAAGTGCGGACGTACGTATACCGTGGCCGACCGCTTTTGCGCGCACGACGGCTCGACCCTGGTCGAGATGGCCGATCCGCCGAAGCTCGAGCCGATCGTGGCGCCGCCGGCGTTCGGGGAGCGGGCCGCCGCGCTGGCGGGCACCACCCTCGAAGGGCGCTTCGTGGTCGAGAAGAAGCTCGGCGAGGGGGGGATGAGCTACGTCTACCTCGCGGCCGACAAGCAGCAGGGCGGGGCCAAGGTGGCGGTGAAGGTGCTGAGCCCCAAGCTCTCGGGCGACCCGCAGTCGTCCGAGCGGCTCAAGCGTGAGGCGTCGCTGGCGATGCGGCTCTCGAGCCCCTACGTCTGCAACATCCACGCGATCGGCTCGACGCCGGACGGGCTGCTCTACCTGGTGATGCCGTACCTGAGCGGCGAGTTGCTGAGCGACCGGGAGCATCGCACCGGACCGACGCCGCAGCAGGAGGCGGTGCCGCTCCTGGTGCAGATGTGCCTGGGGCTCGATCACGCCCATTCACTCGAGATCATCCATCGCGACTTGAAGCCCGAGAACGTGATGATGGTCCCCGATCCGACCGGCCTGGTGCCGGTGCGGGCCGTGGTGATGGATTTCGGGCTCGCCAAGTCGCGGGTGGCAGGGCCCGAGGTCCAGAAGCTCACCGCCACGGGCATCGTCCTTGGCACGCCGGAATTCATGAGCCCCGAGCAGATCCGCGGCCGGCCGCTCGACGGGCGGAGCGATGTCTACGCCCTCGGCATCCTCGCCTTCGAGATGCTCACCGGCCAGCTCCCGTTCCAGGGGCGGAATGCCCAGGAGCTGATGATCGCGCGCCTCCGGGGCCAGCCGCGGAAGCTCCGCGAGTTCAAGCCGCAGCTCCCTGAAGTGCTGGAGATGATCGTCGACAAGTCGCTCGCCTCCGAGCCCGACAACCGGTGGCAGTCCATGAAGGAATTCGCCGGCGCGCTGGACAAGGTGACGGGGACGGACTGGGTGGCGGCGTTCACGAAGTAGGTCATGGGTCGTGAGTCGTGAGTCGTGGGTCGTGGGTCGTGTTCGATCACATGAGGAAGACACTATGAAGAGACAAGGCACCGCGGCGACCCTCCTGGTCGCCGTTCTGGCTCTGGTCACCGGGGCGGGAGCGACCTGGTCCGCCATCCACCGTTCCGGGCCCACGACCCACGACTCACGACCCACGACGCACGGCGAATGGGTCTATATCCACGTTGCCCCCGACTCCATCCGCACCTATGTCGGCTACCCGGAGCGGCGCGACAAGGCCCCGACGATGCTCGTGATCCACGAGATCTTCGGGCTCACCAATTGGGAACCGACCGTAGTGGACCGTCTGGCGGCGCAGGGGTTCATCGCCGCGGTGCCCGATCTCTTGTCACCCCGCTTCGGGAGCTCCCCCTCCGATCCTGATTCGGGTCGCAAACTCATCGCCCAGCTCGCTCCCGACGCCATCACCGCCGACCTCGACGCGGTGGCGGCCTACCTCGACGCACTGCCGTCGGCGCGGAAGGGCGACCAGGGGGTGATCGGCTTCTGCTGGGGAGGCGGCCAGTCGTTCCGCTACGCCACCACCAATCCCCGCCTCAAGGCCGCCGTGGTCTGCTATGGCCCGCCCCCCGACTCGGCGGCGATGGCACGGATCCACGCCCGCGTGCGCGGCGTCTACGGCGAGAGCGACAACCGCATCGGGGCCACCATACCCGCCACCGATTCCACGATGCACCGGCTCCACAAGCAATTCGATTGGGTCGTCTATCCCGGCACCGGGCACGGTTTCCTCAAGCCGGGGCGTCAGGGGAGCGACGGGCCGCAGGTCGAGAAGGCGTGGGGGGATATTCTCGGATTCTTGCGGGAGGCTCTCGGTCGATGACCTCACCCCCCAACCCCCTCTCCCTTGCGGGAGAGGGGGAGCACACCGTCCTTGCGTGCCCCCTCTCCCGTGAGGGAGAGGGGGACAGGGGGCGAGGTTGATCCATCACACCGTGCTCTTCCGCTGGAAGCCCACGACCACCCTCGAGACCCAGTGCCAGCTCGCGGGGAAGCTCCTGGCGTTGAAGGGGTCCATCCCGGAGATCCGGGCCATCGCCACGGGCGTCAACAAGGATCCTGATAGCGCCAAGGAATGGCCCTTCGTCCTCGAGGTGCAGGTGGAAGATCTCGATGCCTTGAAACGATACACCGACCACCCTGCGCATCAGGCGGTGGTCAAGGAGCTCCGCGAGGCCCGCGAGGCTCGGCTCGCGGTGGATCTGCAGGTCGGGTAACGACGGGCGTTCACGAAGAAGGGAGCCGTCCCGAGCAGAGCGAGGGACCTAGCCTGGACAAGGTAGGTCCCTCACACCGTTCGGGACGGTTCCATCCTGACCCCGCCTTCCACTAGGGGCGACATACCACACACCTGACACTTCTGCCGGGTACTTACCCGTAGTACTGCATGCGCCCCTCGCTCCTGCTCGTCCTCCTCGCCTCCTGCGGTACCCTCGCCGACCCGGGGCCCGAGCCTTCTCCCGGTCGGTATCGCGTCCTCTTCGTCGGCAACTCTCTCACCTACGTCAACGACCTGCCGGCGATGGTGACCGCCATCGGCCTCGCCGCCGGGGACACCTTCGTCACCAAGACCCTCGCCTACCCTGACTGGGGGCTGCAGGACCATTGGGAAACGGGCTCGGCGCCCGAAGAGATCGCCTCGGATTCCTGGGATTTCGTGGTGCTGCAACAGGGGCCCTCCTCCCTCGAGGCGAGCCGCATCGACCTTCTCACCTGGGCCAAACTGTTCGGTGATCTTGCCCACCAGCACCACACCTGTCCCGCCTTCTATATGGTCTGGCCTGCGAAGGCCTACATCGGGTCTCTCCCCGCGGTCCACGATCATTACAAGGAAGCGGCGGACTCCGCCCACGGTCTCTTCCTCCCCGCCGGCGACGCGTTGCAGATCGCCTGGGGAAAGGACACAAGCTTCGCCCTCTACGGCCCCGACAATTTCCATCCCAGCCCGCTCGGTACCTATCTCGCCGCGCTCACGATCTACGCCGGGCTCACCGGCCGGAGCCCGGAAGGAAATACTGCCCCGATGCCGGGTCTCTCCGTCAACACTATCGCCAAGCAGGAACTGCAGGCCTCGGCCGCGGAGGCGGTGTCCGGATTGGATCGGAGGTGCGGGGCGCCCTGAACGTCCGAAGTCCGATGTCCGAAGTGCTGGGTTTATCAGGGGTTAGATCGCTTCGTGGGTTAGCTTTCATTCCATGAACCCCGGACTTCGGACTTTGCACTTAGGACTCATTGCCCTGTTCGCCGTCGCTGGCTGCAGGGACACTTTTTACCCCCTCAAGAACCGGATCACTCCCGGGATCGACCCCTTCGTCGTCTTCGTGGCCGATGGCCAGATGGGTGCCGGGGAGCTGTGGGCGGGGCAGGCGGGGGGCGGCTCCGTCTATCAGGTGACCTACACCCTCGCTGACGAGGACGCCCCGGCGCTGGCGCCGAGCGGTGGGGTATTGGCGTTCACGCGCGGGGCGACGCGCGCCGACAGCATCGGGCGGCGCATCTGGTTCATGAACCTCGTCAGCGGCAATGAGCGGGAAGTGCCGGCCCTCCCTGAGGGCGCGGTACCGCTTGCGCTCGCCTTCTCCGATGACGGTGTCACGCTCTACGCCCGTACCACAAAGGGGCTCTGGTCCCTCAACGCCCCCCCCAGCGCTCCAGCGCCCCAGCGCCTCCGCGCCGCCGACTCCCTTCGCGCCGACTCCGCCCTGACCGTCTACCTCGGCGATCCCCGCTACGCCCGCATCGGTCCCTGCGTGCAGCGCGCGGGGACCCTCTGCGCCTTCCCCCCCGGACTCGAAGAAGCCCCCCTGCAGGAGGGAGGCTTCGATCCGGTGCACTGGGGCTCGGACAGCATCGGATACTTCGTGGGCGACCAGCTGCTTGTCCGCGCCGGTGGTGGTGGGCGGGTGCGTGCGGTGACGTGGGCCCGGATGTCCGTCGGTCCGCGGCGGCCTACGTACGCGCCGGCGGCGCCGCCCCGGCCCTGAGAGCGATCGCGTCCCACGCGGCTTCGAGCGTCAGCTGCGTCTGCGGATGGTCTGCGGCCCATTCCGCCGCACTCACCCGCCACATCGCATACCCCACCAGCGCCAGCCACACCCCGGCCCAGAGTTCCGCGGGCCCGGGACGCACCAGCCCGTCCGATTTCCCGCTCGCCATGATGTGCTCCAGCCCGGTGCGGAATTCCCTCACCGCTTCCCGGCTCTTCTCGTCCAGATAGCGCTCGTCCCCGCGCGCCAGGAACATCCGGGCCAGCCCCGGATCTTCCGCGGCGCCGGCCACCAGCGCCTGGGAGAGCCGCATCAATCGGTCACGCGCCGTGGCGCCTCGCTCCGCGTCCATGTCCGTCGCCAACTTGCCGGCCCATCCCTGGGCCTGGCGATAGACCTCGTTGAGCAGGTGCTCCTTCCCAGAGAAGTGCCGGTAGATCGTCCCCTCGGCCACGCCCGCCGCTGTCGCGATAGCCGTGGTGGTGGTGCCCCGGAAGCCGACCGTCGTGAAGAGCTCGAGCGACGCCCGGATCAGCCGAGCACGCGTCGCCTCGCCATCGCGCCGTGCGGGGACGGGTGGAGTGCCGGAAGGGGAAGGGAGGGGAGAGGTCATCGGTTCCTTTATGATAGCGATCCAAGTTGTATGCGACCCCCAGCGGGGGTATTTTGTGGCGCCTTTTCGACTTATTCCTGGCCGTTGGAGCGCTGATGAATATCCTGGTACTGGGGGCCGGCCTGCAGGGCTGCGCCGCCGCTTACGACCTGCTGCAAGTCCCTTCGGTGACGCGAGTTACGCTCGCGGACCTGAACCCCGGTCGGCTCCCGAAGTTCCTTCAGAAGGACTGGGGCGGCCGGCTGAAGCCGCTCACGCTCGACGTCAAGGACCCGGCGGCGGTGAAGGAGGCCATGGCGGGGATGCAGGCGGTCCTCAGCGCCCTCCCATATTACTTCAATGGGCCGATGGCGGCCGCCGCCGTCGAGGCCGGGGCCCATTTCTGCGACCTCGGCGGCAACACCGAGATCGTCCTCCAGCAGAAGAAGCTCGACAAGGCCGCCAAGGCCAAGGGGCTCTCGATCATCCCGGATTGCGGCCTCGCGCCGGGGATGGTCAACATCCTCGCGGCCGAAGGGATCCGCCGGTTGGACAAGGTCGAGCGGGTCAAGATCTACGTCGGCGGGTTGCCGCAGAATCCCGAACCACCGCTCAACTACCAGATCGTGTACTCGCTCGAGGGGGCGCTCGACTACTACACGACGCCGTCGTCGGTGCTCCGTAACGGCAAGAAGGTCGAGGTCGACGCCTTGAGCGAACTTGAGGATGTAAAGTTCCCCGCGCCGATCAACACCCTCGAGGCGTTCCATACCGCCGGCGGGATCTCCACGATGCCGATGAGCTTCGAGGGGAAGATCGACACGATGGAGTACAAGACGCTCCGGTACCCGGGGCACGCCGCCATCATGCGCCCGATCCGGGAACTCGGCCTCCTCGACAACACCCCGATCCTCGTGAAGGGGCAGATGGTCGTCCCCCGCGACGCCTTCATCGCCGCGGTGACGCCGAAGCTCCACAAACCCGAAGGGCGCGACCTCGTGGCGCTCCGGGTCGAGGTCAGCGGCACCAAGGGTGGGAAGAAGCACGCCACGACCTGGCAGCTGGTCGACAAGTACGACGAAAAGACCGGGATCACCGCGATGATGCGGACCACCGGGTACTCCCTCGCCATCACGGCCCTGATGCAGGCCGACGGCCGGGTGAAAGGGAAGGGCGTGATGACCCCCGACGAGGCGATCGACGGGGCGATGTATATCGCGGAGCTTGCCAAGCGGGGTGTGAAGATCGAGGAAGTCTGAGAGGGTAGGAAGGTACGATGGTAGGAAGGTAGGAAGCGTCCGACCTCCGGAACCGCTTCCTACCTTCCTCTCTTCCTACCTTCATACCTTTTTCATCCTCCGTTGGGAACCTCTCTGCGTTCTTCAAGCTATGAGCACGATGACCCCAGTCACCTCCGCGATCGACCTGGCCACGGCCTGGGACGGCGCGATGACATACGCAGAGTTCGAAAGAGCGGCCTCACCGGAGCATCGTCCCCTCTGGGAGGCGATCCACCGGACCCACACCCTGCCAGAATGGGCGGTGACGCTCCGGCTCCCTGCCGGCACGCGGCTGCTCGCCATCGCCGCGGACTGGTGCGGCGACGCGGTGAACACCCTCCCGACGATGGCCAAGTGGGCCGAGGCGATCGGAGTGGAGTTCCGGATCATCGAGCGCGACAGCTGGCCCCAGGTGATGGATCACTACCTGACCGATGGTGCGCGCTCCATCCCGATCGTGGTCGCCCTCGACCTCGAGTGCAAGGAACTGGGCCACTGGGGCCCGCGTCCGAGCGAGTTGCAGGCGTGGGTGATGGCGCACAAGGACACGATGGACAAGACGGAGCGTTACAAGGAGGTCCGCCGCTGGTACGCGAAGGATCGCGGCGCCACGGCGATCCGGGATGTGGTAACTGCAGTAAGGAGTGAGAAGTAAGAAGTAGGAGTGAGGAGTGGAAAGCGATCGGGCCCACTCGTGGTGATCACGGGCGGGCCCTTTCAACGTCTCAACTCCTCGCACCGCACTCCTCACTCCTCACTCCTCACTCCTCACTCCTCACTCCCTAGAACATCCAACTATTCCCCAGCGTAAAGACGAATCCGTCCGGACCTTCCGCGAAATTGAAGGTGTAGACCCCCGTCTGCATCAGCCGCAGGTAGAACCCGGCCCCGCCGCCGACCTTCATCCCCTTGGTCGTGAGGGAGAACTTCTCCGCCTCGAACACCCGCCCGGCGTCGGCGAAGACGATCAGCCCGGCGGCCATGATCCCCCCGGCGTTGGCGAGATCGTGGTGCAGGGTGACGTTGCCGAAGAGGAGATCGCGCCCGATGTATCGCTGGTCGAGCAGCCCGCGATGCGACTCGGCGCCGCCGAGGACGCGCACCTGGCCTTCGAAGACGGGGAGGTAGAGCCTGGCGTCGAGCGGCACATCCCCGGTCGATCCGGCGGCGACGCCGCGCAGGGAGAGCCAGGTCGAGCGCCACTCACCGAACGGGACCCACGCCCGGCCTTCGGCCACCCACTGCTGGTAGCCGTTCCCGAAGCTTCCCTTGAGGAGGCCCGCGTCGAGCAGGATGCCGCGGTGAGTGTCGTAGTCATTCTCGCGGGAATCGAACACGAGCGCCGCGCGGCCGGTCGCGTCGGTCTCCTGACGCCCATCGGCGAAGAACGACGTGTACAGGGAAGGACCGGGGAGGTCGTGGAAGGTGGTCACCTTGTACTGCGCCGTACCGGTGAGCCAGAGGTGGCCGACGAGGCGACGGCTCAGTTGGGCGCGCGCCTGCTGCTGGGTCCGTCGCACCTTGTAGTAATACCGCTGGCCCGTCGAGACCGAGTCGGCGTGATAGCTGGTCTCCTCGCCGATCCCGTAGAACTCGAACCGTGACTGCTGGGTGGCCAGCGCGACCGCGTCGAGCCGCCAGTCGCGGCGGAGGCCTGGCGCGTGGAACCAGAGCGAGGCGAGGTAGCTCCCGCTCGCCGAATAGCCGAGGTCGGCGATCAGGCGGCCGGAATAGAAGTAGGGCGCCTCCCAGGGGGCGCGCTTGTTCAGGGCGAACCGCGCCGCGAGGGCGATCCCGTCGTTCCCGCTGTAGCTGATGATCGGGTAGAAGCTGTCCCGCCACGGCTCCTGGTCGGTCTGGGCCACCAGCGGAGCGGCGAAGACCGTGGCGAGTGCAAGGAGCAGGAAGCGGTTCATGGCTGAAAGCTAAGGGGGATATGGCGGATAGCTGGGCGGGCGCGCGAACCCAGGATGGACCGAGGCCAAGATGCTCCACTCGAGGAGGCAACGGACGTCACAGGGCTTTGCTTCGCCTTGACCCACCGCTCGCAACGCCGACCGGGACCTCGTGGGTTCGGTTCATCATGGGTTCGCGCGCCCGCCGGTGCCAGTGCTGAAGCGAAACCTCACTGCCCAGGTTGCGGCGGGAAGAGGAACGCGGTGTCCTTGAACACCGCCTGCGACCCGTCGTGCACGGCGTACCGCCCCGGGAAGATCGACGCCGAGCCGTATTCCCCCCGCTTGTTCACGGCATAATAGGTCAGCCCGAACTTGGGGGTCCCGTTGGGGTTGAGCAGCCGGGCCGGCGTCATCGCAATGGCGCGCTTCAAGGTCTCGAGGCAGGCGTCCAGCGGTTTCACCCCGCGGCGCATCTGTTCCACGGTCAGGAACCCGCCGCACACCATGATGTTCGACTCCCCGCGCCCCGTGCTTCCTGCGGCACCGATCTCGTTGTCGGTGTACTGCCCCGCACCCACGATCGGCGAATCCCCCGCGCGGCCGGGGAGCTTCCACGCCAACCCGCTCGTGGTCGTGACCGAGGAGATGTCCCCGTTCGGCGCGACGACGTCGAGGTTGATGGTCCCGGTCACCCGGTGCATCATCTTCTCCCCCTCGCCGGTCCCCACGTCGAGGTAGTCATCCTCGTGCCCGCGATTGGCCCGCCACTCCAGCCACGCCGCCCGGGACGCGGGGGTCAGCAGGTCCTCTTCCTTGAACCCATACGACAGCGCGAACCGCTTGGCCCCCTCGCCCACGAGCAGGATGTGGTTGGTGTACTTGAGCACCAGCTTGGCCACCTCGCTCGGCGTCTTGATCCCCTCGAGGCACGCCACGGCACCGGCCCGCTTGGTCGGCCCGTGCATGCAGGAGGCGTCGAGCTGCACCACCCCTTCCTCATTCGGCAGCCCGCCGTAGCCGACCGACTGGTCGTTCGGGTCGAGTTCCTGGATCTTGACCCCTTCCACTGCGGCGTCGAGGGTGTCCGCCCCCTGCACCACCATCTCGACCGCCTTGGTCACCGGGGCCAGGCTGTTGGCGGAGCTGATCGCCACCGGTTTGGCGATCCCGGGGATGTGGATGGCCGGGGCGGGGAAGCTGGACAGCGTCATGGGCCGCGCGACGGCGGCGGCCGCACCTGCGGCGGACGCGAGAAAATCGCGGCGATTGAGCGCATTTGACACGGGGAGGCTCCGAACTGGAGAATGGTCCAGCCGAGGGGGGTAGGGGGATTTAGGGGGTGGCCGGGGGCCTGTCAACTTGCTCCGCCGCACCCACGGGGCCAAACTTCCCGGCGCATGGCCGATTCCGACAGCTACACCGACCCCCTTTGGATCCTTCGCCTCGCCCTGAGCGGGCTGCTCATCTTTGCGACGGTGGTGGCCCTGGTCCTCGGCCTCACCGGGATAGAGCCCCGGGCGCTGATCCTCGCGGGTGGGCTCTGGGGCTCATATGGGCTGGTCCGCGCCGCCGTGAGCGGCATCCTCGCCCCGGGGGCCGAGCTGCTTGGAGACCTCATCGCCAATGGCGGGGTGGATCGGATCCCGCCAGGGCATTCTGAGATCCAGGCCCTCGCGGCCCAGGGGCGCTACCAGGATGCCGCCGAGCGCTGGTGGCGCCTGGTGGTCGATGGCGAGGCCCCGGCCGAGGCGATCCTCCGGCGCGCCGAGCTCCTGGCCGGACCCCTCAAGGATCCGGGGAGCGCCGCGGCCGAGCTGAGCAATTATCGAGATGCTCCCCGGCTGCCGCTCAAGCCGGCGGAGGACGTCGGCATCGGGCTCGCGCTGGTGGACCTGTACGAGCACAAGCTCAAGGACCCGGCGCGGGCGATGTACGAACTCCGTCGGCTGCTCGATCGCTATCCCCAGACGCGGCACGTGCGACTCATCCGCGCGGCCCTCAACGACCTCAAGGAACGCCGCTTCGGCGACGCGTTCGATCCCGGACCTCATTCGTGACGCCACCGCGCCCGCCCCGCCTGGACCCCGCGATCTTCAACCTCCCCGTCGACAAGATGCGGGCGGGGTACTACTCGGATAAGTATTTCGTCCGTGCCCGCGAGATCCTCCTCGCCGACGGACACCGACCCCGCGTCACGATGCAGGTCTTCGGCAAGGCGCACGCCTTCCTGGGGGGCGTGGACGAGGCGATCGCGATCCTCAAGCTCTGCGCGATGGAGTGGAAGGACCTCGCCGTGCACGCGCTCCATGATGGCGACGAGGTCGAGCCGTGGGAAACGGTGATGCTGATCGAGGGGCCGTACGACGCTTTCGCCCACCTCGAGACCCTCTACCTCGGCGTCCTCGCGCGCCGCACCCGCGTCGGCACCAATACGCGGCGCGTGGTCGAGGCCGCCGCGCCCAAGCAGGTGATGTTCTTCCCCGCGCGGCACGACCATTGGCTGGTCCAGACCGGCGACGGCTGGGCCGCCCATATCGCCGGTGCCATCGGGGTCTCCACCGACGCCCAGGCGTCGTGGTGGGGCTCGGAGGGGGTCGGCACCGTGCCACACGCCCTCATCGCGGCCTATGGCGGGGACACCGTCCTGGCCACGAAGAAGTTCGCCGAGCATATCGATCCTGCCATCCAGGTGATGACGCTGATCGACTACGACAACGACTGCGTGCGGACCGCGCTCGAAGTGGCCGACGCCCTCGGTCCGCGGCTCTACGGCGTGCGCATCGATACCAGCGAGATGCTGGTCGATCGCTCGCTCTGGAATGCCATGGGGCGCTTCCGCCCGACCGGCGTCAATCCGCAGCTGGTCGAGAACGTCCGCCACGCCCTCGACGCCAAAGGCTATCGTGACGTCAAGATCGTGGTCTCCGGCGGGTTCACCGTCGAGAAGATCCGCGAGTTCGAGCGGCTCGGCGTCCCGGTGGATGCCTACGGTGTCGGGTCGTCGCTGTTCCAGGGGCGGTTCGATTTCACCGCCGACGTCGTGATGAATGACGGGAAACCGTGCGCCAAGGTGGGGCGGGAGTTCAAGCCGAATCCGAGGCTCGAACGGGTGGTTTAATGGTGAGCGGTGAGCGGTAAGCGGGTCGGATGCCCCCGCTCACCGCTTACCGCTCACCAGGGAGAGGTAATGATGACAGCAACGATCTTTTGGGATGTGGACACGCAGTACGACTTCATCCAGCCGGACGGGAAACTGTACGTCGCGGGGGCCGAGACGATCACGCCGGTCCTCCGCGCACTGACGGAATACGCCCACGCGCACGGGATCCGCATCGTCGCGAGCGCCGACGACCACGTGCCCGGGCATCGCGAGCTCTCCGCGACCCCCGACTTCCGCACCACCTTCCCCGAGCACTGCATGCGCGGCACCCCGGGGCAGCAGAAGATCGGCGAGACCAGGCTCCGCGATCCGCTCGTCATCGAGCCCGACCCGGATCCCGGCATCGCCGCCAAGGTGCGCGCCCACGCCGGCGACATCCTCTTCCACAAGCATTGGTTCGACGTCTTCACCAACACCAACGTCCAGGCCGTGCTCGATGTGCTCAGACCGCTGCGCATCATCCTCTACGGTGTGGCCACCGACGTCTGCGACAAGTACGCGATCGAAGGACTGCTCGAGCGCGCCCCGCAGGCCGAGCTCAGCTTCATCGTCGATGCCGCGCGCGCCATCCATCCGGATGACGTCGACGTTTTGCTCGAGACCTGGCGGGCCCGGGGCGTCCGGATGGTCACGGCGGCCGAGATCCTGGCGGGGGGCGCGTGAGCGACCTGCTGCGATGGGCCCCGTGGGTATTCGCCGCCGCCGCGCTCATCTCGCTGGGGCTCGCCGCCGCCGCAATCCGGGGGCGCCGCATCATCGCGGCCTCCGGCGCCACACTCGTCGCCCTCCTCTGGTGCTCCCTGGCGGCACTCCTCACTGCCCTCGGCGCCGGCCTGGCCGGATATCGCGCCCTCACCAATGAGGATGTGGCCCTCACGGTCCTGGTCACGCCGCTCGCCAACGGACATTTCCTTGCCGATGCCCGCTTCCCCGAAGGGCGGTCGGCGTCCTGGGAACTCGCCGGCGACCAGCTCTACGTCGACGCCCGCATCCTCAAGTGGCGCGGCATCGCCAACCTCCTCGGCCTCCACACCGTCTACGAGCTCGACCGGATCGGGGGCCGCTACATCGACCTCGAACAGGAGCGGACCGCGCCCCACACCCTCTTCGCCCTTGGCACCCCGAAACCGTTCGACCTCTTCGCCTGGGTCAAGCGGAAGACCTGGATGGCCCCGCTGGTGGACGCCGAGTACGGGAGCGGAACGTTCATCGACGTGAAGCAGTCGGCGATCTATGAGGTGCGGGTGTCGACGACGGGGTTG
>JANMWE010000024.1:0-11766 GCA_031393795.1 Gemmatimonadota bacterium
CGCGACCTCGCGCAAGCCTGCCGTGACCACTACAGCCGCCCGGTGAGCTTCGTCCTCTGGGTGATGTGTGAGATCGCCATCGCCGCCTGCGACCTGGCCGAGGTGATCGGCTCGGCCATCGCACTGAATCTCCTCTTCGGGATCCCACTGGTGTGGGGAGTGGTGCTCACCTCGGTCGACGTGCTGGTGATCCTCCTCTTGCAGCACAAGGGATTCCGCTGGCTCGAGGCGCTGGTGATCGTCCTCGTCGCCACCATCGGTGCCTGCTTCGCGATCGAAGTGGTGATGGCCCAGCCGGCGATGGGGGCGATGCTCCACGGGCTCATCCCCTCCAGTCAGGTGATCACGAACCCCGAGATGCTCTACATCGCCATCGGGATCCTCGGGGCTACGGTGATGCCGCACAATCTCTATCTGCACAGCTCCATCGTGCAGACCCGCGCTTCCGACCAGAGTCCGGCCGGCAAGCGGGAGGCGATCAAGTTCGCCACGATCGATTCCACGCTGGCGCTCCTCTTCGCCTTCTTTATCAACGGCGCCATCCTCGTGATGGCCGCTGCGACCTTCAGCACCTCGGGCCACAGAGAGGTGGCCGACATCGGCGATGCCTTCTATCTCCTGACCCCGCTCCTCGGCACCACGCTCGCGAGCACGCTCTTCGCGGTGGCGCTGCTGGCCTCGGGACAGAACTCGACCATCACCGGTACCCTCGCCGGGCAGATCGTGATGGAGGGATTCCTCGACATCCGGCTCCCTCCCTGGCTCCGACGGCTCATCACCCGGCTTATCGCCATCGTGCCCGCGGTGATCGTGACCGCGATGTACGGGGCGCGCGGCACCGGCCAGCTCCTGATCCTGAGCCAGGTGGTCCTGAGTCTGCAGCTGAGTTTCGCCGTCGTCCCCCTGGTGCTATTCACCTCGGAAAAGAAGAAGATGGGAGCGTTCGTCAACTCGGGGCTCCTCACTGGCACCGCCTGGGTCACCGCCGCGGTCATCATCGGGCTCAACACGTGGCTCCTGCTGGGTGTGTTCAAGGCCTGGTTGGCGTGAACGGGCGAGTACTGCGTGCCGCGTGCTGCGTACTGCGTCTCGGGCTCCTCGCTGCCCATCCAGCGCCCCAGCGCCTCAGCGCCCAAGCGCCTCTCGAGGACAACTCCTTCCTCATCGAAGAGGCCTACAACCAGCCGGCGCGGGTGGTGCAGCACATCTCCGCCGCCGAGCTCCACCACGGAGCCACCCTCTTCAGCTTCACGCAGGAGTGGCCCGTCGGCGGCCAGGCGAATCAGCTCAGCTACACCATCGTCGCCCAGGAGGACCAGGGCTTCTCGCTCGGTGACGCGCTCATCAATTACCGGTACCAGGCGATCGGGAAGGGAAGTGCGCATGTCTGGGTCGCGCCAAGGCTCTCAGCCCTGGTGCCGGTCGGTGACGCGACCAAGAAGGGCGGGAACGGGGGATGGGGACTCGATGGGGACATCCCGGTGTCATGGGAGGTGGGCAAGCGTCTGAGCGTGCACGGCAACCTCGGCGGCACCTGGCGCCCGTCCGCCGAGAATGGTGCGGGCATGACGGCCACCACATTCGAGCCGTTCTTCGGCGCGAGCGCGGTGATCTTCCTGCTCCCCGAATTGAACCTGATGGCCGAGTCGGTCTGGCGTGACGGTGCGGCGGTCGTCGCCGCGGGGAAGTCGACCCATGGGTGGGATCAGGCGGTCACCCTCGGCGCGCGCGCCGGCTTCGACTTCCCGAGCGGGCTGCAGATCGTCCCGGGAGTGGCCTGGATGCCGGCCATAGGTGATACGCCGAGGCGGGCGTTCCTGTACCTCAGCTTCGAGCACAAGTTTTGATAGTGAGGAGTGAGGAGTGGGGAGTGGGGAGTGGGGAGTGGGGAGAGAGGAGTAAGGAGTAAGGAGTGAGGAGTGAGGAGTTGATGGAACAAGGGCCCCCTGCGTATTGGCAGAGGGCCCTCTTCATGTCTCCACTCCTCACTCCATACTTCTCACTCCTCACTCCTCACTCCTTACTCCTTACTCCTTACTGCCGTTCCGGCGGCCGCACGATCGTCAGGTCTCCCGGCCAGCCGCCGGTGGGGCCTTCATCGGCGATGGTGAGCTCCTTGATGAGCCTGGCATTCCGTGCTTCGCGGAGTTCCTTGATCCGCCCCTGATACGCCTTCTCGATCTCCCGCTGGATCTTGACGCTCTGCTCGGGACTGAGGGTCACCCAGTTGGCGATGGTGCGCCACCGATCCTCGAACGCCATGAGCCGCCCTGCGACGTGCTGGGCGATCCCCCCCTGGCCGGCGCCGAGCGCACGCATCAGGTGGGGGCCGCTGGCGGTCCAGGCCAGGCCGACGCCGAGCTGGACGGCGGCGTCGAGCGTGGCGACGTCCACCACGCCGTCGAGCACCAGCTGGATCGACTCGCGCCAGAGGGCGGCGTTCAGGCGACCCACCACGTGTCCCGGGACCTCCTTGGCCAGCACGATCGCCACGCGGTCGAGCCGCCGGATCCAGTACCGGATGGTCTCGATCGCCTCGCTGTCGGTGGCGGGCCCAGGCACGACTTCGACCAACGGCATCAGTTCCACCGGCACCATCGGGTTGGCCACCAGGAGCCGTTCCGGGTGCCGCAGCCGTCCGCAGAGTTGCGAGGCGAAGAGCCCGGCGGTGCTCGAGGAGATCACCGCCCGCATCCGGGCCACCTGCTCGATCTGTTCGAGGGTGCGCTGCTTGAGCTGGAGGTCCTCGGGGAGGGCCTCGATGATCCATTCCGCCTCGCCCACGGCCTGGAGCAGGCTCCGGCCGGTGCGAAGTTCGCCCAGCCCCAGGTCGGCGTTGGCGCGCGTGGCGCGGCCAGATGCGACGAGTGAGTCGACCCGACGGATGATCTCGTCCTGGCCTTCGCCGAGGGTGCGGCCGTCGGTGTCGAAGATCGCGACAGGCCAGCCGGCGCTGACGAGGAGGGCGCCCCAGCCCCGCCCGATCTCGCCCAGGCCGACGATGGCCACTTTGGGGGTGCCGCCTTCGCTCATCATGACTCCAGAGGGGATGGTGGAAGATGGAGGGGCCCGTCGCTTCTCGCCACCGCCGCCGGCCTCGCGCGGTACGCCACGAGGGTTAGGTTAACAGTTCCCCCAATTCCGGATCACCGTCCTATGCGTGCTCCCTCCGGTCTGCTCGCGATCCTCCTTCTCGCGGCGACCCTGCCCCTCTCGGCCCAGCGCCCCACCCCCCGTCGCGCCGCCGCCCCCCGCGCCCCCGTGGTCACCATCACCGCCGGCCCCACGGTCGAAGGGATCACCGAGTACACGCTGAGCAACGGGCTCCGCGTGCTCCTCTTCCCCGACGCCTCCCAGCCCACCGCCACGGTGAACATCACCTACATGGTGGGCTCGCGGCACGAAGGGTACGGCGAGAAGGGGATGGCCCATCTGCTCGAGCACATGGTGTTCAAGGGCACCCCGCGCCACCCCAATATCCCGCAGGAGCTCACCGAGCACGGCGCCTCACCCAACGGCTCGACCTGGTTCGACCGCACCAACTACTTCGAGACCTTCGCCGCCACCGACACCAACCTGACCTGGGCCATCGACCTCGAGGCCGACCGGATGATCCACAGCACCGTCTCGGCCGAGCACCTGGCGTCCGAGTTCTCGGTGGTGCGGAACGAGTTCGAGTCGGGGGAGAACGACCCCTCGAGCGTGCTGATGGAACGGGTGATGTCCACCGCGTTCCTGTGGCACAACTACGGGCAGTCCACCATCGGCGCCCGGAGCGACATCGAGAAGGTCCCGGCCGACCGGCTGCGCGCCTTCTACGAGAAGTACTACCAGCCCGACAACGCCGTGCTCGTCGTCGCCGGCAAGTTCGACCCCGCGCGGGCTCTGGCGCTCGTGAAGGATCGGTTCGGCCGGATCCCGCGCCCGGTGCGCACCGGCGCCAATACGCTCTGGAGCACGTACACCGCCGAGCCGGAGCAGGACGGTGAGCGGAGCGTCACGTTGCGGCGCGTGGGCGACGTGGCCTGGATCGTCGCCGCGTGGCACATCCCGGCGGGGGCGGATCCCGACTTCGCCGCGGTGGACGTCCTTTCCAACATCCTCGGCGATGAACCGTCGGGCCGCCTCTATAAAGGGCTCGTGGTGCCGCACACCGCCGCCTCGGTCTTCGCGTTCAATTACCAGCTGCGCGAACCGGGGGTCCTCCTCGCGGCGGCGCAGCTCAGCACGCCCGACTCGATCGCCGCGGCGACCGCGGCGCTCCAGCGCGCGATCGCGCAGATGATCACCAGTCCCGCGACCACCGAAGAGGTGGAGCGGGCCAAGCAACAGCTGCTGAAGGGGATCGACCTCACGCTCAACAATTCCCAGCGGGCCGCCCTCGCCTTCTCGGAATGGCAGTCGATGGGTGACTGGCGGATGCTCTTCCTGCATCGCGACCGGATCCGCGCGGTGACCGCGGCGGATGTGGCCCGTGTGGCCGCGGCGTACCTCAAGCCGGCCAACGCCACCTGGGGCACCTTCGTCCCGACGCCCACCCCCGACCGGGCCCCGGTGCCGCCGACCCCCGACGTCACGGCGATGGTGGCCAACTACCGCGGCGACACGGCGCGCGCCGCGGGCGAAGCGTTCGACCCGAGCCCCGCCAACATCGAGTCGCGCACCACCCGCGCGACCCTGGGCGACGGCTTCGCGCTGGCGCTCCTTCCCAAGAAGACCCGTGGTTCGACCGTCAACGCGGCCGTCACCCTCCGCTTCGGGTCGCTCCCCGCGGTGCGCGGCAAGGCCACGGCGGCCTCGCTCGCGGCCTCGATGTTGATGCGGGGTACCACGGCCCACACCCGCCAGCAGATCCAGGATGCGTTCGACCGGCTGCACGCCCAGGTGAACGTCTTCGGCGGCACCGGTCGCGCCGACGTGCGCATCGAGACCACCCGGGAGAACCTCCCGGCGGTGCTCCGCCTGGTGGGCGAAGTGCTGCGGCAGCCGTCGTTCGACAGCACTGAATTCGAGGCGCTCCGCGCGGAACAGCTTGCCGCGCTCGACGAGCAGCGCTCCGAGCCCACCTCCCTCGGCTCGATCGCGTTCCAGCGGGCGATGAACCCCTGGCCCGACGACGATCCGCGGGCGACGCTGACCATCGAAGGGCAGGTCGCCGCCCTCCGGGGCGCCCGCCTCTCGCAATTGCGTGACTTCTACCAGGGCTTCTACGGCGCCGACCACGGCCAACTCGCCGTGGTGGGAGACTTCGACATCGCCGGCACCCGCCGCCTCGCCGACTCGCTCTTCGGCAACTGGCGGAGCCCGGTCCCGTTCGTGCGGGTGCCGAGCGAGTACCGTGACGTCGGGCCGCAGAAGGTGGTGCTCAAGACCCCCGACAAGGCCAACGCCTTTTTCCTGGCCGGGATGAACCTCGCCGTCCGGAACGACGACTCGGTCTACGCGCCGCTCGTCCTCGGCAACTACATGATGGGCGGTGGGTTCCTCAACTCCCGGCTCGCGGTCCGCATCCGCCAGCACGACGGCATCAGCTACGGCGTCGGCTCCAACCTCGGCGCCTCGAGCCTCGACCGGAGCGGCGCGTTCACGACGTACGCGATCTACAACCCGGAGAACGTGGTGCGGCTCGAGACCGCGTTCAACGAGGAGGTGGCCCGCGTGCTCCAGAGCGGCTACACCGCCGACGAGCTGGACAAGGCGCGCCAGGGGTGGCTGCAACAGCGGGAGCTCGGGCGTGCACGCGACGCGTCGCTCGCCGGCACCCTGGCCGACCAGCTCTTCACCGGCCGCACGATGACCTACGAGGCGAACCTCGACCGGCAGGTGGGCGGACTCACCGTGGCGCAGGTGAACGCCGCGGTCCGACAGTTCATCGACCCGGCCAAGTTCATCGTGGTCGAGGCCGGTGACTTCGACAAGCATCCGCCGGCGGCCCCCACCCCCTGAACTTCAGCGGTAGTGGCGGTACTGGCGGATGAGCGCCACGAGGAGTGACTTCACCTCGTCCATCGACTTGATCCCTTCGGTCAGGTCGACAGAGGAGACGAGGTGGGTCACTTCCATCAGGTGGAGGAGTTCGAGGGTCTCTACCGAGGAGGCGTAGGCCAGGGTCAGGTGTTTGCGGAAGAGACTGGTGCTGCGGAGCGCGTGCCCCCGCGCGATGTGAAGCTGGACGTCGATGGCCGAGCTCTGCAGATGATAGAAGGGGACCCGCACCGCCGGCCGGAAATTCTGCTGGCTGGCGCCGATGACCCAGCGGGTGACGGCATTGGCCTTTTGCCAGACCGAAAGAGAACGGTGATCGCGCATGCCCGAATCTGGGGCGCGATCATCGTTCTTTCGTCATCCGGAAAACGCGGACCGGCGCGCTAAAGTCCGAGCCGCAAGGAGAGTCCAGCGGTCTTGTACTTGAACGCCCCGGTCGTGCTTGCGGATGCTGCGTTCGTGATCCCGCCGAACAGGGCGATCTCGTCGATCACCCGCAGGCGTCGGGTAAGGCGCACGTCGGCGTGCCAGGCGCTTTGCGAGCTCCCGGTCCCGATCTTCTGGGCGCCGATGCCGCCGCTCACTCGCGCGCCCCAGTTCCCCCAGATCCGATTCGCACCCCCGCGCACTTCCGCGAGCTGGTACGGTCGCGGAGCGAAGTAGCCGATCCCGGCCTGATCGTAGGCGAGCCGTCGATAGTAGGGCCCAGCAAAGAAATACCGCGCGAACGACCAGGTCGCCGCGGCGAGGATCGACTGCCGGCCATTCCCGTCGTTCAACCACCCGGCACCAAGCCCAAGGCTCAGGTCGAAATGCCGGGCGGCCTTCACGTCCGCGTTCGCTTCGAGGCTCTGGACGTCCAGGTCCCGGGCGATCAACCCCGCGGTCTCGTCGAACGGCACCCTGCCGTACCCGATCCCCATGCCGACCCGTGACGATGGCCGCCACGAGATCGTCGCGCGCGCCGTGGCGCTGCCGCGCGACGTGCCGATGTCGGGGGAGAGCTGCCGCACGCCGAGTCCCGCGCCGACGCCGAACTTGCCGTGGGCCCAGGAGAGACCGAGCTCGCCGAGGGTCCGTCGGCCGCTGGTGACCGGATCGCTCGCCTGGAAGAGGCCGACGCTCCCGGTGACGGTGACCCCGTCGGCGATGCTCTGCGACGCGGTCGCATTCTCCCAGAAGGTCTTGTTGTGGTCCGAGTCGAGCCCCCATCCGAACGTGAACTGCATCTGCGGCCGGAGTGCGGCGCGGAGCTCGCGTCGGAGCTGTCGCGCATCGCGGTCATCCGGAGCGATCTTGAGCGCCGAGTCGGCCCGCGCCAGCGCCGCCCGTTCGTGGCCGTCCCATCGATCCACCTGCGCCAGCCCGGCGAGCGCCGTCGCGCTCCCCGGCAGGCGTGCGAGACTCTCGCCATACAGCGCCCGGGCGCCGCCGAGATCGCCCTGCCAGGCCCGGAGTCGCGCCCGGCCCACCAACGCTTCCTCATCTGCCGGCGCGTCGGACAGCCAATGCACATACGCCGCGTCGGCCTCATCGTACCGGCCCGCCCAACCGAGGGTGAGCGCCTTGCCGAGCCACGCGTCACGGGTGACGGGGGCGCGCGCGATCACGCTGTCGTAGTGCGCCACCGCAGCGTCGGTCCGTCCCGCCCACGACAGCACCCGCGCCTCGGCCAGCTCGAGATCCACGTCCGCCGGGTCTTCGGCACGTGCTCGACGGATCATCACGAGCGAGGAGTCGAGCTTGCTGTCCCACGAGAGGAGGATGCCGAGCCGGAGATTGGCGCGGACGTTGGCGAGGTCGGCGACGAGGACCCGCTCGTAGGCGAGCCGGGCCTGGCGATAGTCGCCCGCGGCCCAGTAGCCGTCGGCCTCTTCCGTCTGGGCGCAGAGGCGCGTGGGCGCATGGGCGCAGAACAGGATCGCGCCGAGGACGCCCCCACGTACCAGGCACCACGTACCACGTACCTTCATCGACTCCACACCTCCCTCATCGCATCGAACAGCGGCTTGAGTCGCGCGTGATACACCGGAGCCTCCCACGTGGGCCAGAGCCAGGGATGGAACTGCGAACGGGCCCAGCTTCCGGAGAGGGTCGGTGTGGCAGCGATCGGACCGGGATGCTCCCCCCGCCGGTACCGCACCGCGCCGACGACGATCCCGTCGGTCATGGCCACCCCGAATTTCCCGCTCCCGGTCGAATCGTGCAGGACCATGCGGGTCGAAGGGTCGGTCACGTTGAGCATTCCCCAGGGGATCCGCACCTCGACCATCCCGTTCACTTCATCATACCACCAATCGCTCAGGGTCGAAGCCCCTTCGGTGCCGAAGCGCAGTGCTCCGCGATCCACCCCGCGGGCCGGGTAGAAGGTACCATCGCGCCCGAAGCGGGCCCGGTTGGTGATCACCTCCATCGGGGCCCACACCCCGTCCGCACGGCCTCGCGAAAGGGCGGGACGATGATGGAAGACCGAGTGGTCGTCGCCCAGGTCGGCTGCGCGGGGCAATGGCTGGTAGGGGGTATAGTCGGGGGTGATCCGCATCCTCCCACTGTCCGGCCCTGCGAGGTCGAGGAGGAACTCGAACCCGACATCGCGCGCGCGGACCCCGGAGCTCAGCACCCGCTGTCCCAGACCCCGCCGGTAGGAGTCGATCGCCACCTGGATCCCCTCCTGATCCCACGGGAAGGGTCGTCCGGCCATCTCCGGAAGCTCCACGCCCAGGTAGACCCAGCTCGCATCCGCGCCGATCCGGATGGTCCCCGCGCTCCCCTCCTGGATCGTCTCCAGCGCCCGCCACCGCGATACCGATCCACCCAGACTCGGCTGCGTCGCCGTGTCGCCCGCTTCCATCGCCCAGATGCCGTAGCTCTGTTCGGCGTCCATCAAGTTGTGCCACATCCGGGTGGCATCCTGCGGGATCTCGAGGTCCATCACCAGCCAGTTCTTCTTGAACCACTCATCGAGGATGGCGAACAGGATCGCCCCCGCCGCGCCGCTCTCCCGGATGTCCTGCGTGAGTCGGGCGTCGATCGCCGCCTGCGCCGCCTCATCGTGCCCACCGTGATCCCACCCCTGCACCTGCAGATGGGCGTCTCCTCGGCTCGAGGGGACGCCATATTCCGCTATCAGCAGCGGGATCCCGACGTGGTGTCGCTTCAGGTCGGTGAGGTACCCGAAATAGTTCGACGGGCCCCGGCTCGACCGGGCCCGGGAGTAACCCGGGTCGAGATCGATGAAGTCGGGGTAGTAGGGATAGGCGTGATAGCTGGCGAACCAGCCGGCGGGGTCGGCCGAGGTCGCGTGGATCAACGTGGCATCGAGCCCGACGGCGTCGTTCTCGTATTCGCGTCGGTTGCTTCGTGCCGGACGCCCCGAGCGGCGACGCCACACCTCTTCCTCGTCGGTATTCGCCTCGGTCGGGTGGGTCAGTGGGTCGAGTGTCGGCCAGTTGGTGTACGCCACCGGCCGAAGCGCGTGGTACGCATCGAACTCGTACCCCACCAGGTAGTCGCACTGCTCGGCCATCCACCCGTCCATCCGGGTCCCGGCGCCCATCTCGAGGAACCGCCCGTGGAAGCTCGCCGCGCCGCCGCGCGTGGCGGCGTCGAACGCCTTCACCGCGAACGGCTCCCACTCCCGGCCGATGATGAATCCGAGCGTCCACGGCGAGACGTCCGCGTCATAGATCCCGCTGGCGTGTCCAGGCCGGGGCGGCAGGGTCACCGATCCGTGCAACAGGTCCACCACTCGTCGCATCTCGCTGCGGAACTCCCCCTTCCACACGGCGTCGTCGAAGTCGTCGTGCGGAGGAAGCTCGGTCCAGACCCCGTGGATGAGCCAGAGGGTCGCTTCAGGGTGTCCGATGTTCCAGGCACGGAGCGCGCGGTAGAACGGGGGCGGGAGGACGGTGTAGACCCGCACCGTGTTCGCGCCCATCCGCGAGAGGGTGTCGAGCCATCCGGCGTAACGCAGGGAGTCGGCGGGGAACTCGGAGGGGAAGTGCCCCGGCAGGGCGACGCCGAGGTTCACCCCCTTGAGGTAGAGGTCCTGCCAGTTGCCGTGGGTCATCACCTGGAAGGATTCACCGCGGGTCCGGCTCACCATCACGAGCGTGTCGGGGCGCGGACGGCGGGTCGGCACGCCTCGGTCGCCGTCGGGAAAGAGCTGGGCCCAGAGGGTCCGCAGCTCGGCCCGATCGCGGGCGGCCGCGGGGACGCGACGAAGGGTCGCTCGCGCCGAGTCGGGCAGTCCGGCGCGGAGTTGGGCGCGGGCGAGACCGAGGTAGGCATCGAGATACTCCGGGGCACTGCGGATGACTCTGCGGAGGAGGGAATCGGCGGTGGGAAGCCGATCCTGGCGCAGGGCCAGAAGCCCGAGCCCGAGCTGGGCGTCGATGGAGGAGGGACAGTCGGCCAGGACTCCGTGCCAGAGGGCGTCGGCGCGCGCGAGGGAGTCGCTCCGGAAGGCTCGAAACCCTGCGGCGACCTGGGCATCGGTGGTGACGGGGCATCGAGGGGTCTGGGCCACGACGGAGGTGCCTGCTGAGACCGCGAGCAGTGCCAGCGCTATCCCCGCTATCTTTGGTCGCATGCAGGCAATCTCCCCACTGACCGACCCTTGGAGCAAGCCGTGATGACAGAAGTGGAGACCCGAGCGCTGGGGCGCGACCTGATCGATTCGTTCGGCAAGGCCTGGGAGCGGGGGAAGGTCGACCAGATCGTCGAGATCTTCAGTGAGGAAGCGGTCTTCCTGGACGACCCCTTCGCTGCGCCGACCACCGGCAAGGCCGCGATCCGCGACTACTGGAAGGACGTGCCGTACCACCAGTCCGAGATCACCTTCACTCCCGGCGAGATCTTCGCCGCGGGGCCCTGGTTCTCGACCGAGTTCCGCGTGGTCTATCGCCGCCGCCGCACCGGGGAGTGGGTCGATGCGCGGGGTGCGATCTTCTGCGAGACGGCAGACGGGAAGGTGACGGAGATGAGGATGTACTGGATACGGAAGTAGCGAGGTTGGAGTGCAAGGGGCGAGTGGGTAACGAGCGAGAAAGCGCGTAAGGAGTTCTCCCTTACGCGCTTTCAACTTTCTCGCCCACTCGTCCCTTGCACTCGCTACTTGCGCCTCGACTCGGCGTAGTCGAGGCCCCACTGCATCATCTCCGGGCTCCGGAGCCCGATCCGCATCGCCTGCGCGATGGCATCCTCCTCTTCCATCCCCAGGTCGAGCATGAAGTAGGGGATCAGCGCCCCGCCGACACGGTTCCCCGAGCCGCAGTGGAAGAGCATCTGCTTGTCCTTGTACTTTCGCACCGCTCCCAGGATCCGCTCCATGATCGCGTCGTTGGTCTGTCCCGCGACGACGGGCACGACGACGTACTCGAGCCCGAGCTCCTGCATCTTCGCCGACTCATTGAACGGCCTCGGCTCCATCGGGTCCCGGATGTCGAGCACTACGGCGCCGCCGGCGGCCTTGAATGCCTGGAGCTGGTCGGCGGTCGGCTGCCCCCCGGTGATCAGTGTCGGGGTGGCCTGGCAGGCATTGGCGATACCGGAAACGGCGTCGAAAGTGGTCATGTCAACGAGTGAGAAGTGAGGAGTGAGGAGTAAGGAGTGAGGAGGTCACTGTTGGAGGGCTCTGAGCCCCCCACCCATCGTCCAGCCGAGGGCCGCCGCAGCGATCGAAAGCGTGATGCTCGCTACCACGTAGATCGCCGCCCGTCCCCATTGGCCGCTCTGGAACAGTTCCAGGTTCTCGATGCTGAAGGCGCTGAACGTGGTGAA
>JANMWE010000026.1:0-22885 GCA_031393795.1 Gemmatimonadota bacterium
ACGCCGGCGTAGTGCATGTGACGCGCCGCCTCCCGCACGTCGGCCGAGGGGCCGATGGTGTAAGGACGGGGGCCCATCACATCCTGGACCGATGTGCGGGTGAACAGGGCGGTCCGGCCCTTCTCATTGTCCATCGCCGACTCGGCCGCGATGATGTCGCTGCTGGAGATGACACCGACCATCCGGCCTTCCTTGTCGACGACCGGAAGTCCGGAGACGTGGGCGGTGGCGAGCGCCGAAATCGTCTCCTTGATCGTGGCTTCGGGCCGGACGGCCACGATGTCCACCTGCATCAGATCGCCTACGTGCATCGCCATCCTTCTTCCGGGGATGGAGGGAAGGTGGGGCAGGTGGGGTGAGCCCTTTGCGAACCTGTGATGAAGGAACGTTTACGAGCGGCCGGCTCCGAGGTCAGCGATCGAGGACGGGGAGATACGCCCGCCACAGGCCCACTGTGGTGCGATAGCGCTTCCCCATCACCCGGGCGATCTGGGCGAGGTGGCCCAGGTCGTGGGCCACCCAGGTCGCGAGGAGCTGACCGAGGGTCACGGCGCCCAGGGCGGGGTGGAGGCCGGGGCGGGCCAGGTCGGCGGAGGTCAGGCGCAGGGCGGCGAGGCGTTCGAGGTTCGAGGTCCGGAGCGCGGCGAATGTCTCGAGGAGGTCCGGGAGCGGCTCTGGCGTGGCGTGCCGCATCGCCTCCCGGTCGAACGGCACGAAGGGGAGCTCGGCGCCGTGGGTCAGGATGTGCTCGGTGCGGACGATCCAGTCGGTGCGTTCGCCGTGGATGAGGTGCCCGACGACGTCGTAGGCACTCCAGGTGCCGGCGCCTTCGTTGGCCGTGGTCCAACGCTCGGGGAGCCCTCCGAGGAGGGCGCGGAGGGTCGCGGGGGTGCGCTCGAGGAGGGGGATCGCCTCGTCGAACCGGAATGCGGTCGGCGCGCCCTCCTGCCGGCGCTCGACCAGGTCCCAGCGGCTCCCATAGAGGTCGGTGAAGACGGCGACCTTCCCGTACGCCTCATCCCTCGGCGACTCGACGAAGGTCACGCCCCGCGCGATGAAGGCGGCGTGGTCGCGGGCGAAGTCTTCGGTGTCGAGAAAGAACGCGACGCGTCCACCGGTCTGGTCGCCGACGTGTGCGGACTGCGTCTCGTTCGCGGCCTTGGCCAGCAAGAGTGCGGTCCCGCCCTTCGCGGGGGCAATACGCACCCACCGTTTGGTGTCGCTCTGGCGGGTGTCCTCGAGGAGCGCGAAGCCGAGCACGTTGGTGAACCAGGTGATCGCTTCGTCGTAGTCGCGGACGACCAGGGTGACGGCGGAGAGGCGGGACATCGTGCTCCTAGCGTGTGCGGAGCGCCCGGGTCAGGACGCGGTCGAGCGCGGAGGCGAAGGCCTGCTTGGCGCGGGCGTCGTACGGCGGGGGACCCCCGGTGGTGCCACCCGCGTTACGAACGCCCTCCATGAAGTCCCGGATGGAGAGGCGCTCACCGATCGTCTCGGCGGTGTGCTCGTCGCCGCGGACATCGAGCACGGTGACCAGCCGCGGCACGAGGATCGCCGCGAGCGGGATATCCTGGGTGATGACGAGGTCGCCCGCCTCGGCGTGCTCCGCGATGTAGCGGTCCGCCACGTCGGGGCCCCCTTCCACGATCACCGCGCTCACCTCGGCGATCCCCGCCGGGGTCTGCATCCGCTGGTTGGCCACGAGGATGGTCTCGAGCTTGAGCCGCTTGGCGGCGCGGAAGACCATCTCCTTCACCTCCCGCGGCGCCGCATCGGCGTCGATCCAGATCCTCAAGGCGTGGCGGCGGGCAGGACGTTCACGTCCACCCGGCTCGCCTGCGTCCGCGTGTGATATACCTTGTGCGTCGCGGCGCGATACGCCGACGCCGGCGCGAGGAAAATGTTGGAGACGTAGGTCTGCGGGTTCCGATCGTAGGCCGGGAACCAGGTGCTCTGCACCTGGACCATGATCCGGTGCCCTTTCTTGAATTGATACGCCTGCTGGCGAAGGTCCACCGTGTACTGCTGCACGGTGTTGGCCGGGACCGGCGCCGGATGCGAAAAGCTCCGCCGATAGCGGCCGCGCATGATGTCGCCGGTGATCATCAATTCGTAGCCCCCCATCCTTGCCCGGTCGGCGATCGAATCGGGGTAGACATCGATCAGCTTCACCACCCAATCGGCATCGGTACCGGTGGTCGAGGCGTAGAGATGGGCCACGACGTCGCCGGCGATGGTGACGTCCTCGGTGAGCGGCGCAGTCTGCCAGGTCATCACGTCGGGACGGCCATCGACGAAGCGCTGGTCTTCGGTCTGCCAGCGCCGCCAGCGTGAGCCACGCGGGTCGTAGGTGAGCTCGATCGGGCGCGAGCGATACGGCACCGGGTGGGCGGGGTCGGAGATCCAGCTGTCGGCGCCGGTGACCGTTGTGGGCGGGTCGAAGGAGAGGAGCCCGTGCTCCCGGAGATAGAGCCCCCGCTTCGTCCCTTCGCGCGGCGGCCACGTGCTGAACGTACGCCACCTGTTCGCGCCGGCATCGTACACGGTCGCCTCGGCGAACTTCCCGTCCCCCTGGCCGTGGAGCCAGTACCGGAACCAGGGGGCCTGGATGTCCCGGCGATACTCGAGCCCGGTGGGGCTCCCGAAGCGGATGTTGCCGAGGGAGTCGCCCCGGTCGCCGCTCCACTGACCGTGGTACCAGGGGCCCATCACCAGGAAGCTCCGACTGGCGGTGTCGTTCTTCTCGAGCGCGGCGTAGGTCGCGAGCGGGCCCCACTCATCTTCCTGGTCCCACCACCCACCGACGGTCAGCGTCGGGATCCTGGCGTGCGTCAGGTACCGCGCGGCCGAGCGCGTCTGCCAGACGGAGTCATAGGCGGGGTGCGCGACGAACCGCCGCCAGGTGGGCCAGGCGTTGGCGCCGACGGCCTTGGTCAGGTCGCCGAGCGTGGCGAAGGAGCGGTAGAAGTCGTAACTGTCGAACCGGCCGATGTTCGGAGTGACGCTCTGGTCGGTGCTCGCTTCCAGCAGCCAGGCGTACTCGAGGCCATAGCTCAGACGGAAGGCGCCCTGATGGAAGAAGTCGTCCCCCATCCAGGTGTCCCCCATCGGCGCCTGCGGTGAGATCGCGCGAAGCGCCGGATGGGGGTCGTACCCTGCGATCGCCGTGGTCCATCCGGGATACGACACGCCGAGCATCCCTACTCGGCCGTTATTGGGCGTGACGTGACCCACCAGCCAGTCGATGGTGTCCCAGGTGTCGGTGCTCTCGTCCGAGATGGTGCTGCCGGCAGGACGGGGCGGGCGGTTCATCTCGAACTGCCCCTCGGACTTGTTTAGCCCCCGGATGTCCTGGAAGACGAAGATGTAGCCGTCGGGCATCAGCTCGCCGTATACGCGCGTCACCCACTGCGGGTCGGCGTCGTTGCTCGCGCCGTACGGCGTGCGCATCATCAGGAAGGGGAGCGGGGCCGTGGCATTCCGGGGGATCAGCATCACGGTGAAGAGTCGCTTCCCGTCCCGCATCGGGATCATCTCCTCCCGCCGGGTGAAGCCGCTGTCGGGCGGGGTGACCTGGGCGGCGAGCGGGGCCGCGAGAAGCGTGAGGAGAACGACGAAGATCGATCGCATGCGCAGGACACTCCGGGGTGGTGAGTGCATGACCCGCTAGAACGCCTGGTCCCAGCGGATCGATAGACGGATCGCGGCCCGGATCAGGCCGACCATGCTGTAGGTCTGGACGAAATTGCCCCACTGTTCGCCGGTGACGGGGTCGATGTCCTCCGCGAACAGTCCGTGACGGTTCCTGAGGGCCAGAAGCCGCTCGAAGAGCCTCCGGGCCTCGTCGCGACGTCCGAGCGACACCAGCGCGTTCACATACCAAAAGGTACATACCAAGAAGGCGGTCCGGGGGGCGCCGAAATCGTCCGTCTCGACATACCGGTAGATGAAATCGCCACGACGGAGATCGTGCTCGATGGCGGCGACCGTCCCGGCGAATCGGGGATCCTCGGCCGAGAGGAAGCCGAGTTCGTGCAGCAGCAGGAGGCTGGCGTCGAGGGTGTCGCCCCCCCAGGTGGCCATGAAGCTTCGCCGGCCGGGGTCCCAGGCGCGGGCGGCGATGGCGGCGTGGAGGCGCGCCGCCTCCCCGCGCCAGAAGGTCTCGCGATCGGGCAGCCCGAGCTGGGCGGCGATGCGTGCGAGGCGGTCGCAGCCGGCCCAGCACATCACGCTCGAGAAGGTGTGGATCCTCGTTCTTCCACGGAGCTCCCAGGGACCGGCATCGGGCTGGTCGAACAGCCCGGCCGCGTGCTGGCCCAGCGATTCCAGGAGCCGGAACAGTCCGTGGTCCGCCTGGCGGATGAGGCGGCGATCGAAGAAGACGTGGGTGGCGGCCAGGATCGCGGCACCATAGACGTCGTGTTGGACCTGCCGCGCGGCCTGGTTCCCGGCCCGGACCGGCCCCATCCCGCGGTACCCGGCCAGGTGCGGCACGATCCGCTCCTCGAGGTCCGGGGCCCCCGTGACGCCGTACACCGGCTGCAACCGCCGGTCCTCGGCGTCGGCAACGCGGTCGACGATGTACCCGAGGTAGCGCTCCATGACCAGCGTGGCCCCGAGCCGGTTGAGGGCGTCCACGACGAAGTAGGCGTCGCGGAGCCAGCAATACCGGTAATCCCACGTCCGGCCGCTGTCGGGGGCCTCGGGGATCGAGGTGGTCATCGCCGCGACGATGGCCCCGGTGTCCTCGAAGGTGTTCAGCTTCAGGGCGATCGCGGCCCGGATCACCGCGTCCTGCCATTCGAAGGGGATCGCGAGGGAGCGCACCCATTGACGCCAGTACGCGACGGTCTCGCGGTAGAAATGCCGGCCCAGCATATCGACCGCCTCGGGGATGGTCTCGTCCGGGCCGAGGATGAGCGTGATCTCCTCGTCGAGGAGGAAGGGGGTCTCCTCGAGGAGCGCGTTGATCGAGGCGTTGGTGGTGAGCCGGAGCGTCTCCGTCGGACCCACGAATCGGATGTGATGGCTGCCGAAGGTCCGGCCTCGCGGCGAGGCGCCAAAGGAATGGGAGGGACGGAGGCGGATGCGCACCCGCGGTGCACCCTCGATCCGGCGGATCTGCCGCAGGAGGGTCGTGGGGCAGAACACCCGCCCATGCTGGTGGAAGCGGGGAGCGAAGTCGCTGAGCTCGACCGCGCCGCCGTGCCGGTCGTACAGCCGGGTCACCAGGACCGGAGTGTTGGGGAGATACTCCTGCTCGCTCCGCTCGAGGTCGAGCAGTTCCACCTGATAGATCCCGTGATCGTCGGCGGAGTCGGGGTGGCGGAGGAGCGCGCAGAAGGCGGGATCGCCGTCGAACCGAGGGAAGCACCCCCAGACGACGTTCCCCACCGCGTCGATGAGGGCGCTGACGGTCCCGTTGCCGATCAGGGCCAGGTCGAGCGTACTCATCTTGCCTCCCGGGCGGGGCGGCGCGACCGGCGCGGGGCCGGCCGGCCGGTGTCGAGCCAGCCGCGCACCGCCTTCGCGTCGGCGAGCCGCCATCGGGCCCGGCTCGGACCGGGGCCCACCTTGATCGAGATCCCGCCCACCGCGTCCACGGCGGCGAACCCGGCCTCGTCGGTGCGGTCGTCACCGATGAAGACCGGGGTGCGGCCTCGGAACGCCGGCTCCGCCAGGAAGGCGCGGACGGCGTCCCCCTTGTCAGCCCCCGCGGGACGGAGCTCGGCGACACACTTCCCGGACTGCAGGACGTACGAGGGGCCCAGGTGTGCGAGCGCTTGGCGTGCCAGTCGGTGCGCGTACCCGGCCAGCGCAGGCACCCGGCGATAATGGATGGCGAAGGCCGCCCCCTTCTGCTCGGCCAAGAGCCCCGGGTGGCGCTTGATCCGGTCGGCCAATCCGGCCCAGACCGGGGCGGATCGGCGGGGATCTGGAACGCACCGGTGGACCCGGCCGTGCAGGCCGCGCCGCTCCAGGCCATGGAGCCCTGCCGCGGGGAGCCGGAGTCCGTGGAGCGCCCGGTCGAGCTCTTCGATGGTGCGGCCGGAGACCAGCGCGAGCGCGCCCCCGCTGCGGTCGTGGAGGCGCTCGAGCAACCCTGGCAGCCCCGCCGGCGTGCGGATCCCGCGGGGCGTCTCGGCCAGCTCGATCAATGTGCCGTCGAGGTCGAGGAAGAAGCCCCATGGCGGGGGAGGCAACGGGCTCACGTGGCCACGGCCCCGCTGGTGCGGTCGGGGATCCGGCCGCGTCGGCGCATCGCTGCGGCGTCGATGAGCATGCGGCCGGCCCAGCGGTACACGTTGAAGGTCTGGATGAGCCCCCGCATCACCCGCATCCGGGTCCGTTGCTCGCTGCGGGGCATCGTCAGCGCGGTCTGGAGCGCCTCCGCGCACTGATCGGTGTCATAGGGATTCACGATGAGGGCCTCGGGAAGCTCGCGGGCCGCACCGGTGAACCGGCTGAGCAGCAGGACGCCCGCCTCGTCGTCACGGGCGGAGACGAACTCCTTGGCGACCAGATTCATGCCGTCGTGCAGCGAGCTCACGAAGCAGAGGTCGGTGGCGCGGAAGTGTTCGTACACCTCCACGGGCTCGTGATGCGCGACGAGGAGGATGATCGGAGGTGGTCCCTCCGCGGAGAATCGTGCGTTGATCCGTGCCGCCAGCTCGCGCACCCGTGCCTCGGCGTCGTGATATTGGGGGATGCGAGTACGCGTCGGCGCCGCGATCTGGAGGAACGTGAAGCGTCCGCGCCACTCCGGATGAAGCTCGAAGAGCCGCTCGACCGCCCGGAGCCGCTCCTCGATCCCCTTGGTGTAGTCGAGCCGGTCCACCCCGACCCCGACGGCGTGGTCGGCGGGCAGGCCGTGCCGGGCGCGCACCCGGGCCCGGCACTCCTCCACCGGGCGCGCCACGAGCTCCGCCGCGGGGGGCCAATCGACCGAGATGGGGTAGCGTTTCACCGTCGTCAGCGCACGCCGGTAGGAGACGCCGAAGGTCTCGCGATCCACCCGCGCCTCGAGCAGGCGATCGACCGTATCGACGAAGTTGTTGCAGTGGAACTGGGTGTGGAACCCGAGGATGCTGCTCCCGAGCAACCCGTCGAGGAGCTGCTCACGCCACGGGCAGATCCCGAATGCTTCGGGATTGGGCCAGGGGATGTGCCAGAAGGTGATGATGGTCGCCGCGGGGAGCGCATCCCGGATCATCCGCGGCAGCAGCGCGAAGTGGTAGTCCTGGATCAGGATGACCGGATCCGGGGTCGTGGTCTCCTCGAGGACCGCCTTGGCGAAGATCCGGTTGACGCGCTCGTACTGTTCCCAGTCGGAACTCCGGAAGGTGGGGCGGACGTGGGCGATGTGACAGAGCGGCCAGAGCCCCTCGTTGGCGAAGCCGTAGTAGTACCCTGCCTCCTCCTCGGGGGTGAGCCACACGCGGCGCAGGGTGTACTCGGGATGGCCGGGGGGCACCGCCACGTGCGCCCGGCCGTCCACGACCTCCCGGTCCGCCCCGCCGCTCCCGTGGGCGATCCACGTCCCTGAGCAGGCGCGCATGATCGGCTCGATCGCCGTGACCAGACCGCTCGCGGGGCGCTGGACGATGAGTTCGCCGTCGCGCCGGGCGTGGATGTAGGGCTCGCGATTCGAGACCACCAGCATCTCGTGCCCGCGCAGCTCGCCGTGGAGCAGCGCCCGCAGGGTCTCGGGGGTCCACGCCGACTGGTCGAGGTCACGCGACCGCTGTCCGGACTCGATCTCGCGGATGAGCTCCCGGAGGTCGCTGGCGATGGGCCGGAGTTCGGGAGGCTCATGACCCGCCGCAGGGCGGAGCAATCCCTCGCCGCGGAGGATGCCGCGGAGGCCGCGGACCCAGCCACGCCAGCTGAGCTGGGCGATCACGACGGTGATCAGGGAGATCGCCGCCGCGAGCACGACGAAGAAGATGTAGAGGTAGCGCCGGGTCTCGGCGCTCCGGCGCGCGGCGAAGCTCAGGTCGTGGAGCAGCACCAGCGTGCCGAGCGCTCCCTGGTCGCCGGTCATCGGGACGACGGTCACGAGCAGCGCGCCGCGCGGGCTCTCCAGTCGCTGGCCGGCGGCCGTCGCGAACCGTTCGAGGGAGTCGCAACGGACCTCGTCGGGCACACCGACCGTGGCCACCCGGTCCCCGTTGGTCGGACAGAACGCCACGGCGTAGAGCCGCTCGTCCTGCGTCAACCGGGTGAAGAATGCCCGCAGCCGCTCCGGGTTCCGCGAGCGGGCGAGTTCCTCGATCGGATCGTGGGCCGAGTTGGCGACCAGGACCGCGCGGACATCGAGATCACGGATGAACCAACGGACCGTCAGGCGGTCGGCCAGCGGGACCACCGCGTACGCCAGGGCGCCGAGCGCCAGGAGCAGCGGCAGGATGAATCGCAGGGACAAGCGCATCGTGGGATCCCCTCGAAAGGTCGGCGACGGCACACGCGTACCGTCGCCTGCGAGGTTCAGGGAGGCCGACGACCGAGATGCCGAAGCCCCCTGTCGCAAGGTAGCCGACAGGGGGCCGGGCGGAAGGCGGGCGACGCGTCCTAGAACACCAGTTCGAACCCCAGCCGCACCAGCCTCGGCGCGGAATACGCGAAAGTGGGCTGGAACGCATCGCGGGCGGCCGCGAGGAACTGGGGATAGAGCTCGGTGTATCCATCCACCATCCCGTTCTGGTCGAGGTCGGCCGCGGGGCGGTAGCGCGGGGATTCGTACGGGATCGCCTCGGGGTGCGCGGTGTAGGCGCTCAACGCCGCCGCCTTGATCCCCGCCTCGGTCATGAAGGGACTGCCGGTGTCGCGCCGGACGGAGACGATGTTGCGCCGATTGAGCACGTTCCGGGCGTCGAGATAGATGCTCCCCTTCCGCCCCATCAGCGCGAAGGGACGACGCACCAGCAGATCGATCGACTGTTGCGACGGGAGCCGATAGCTGTTCGGCGGGCCCACGAGGGTGTCGCCGGTGGGTGTCGTGCGCGAGTACGGGAGCCCGCTGAAGTAGCGGCCGATCAGCGCGAGGTCGAGCCCGCGCAATCCGGCGGGAAGCTGCTCCGGCACCTCGTACTCGAGCACGGTGATGAGGGAATGGCGGCGGTCATAGTCGAGCGGGAACTGGTCCTTCGAGGCGGTGATGGTGTCGCCAGTGCCCGGGTCGATGATGTGCACCCGCTGCCGGAAGGCGTCCGACGCGCTCGCCTGTGCGACCTGGAAGGTGTAGTTGATCCGTCCCCGAAAACCCTTGAACACCTCGCGTTCGAACAGGACCTCGCCGCCGTAGACGCTACCGTAGTCGGCGTTGCCGAAGACGCTCGAGTCCGGACTCACGCCGAGCGGCACTGACGCCACCAGGCCGTCGAGTCGCTTGACGTACACGTTCACCCGGAGGTTGGTCACCGGCGACGGTCGGGTCCGGAGCGAGAACTCGTACTGGGTCGCGGTCTCGTAGCCGAGGTCGGGGTTGCCGGCGCGGAACCGCCCGGTGCGGAGCGTGTCGTCGAACGCCGCGTCGACCAGGTACTGGTAGTCGGGCGCCTGCGCGAAGCGGCCCCAGCTGATGACCAGGGTGGCGCCGTTGAACACGGTCGAGAGCGCCAGCCGCGGACCGATCGCGCTCCGCGCCCGGGTGCCCCGGCCGAGATCGGCGCCGGGATCGAAGCGGTCGTACCGGAGCCCGGCGGTCAGCGCCAACTCGCCCATCCGGCGCTGCGCCTCCGCGTAGAGCCCCAGCGCGATCGGCGAGAAGTCGCTGGCGGTCGCCGGGGGCACGCTGTCGCCGAATCCGACCGGAAGGAAGCCCAGCGCGCGCTGATAGGTCCGCACGTTCTGGCGCGCCAGGTCGGTGCCGAAGAGGAGGTCGGCGCCCTGGCCGAGCCCCTTGGTGAAATCGAGCTGCATCCGCGCTTCGCGGAAGCGATTCCAGCTCACCTCGCCGCGGCCGCCGGAGCCGAGGAAGAAGGCGGGGACCCCGTACGGCGAATTATTCGAGTAGTCCGGCGGGAGCATCCCTGGCACCACCGACGAATCGCTCACATCGCGCCGACGGGCCAGTTCCTCGCCCACGATGCGCAGGGGCTTGCCGGTGAAGCCGCCGAAGACCGGATCGATCGGATCCTTCGGCTCGCCCCGGATGAATTCGCGGTCGAACCACCCGAACCGCGCGTCGAGGATCAGCGGACTGACGCTGGTAGGGGCGAAGGTGTGCTGGGTCTGGGCGGTGATGAGCGTCCCGGTCACGTGGCGCGCCGGCGACCACCGTCCGTCGTACTTGAAGGCCGCGTCGAAGAGCTGGCGCTGTTCGACCGACCGGAGGAAGAAGAAGCGGACATCGTGTCCGGCGATCGGGATCCCGAGCTTGAGCGCGCCGCTGTAGGTCTCGCCCGAGTTGAAGGGGAGGAGCGGCGACGAGTGCCGCAGGTCGCGCGGGTCCGTCGGCTGGGGAGCGCTCACCGGCTCGGCGTCGATCCGCCCCGCGGCGTCGAAGACGCCGACCATCCGGACCCCGCGCCCGAGTGGACCGGAAGTGGAGAGCACGAGCCGGTCGAGCCCATAGTCCCACCCGCTGGGGAAGGGACGATCGTTCTCGTAGACGGCGCGGCCGGTCCAATGTTCGGTCCCCTCGCGCGTCGTCACGTTGACGAGCCCCGAGATGGCGGAGCCGTAGCGCGCGGAGAAGCTGTTGGAGACGAGTGAGGCCTCCTGCAGCATGTCGGGAGGGAGCTGGGTGCCGGGGCCGTTGGTCGAGGCGTCGAGCTGGTTCTTCACGCCCACGCCGTCGAGCACGAACGCCTGTTCGCCCGGGCGGCCGCCGCGCACGCTCTGGTCCACGGTGCCGCCCGAGAGCGCCAGGGCGTCGTCGAGGGTCGTGATGGGGAGGTTGTGGAAGTCCTTGGCGGTGATCCGTTGGGTCGCCGCCGGAGCCAGGGGGTCGAGGATCGGGTCGCGCTGCTGGCGGACCACGAGGCTCTCCACCTCGACCGCCACCGGGGCCATGTCGAGTTCGAGGTGAACGACCTCGCCGCCGCGCACGAGGATGCTGTCGCGCCGGACCTGGCGGTAGCCGATCCGGAGGATCACCAGGGTCCAGGCCCCGGGCCGGACCTCGCGGATCCGGAACCGGCCGCCCCTGTCGGTGGCGGCCCCCTGCCCGGTCCCGAGGATGCGGACCAGGGCGCCGCTCATCGCGAGGCCGGTGGTGGCGTCGGTGACCCGCCCGGTGATGGCGCCGTTGACTTGGGCGGTCAGCCGGTCGGGCGGCCAGGCGGCCAGCAGGAGCGCAGCACACGCCGCACCACGGACCATCCTTCGGCTGCGCTCAGGACAGGCGCACCACGCACGACGCACGTTCATCAATTGAGCCTCAGGAGGTACAGGTCCGTCACGCCGCTCACCTGGTCACGCCCTTCGATCACCAGCGTGTGTCCGTCGGGGGAGACCGCCGGCCGGCGCCAGCGATAGATGTTGTCGATGCGGGTCAGCCCGGCGCTGTCGGCGCGCCATAGCTCGCCGCCGCCGTCGTGCTGGAGCCTGCCGGTGAAGTTCGGGTAAGGGAGGAAGCTCACATCGCCGCCGACCACCGCCCAGATCGCCCCATCCACATAGACCGGGTCGCGCGCGAATCCCGCGGGACCGAAGTCGAAGACGGTATCGACGATGCCCCCGGCCAGGGTCGTCCGATAGACCCGTTCGTCCCCGTTCTTCGTGAAATAGATGGCCCCCGCGGGGCCCAGGGTCACTCCGCTGGCGCTGTCGGTGCCGGGAATGAATCCGGTCAAGGCGCTGTCCCGGGTGATCGTGATCGTGGCCAGCTCGAGCCCCGTGTAGAAGGTGTCCGGCTGGTTGAAGGCGGGCGAGAATTCGGCGACCAGGGTGCCGATGCCGACGAGGGTCGTGTCGTTGGCCCATCGGAGCGACATCACCTGATTGTAATAATGCAGGGTGCTGCCCGGGGCAAATTGATAGGGAAGCCGCGCCAGGGTCCGGTACCGGCTCGGATCGCCCAGCGTCCCGATCGACGAGAGGATGATCCCTCCGCTCCCGTCGGCGCGCTCGTCGGGATTGGCGCTTATGGTCTGCCAGGCGATGCGCCGCCCGTCCGGATGGGGCGCCGGGAAGGTGTTCCAGTTCACCGAGTCGGGGTTGGCGGCGGCATTGGCGGGGCAGACCTCGCGGGTCCGGGTGCCGCCGCCGACCGGCAGCAGGCCGAGGCAGAGGTCGTGGTCGGCGCGGTCGAGCTTCTCCCACGCGTACCAGATGCCGCTGCCATCGGGAGTGAACGCGGGGGTCGCGTCCTTGCCCCGGTTGAGGGTCAGGCGCGCCGGAGGTCCGGCGATCGGGATGGTGTCCACGCCCGTCGTGCCCGGTTCCGGGGGCGATTCGTGGGCACAGGCGGCGAGGCCTGCACCGAGCGAGAGCGAGGTGGCCAGGAGGGCGGTCGCCCTCCATTGGAATGGCATCGACGGTCCGAGTTCGCGAGCGGGGGATGCCCGATTCTACCCCGACTAGGACGTTCCACGCGAGTGGGGGCGCACAATGCGCCACTGCGACGGGCCGACGCGTATCGCAATGACACGGGCCTCTATAGATTGGTGTCACCCCCCACATATCTGCGCCCGGCGCAGAGGATGCTCTGAGCACCCTCGTCCTCGTCTCGCTCGCCACCCGCGTGACCGCCCTCGCGTGGTCCGTGGTCCTGTTGCGCCGGTTGCGCGACTGGCGGCTCGCCGTCCTCACGGCCCTCCTCCTGTTGCTGACCCTGGTCCTCCTCCTCCGGGCCACAGAGGCCCCGGGCGACGCAGGGCTCGAGAGTCCCGGGGTCTCGGTCGACCTCGGCGGACTCCTGATCTCGCTCATCGCGCTCGCCGCCATTGTCCTGATCAGCCGGTTCGTGGTCGAGCACCAGCAGGTCGCGGAAGACCTCCGGGTAGAGAAGGCGTACTTCGAACAGCTGGTGGAGCACTCTCCCGAGGCGATGGCGCTGCTCGATACCCGGGGCGTGATCCGTCGGATCAACGGCGAATTCACCCGCCTGTTCGGCTGGGAACAGCAGGAGGTCGAGGGACGCGCCATCGACGAGATCCTCGCGCCGGGCGAGCGCGACGCGACCGATATGAGCCAGCAGGCGGCCGAGGGGCGGACGGTGAGCCGCGAGACCAGCCGCCGCCGGAAGGACGGCACTCCCGTAGCGGTCTCGGTGCTGGGGAGCCCGATCATCCTTGACGGACGCCAGGTCGGCGTCATCGGGGTCTATCGCGACATCACCCGGCAGCTCCGCGCCGAGGAAGGGCTGAAGACCAGTGAGCGCTACTTCCAGTCGCTCCTCGCCAACGCGCTCGACGTGATCGCGGTGTTTGACCGCGAAGGCCGGGTGAAGTACGCCAGCGGGTCGCTCGAGCGGATGCTCGGCTACGGCGCCGAAGAGTTCCTCGGCCGCGACGTGTTCCACCTCATCCATCCCAGCCAGCTGGCCCGCGCGCGCGAGAAGTTCCGGCAGCTGGCCGATCGCCCCGGCCCGATGCCCCGGACCGAGGTCCGCACCCGCCACGCCGACGGCACCTGGCTCACCCTCGAGGTCAGCGCCAACTCCCTGCTCGACGATCCCGCCATCGACGGCGTCGTGGTCACCTGCCGCGATATCACCGCGCGCAAGCGCGCCGAGGCCGCCCTCCGCGAAAGCGAGGAGCGCTACGCCCTGGCCTCCGCGGGTGCCAACGACGGACTCTGGGACTGGGACCTGCGGACCGGCAAGATCTATTACGGCCCGCGCTGGAAGGCGATGCTCGGCTGCGCGGAGGGGGAGGTCGGTTCGAGCCCGGAGGAGTGGCTCGGCCGGGTACATCCCGACGACATCGAGCAGCTGAAGATCGACCTCGACCTCCATCTGACCGGACACACGCCCCACCTCCAGAACGAACACCGGATGCGGACGCGCGCGGGCAGCTGGCTCTGGGTGCTGGCGCGCGGGATCGCCGTGCGCGAGCACGACGGCCCCGCCACCCGCCTCGCCGGGTCGCTCTCGGACATCCAGGAGCGCAAGACCTCGCAGGAGAAGCTTCTCCACGACGCCTTCCACGATCCGCTCACCAACCTGCCGAACCGCGCCCTCTTCATGGACCGGCTCGACCATGCGCTCCGTCGGGTGCGGCGCCGCACCGACCTCCATTGCGCGGTGCTCTTCCTCGACCTTGACCGCTTCAAGGTGGTCAACGATTCGCTCGGCCACCTGCAGGGGGACGAGCTGCTGCGGCAGCTCGCCAAGCGGCTCGAAGAGGCCTCCCGGGACGGCGACACTGTGGCGCGGCTGGGAGGTGACGAGTTCGTGGTGCTCCTGGAGGAGATCCACACCGTCGACGAGACCGAAGTGATCGCGGGCCGGATCCAGGCGGTGCTCTCCACCCCGTTCGTCATGGCCGGCCAGGAGATCTACAGTACGGTCAGCATCGGGATCGCCATCTCGAGCGGTGATGACGGCGCCGAGGACCTCCTTCGCGATGCCGACACGGCGATGTACTCGGCCAAGGGGGCGGGGAAGGCCCGGCATCAGCTCTTCCAGGTGGGGATGCGCCAGGACGTGGCCAGCCAGCTCCAGCTCGAGACCGACCTGCGCCGCGCCATCGAACGGGAGGAGCTGGTCCTCTTCTACCAGCCGATCGTGGCGCTGGCGACCAACCGGGTGGTAGGTTTCGAAGCGCTCGCGCGCTGGCGTCATCCGGAGCGTGGATTCCTCGGGCCCGATGATTTCATCCCCCTGGCCGAGGAGAGCGGACTGATCCACGCCCTGGGCCGGTGGGTGCTGACGGAGGCGTCGCGGGCCCTCAAGCGCTTCCTCGAACGGCGTCCGGACTACGGCCCGCTCGCGATGAGCGTCAATCTCTCCGCCCGGCAGTTCCAGCGTCCCGAACTGGTGCCCGAGTTCGCGGCGATCATGCGGGAGTGCCCGCTCCCGGCCGGGAGCCTCCGACTCGAGATCACCGAGACCACCATCATGACCGAGGCCGAACAGAGCGTCCGGGTCCTGAAGGGGCTCAAGGAGCTCGGCCTGCAGGTGCAGGTGGACGACTTCGGCACCGGGTACAGCTCGCTCAGCTATCTCCAGCGCTTCCGGCTGGACGCGCTCAAGATCGATCGCTCGTTCATCGGCGCGCTCGGCGCACCGGGGGAGAACCCCGAGATCGTCCGGACCATCATCACCCTGGGCAAGACCCTCGGGATGGCGGTGATCGCGGAAGGGATCGAGACCCCCCGCCAGCACCAACTCCTCCTGCAACTCGGCTGCGACTACGGGCAAGGGTGGCGCTTCAGCCAGCCGCTCGACATCGACGGGGCCGAGGCGCTGCTGGCGCAGAGCGTGGGCGCGCTCCGGAGGTGACAGGCGCGAGAGTCGCGTAAGGCGCGAGAGTCCGGGGTGGGCGGAGCTGAGCGGCTCACGCGCCTTGGGCGCCTTTCACTTTACAACGCAAAGCACTTGACACATCCGCCCCACCTCCCCACATTGCACCCATGGCCGCCCCCCTCCGCGATCCCCCCGCGCTGCACGACCGCGCGATCCAGGATCTTTCCTTCATCCGCCGGACGATGGAGGGAGCGGCCTCGTTCACCGATGTGCCGGGGTGGGGGCTCGCGCTCACCGGCGTGACCGCGCTGATCGCCGCCGCGGTCGCGGCGGCCCAGCCGACCGCCATCCGGTGGCTCGGGGTCTGGCTGCTCGAGGCGCTCCTCGGTGCCACCCTTGGCACCGCCCTGATGCTCCGCAAGATGCAGCTCCGCTCCGGCCTGGGGCCGACGCTCAGCGTGCCGGCGCGCAAATTCCTCCTCGGGTTCTGGCCGGCCGTGATCGCCGGCGCGATCCTCACGGTCGCGCTGGCCGACCGGGGCGGGATGTGGCAGCCCGGCAGCCGAGCGCCCGAGGTCCTGCCCGGGCTCTGGCTGCTGCTGTACGGCGTCGGCGTCGTCACGGCCGGGGCCTTCTCGGTGCGCGCCGTCCCCCTGATGGGGATCGGCTTCATGCTCCTCGGCGCGGCGGCGCTCCTGGTCCCCACGCTTCCGGGCGATCTCCTGCTCGCCGCCGGCTTCGGCGGCCTGCAGATCGGCTTCGGCGGCTACATCGCGCGGCGGCATGGTGGCTAAGCGCGCCGCCGCCCGCGTGCCGCGCGCCGCCCAGCCGACCCCGCTCAGGTCCGTCGCAGGGGATGCCAGTGCGCCCCTGGCGCTCGACCGGATCATCCACGAGCGACTCCGGCTTGCCATCGTGAGCGCGCTCGCGGTGCACGAGATGCTGACCTTCAACGAACTGAAGGCGCTGCTCGATGCCTCCGACGGGAATCTCTCGGTGCACGCGCGCAAGCTGGAGGACGCCGGCTACGTCGCCTGCCGCAAGTTCTTCGAAGGACGGGTCCCCCGGACCGAGTACCGGCTCACGCCGGCAGGGAAAAAGGCGCTCGAGCGATATCTCGGGCATATGGAGGCGCTGATCAAGAGGGTAGGAGGGTAAGAAGGTAGGAAGGTAGGAAGCAGCACCCAGCACCCAGCACAATTCGTCCGGCGCCGAGCGGCGCCACATTTTGGGAGTTCTACTTTATGAAACAAAGTACTCTTTCAACCCCGACCCACCTGGCGATGATCATGGATGGCAACGGCCGGTGGGCGGAGCGGCGGGGGTTGCCGCGCCTGATGGGGCACCGGGCGGGTGCCGAGGTGGTGCGGCGGGTCGTCGAAGGGTGCGCCGAGCGCGGCGTCGCGGTGCTGTCGCTCTATGCCTTCTCGGCCGACAACTGGAAGCGCCCGGCCACCGAGGTAACGGGATTGATGCGCCTCTTCGAGGCCCACCTCCGGAGCGAAGGGCGCCGCCTGGCCGCGGAGGGGATCCGGCTCGAGATCATCGGGCGGCGGGACCGGCTGCCGAGCCGGCTGCTCAAGACGATCCTCGCCGCCGAGTCCGTGACCGCGTCGGGGACCCGGATGACCCTCCGGATCGCGATCGACTATTCGAGTCGCCACGAGATCGAGCGGCAGTTCACCGCCTCGGCGCCCCAGCGCCCCACCGCCCGCACCGACGTCGACCTGCTGGTACGCACCGGCGGGGAGCGGCGTCTCTCCGACTTTCTCCTCTGGGAGAGTGCGTATGCTGAGCTCGCGTTCCTTGACGTGCTCTGGCCCGACCTGAGCCTCGCCGACCTGGATGCGGCACTCGTCGATTTCGCCGGGCGCGAACGGCGATTCGGCGGGCTGCCAGGGAGGGCCACAGCGTGAATCCGACCCGTGCGCGGATCGCCGCCGCCTCCGCCCTCGCCGCCGGCGCGGCAGGGGATGTCCTCCTGCGCGGACCGGGGTGGTATCTCGGCTTCGTCGGCCTCGTCTTCCTCGTCCTCGGCGCGGCGTGGGCGGCCAATGCGGGCCGCGAGGGCCTTGCTCCTCGTTCGCTGATCCTGGCCCTTACCGCTTTCGCGGCGACCGGCCTGATCCTCCGTGATGCCGGTACCCTCTACTTCTACGACCTGGTCGCCATCCTCACCGGCGGGGCGCTGGTCGCGTGGTTGCCGCTGGGGCGGAGTCTGTCGCGGTTCCGGATCCGCGACGCATGGCGGGCCTGGGGGGTCGCCTTCCTTGCCAGTGTGGCTGGTGCGCCCGCCACCCTGTTCCGCGATCCGAATTGGGACCGACCCACCGCCTTCGGCGAGCACCGCTTTCGTGCCGCCGCAGTGGGTGTGGTCCTCGCGGTCCCGCCGCTCTTCGCCGTCAGTGCACTGCTCGGTCAGGCCGATCCGGCGTTCGGATCCTTCCTGACCGCGTGGCCCGACCTGGGGCTGGCGAACGCTGCCGGTCATCTCGCGATCGTGGGAGCGATCGCCTGGCCCACCGCGGGATGGCTGCGGGGCACGATGGTGCCGACCCTCAGGCGTCCCTCACTTCCGGTCGCGCCGCCATCCCGGCTCGATTTCCTCGGGTTGGTGCCCGCGCTTTATGGGTTGGCCGCGGTCATCGCCGCCTACCTCGTCTTCCAGGCCCGCGCGCTCTTCGGCGGTGCCGCGTATGTCGAAGCGACGGTCGGGCTGACGTACGCCGACTACGCGCGCCGCGGCTTCTTCGAGCTCCTCATGGTCACCGCCCTCGTGCTGGTCGTGCTCCTGCTGGCCGACCACCTGCTGGACCGTCGGACCGACGGGGCGGAGCGGCGATTCCGGGTCACCGGGTGGACGTTGATCGTGTTGCTGGGCGTGCTGATGCTCTCCGCCCTGCAACGGATGTGGGTCTACGTCTCGTTCTTCGGCTTGAGCGATACCCGGCTCTACGCCACGGCCGGGATGGCCTGGGTCGGGGTGGCGCTGGCCTGGTTCGGTGCGACGATCCTGCGGGGGCGACGCTCCCGCTTCGGGGTCGGCCTTCTGGTGGCGAGCGCGGCGTGGGTGGGGACCCTCAACGTGCTCGATCCCGAGGCGGTCGTGGTCCGGGTGAACCTCGCGCGAGCGCTCGGCGGGGCGGAGTTCGACATCCCCTATCACGCCACCCTCTCGGCCGACGCGGTGCCGGCACTGCTCGGCGCGGCCGACCGCCTCGCTCCGCCCCGCTGCGCCGCCCTGCTCGAGGCGCTCCGGCCCCGCTGGACCGGCGGGACCGAGGAGGCCGTGGATTGGCGGGCCTGGAATCTCCCGCGCGCGCGGGCCCGCGCCCTTCTCGCCCCACCGCTCGAGGCCCTGCAGGCCGCGCATTGCCATTCGTCCGGTTCACCCACACGCTAGGTCACCATGCCACCCCTTCAATTCATCGGGATGCTCGCCCTGATGGGCACCGTCGGCGTCACCCTGGTCGCCGGCATCCTCTGGCTCCGGAACCGACGGCGGATCTGGGGGTGGATCGCGCTCACCGTTCCGGCGACGTATCTCCTGCTTCTGGTGTCGGTCACGGCTTTCCGGGGACGGGAGATCCTCCCCGTGGGCACGCCGCTCCGCTTCTGCGGCTTCTACCTCGACTGCCACCTCTCGGCCACCGTCGAGAAGGTCGAGCGGACGCCGAGCGAGTGGACGGTGACCCTCCGAGTGGGGAACGACGCCCGGCGGGTGGCACTCACGCCGTTCGGGCTCCGGGTAGAACTGATGCAGGGGGACAGCACGGTGCTGTTGCCGCTGTCGGATGCGGCGCTCGTCGATCAGGCGATCGAGGCCGGCGGGAGTCGAGAGGTGACGGTCGCCTTCGCGGCCCCGACCAACGGCGAGACGCCGTCCCTCCGGGTGACTCAGGCGTACGGCATCGACCGCGTCATCGAAGGCCTGTTGCTCGGCGACGACGACGCGCTGGGGCGGGTGCGGGTGAAGCTGGGGCTGTAGGGTCGGGTGCTGCGTGCGGCGTGCGGCGTGCGGCGTGCTGCGTGCTGTGTGCTGCGTGCTGCGTGCTGCGTGCTGTGTGCTGCATGTTAGGAGTCAGAAGGGGTGCGGCGGAGGATCTTAACAGCACCCTTTCGAGCTCCTGGCTTCCGGGTTAGAAGGCTATCTGCGCTCCGATGCGGATCGCTCTTCCTGTCCCGTACAGGGTGCTCTTCCCGAATTGGGTCAGGTAGTACGCGAGCGACGCACTGCGCTGTTCGGTGAGGGAATAAATGCCATCGCTATTGCCGAACCGTTTCTCCGCGGCGATCAGATAGGCGCAATTTGGCGGGGAGGATTGCCCGGTGGCGGTGACCCACGCGCCGCAGCCGCCACGCCCCGCGCCCCCGAACGTCAGGTCGATGCCGCCGGTGGCGTTGTCGTAATGGCCTCCCCGGATGGCCTCGTCGGCCGACCAGGAGCTGTCGTTCGAGAAGCGGAGCCCCTCCCCGTTCGCGGACCTGGTGGGGTCGCTCCCACCGAAGGCGCGGAGCAGGTTCTCCGCGCTGAGGAGGTTCCTCGCGTCCAAATAGATCGTGAGTTGCCGGGAGCGAAGATCGAGGCTCTTCGCGATCCGCAGGTCCAATGAGGTCCAGGCCGGGACGAAACTCGTGCGGATCGCGCCCCCCGGGGGGTACGGAGCGAAGGCCGGATCGATCAGTTCGGCCGCGCCGCTCAGATGGCGGTAGGTCACGAGCGCCCCGAACCCGCGCAGTCCACCGGAGGCCGGAGCCTGCAGGCGAGCGCTCAAGGAGAGTGTGTTCGGCCGCGAACCGTCGACGGCCGTGGCGCCTCCCGCGAGAGGATTCCAGCCGCTGCCCTCTGTGTGCGTGAAGGCGCCGCTGGCTTTGAACCAGGAAGTGGCCTGCCAGGCGCCCGACAGGGTGATCCCGAAGAGGCTTCCACCGGTAGCCAGCTCGTGGAGCAGGACGTAGTCGATGTTGCCACGCGCCGGATCGTAGAGCGGTTCCATCTGAGTGACGACGACCTTCGTGAACTGGTCGTTGAAGAGCGCGGCGTCCATCTGCACTTCACCGAATCGCTTCCCCAGACCTACCTCGTACTGATCCACGACCTCGTGGCCCAGGTCGGTACCGAACGGACTTCCGGAGTTGGTGATCGCCAGGTCGGTATTCACCCCCTCGAGGAGGTACGCGAAGTCGGGCATCCGTGCCGTGCGCGTGCCGCTGACCCGCCCGACGAATCCCTCACCGAATAGTCCCGAGAGGAGGAAGTGTGGAGCCAGGGCGGTATGGGCCGCATCCGGGACGAAGTGCTGGAGGGTGGGCGAGTCCTTGCCGTAGGAGGAGAGGCGCGGGAAGTACATATACAGCCCCTGCGTCGGTGAGCTGGCGAGGGTGTCGAGCAAGTACGGGCGGCTAGCGCCGGTCTCGAATCGGTCGAGCCGCGCGCCGACCTCGAACCTCCACCCCGTCCCGGTCTTGACCCAATCGATGGTCAAGGCCTGCTCCTTCGGCGTGGCGAGCCAAACGTCGCTGAACGCCTGCGACGTCAGGAAGGAGGAGTAGTGCTGGATGTCGTGATGGACGAACTCCCCTCCGATCGTGAGGGCTCCTTCTGTCCCAAGATCCCTGACCACCTTTGCGCTGAGCAGGATGCGATCGTCCTGCTGGAGGGCGAGCAGCCCGAGCGGTCCGCCCGCTTCGCTGAACCCGTTGCTGCCGATGCCGTAAATGCCGTACAGACCATACGCATCATTGCGGTACTGGTCGATCAGGGAGTACTGGGCGGTGTTCTCGAGATCGTACGGAGAGCGCCGGCTCCCGGGGGTGTTGTCCCGATAGTTGGCGATGAGCTGGTCATTGACCGGGAAATTGCCCAGGTCCCAGCGCAGGTCGAGGCCGCCCAGCATCAGTCCGAGTCCCGGATCGCGGGAGTCGAACTCGGAGGCCGAGGTGATCGGTCCGCTCTCGGAACGCTCGTGCTGAAGGCTGACCGAGCCTTCGAGTCGAAGGCCATCGGTCACGGTGAGCTGTATTCCGGCCGCGAGGTCCCGGCCCGAGAGCTCCTGGCCCTTGGCCTGGAGCGGGTTGGCGACATCGACGTAGTTGAAGAAACGCTCCGCGACGCGGGTGCCGAGCCAGTGGGCCCAGAGTCTCGCGCCGCCGACCTGGCCATCAAGGCGCACGGCCCAATCGGCGGTACTGCGGGGAGAATAGGGGATGCTCGAGGTGGGGCCGAATCGCTGGATGAGCGCGTCGATGGAATCGGGCAGGGTGCTGGGATCGGGGAATCGCATCGTGGTGTCGATCCCCGTCGGCACGTAGTACGGTGTCGCGGCGTACCCGACCCCGGTCGGGGCGCTCCGGCGCCCGACGAGGGTCCCTGCCGCCCGGATCCGGAACGAGCCGCCAAGGGGGCCGCCGACCGACCCGTCGAAGCGGGAGAGCCCGGTCCCGCCATCGGCGCGCAGGGGACCCTCGCCCTCCCCGCTGCCGTTCGCGCGCCAGTGATCGCCGCCGCCGAGGGTCACGAAACTGAAGGTGCCGGGGCTCCGCCCCACCGACGAGATGTCCGCGCGATCGAGGGCGTTGAAGTCCGGTTCCAGGAGCACCGGTTGCGGGCTGTATCCGAGGTACCCGGTGCTCCGGAGTGCCGGGGCCCAGCGAATCCCGTCGGTCACTCGGTCGAGAAGCCGCTCCGGGGTCCCGTGCCACAGGGGCGCACCGCCGATATCTTGGCCACCACCTGGCATCCAGGGGAGCATCTCACTGGCGCGATCGACCGGGAGTCGGAGCACGCTGTCCGTCACTGGGATTGTCCGGGCGGTCCGGGTGGTGTCGGGGGCTTGGGCCGAGAGGGCTCCGTGCAGGAGGCAGAGAAGCAGGGTCAGGCGCATTGGGCGTCCGAAAATCGTGTGTGGGGTGGTTCGCTGTGGGGGGTGTTCACTCAGTAGACGTTTCAGGCCGCACCGCTTGCACCGATGGTCTCGTCGACGGCGATCCAGGCGCGGAGTTGGTCCGGCAGCACGGGCGACGGCAGATCGACGCCGACCTCGCGCATCACCTCGGCGGTGGGAATGCTCCGGTCGCGGCCGCGGATCAGCGCCTTGACCAGAGCGGTGGCCGAGCGCTTCCCGTTGGAGTCGAAGAGCTGCTCCATGTAGATCCACTTCTCGTCCCACCCGAGGATTCGCGTGGTGAGGGTGTAGCGCTGGAAGGGCTGGAGCGGCCGCTGGTACCTGATGGTCGCGCCGCCGAGCACCGGCATCCAGCGATTCCGGATGACCGCCCGCATCAGCCCGCTGTGCAGGGTCATATCGAGCCGGCCGAGGTCCATGATGGTCAGGTACCGGCCGTTGTTCATGTGCCAGTTCGGGTCGAGGTCGTTGGGCAGGACCCGGAACGAGAGTACCGATACGTCGAGCGGCGAGCGACGCGGCCCCCAGAGGGCGCCCCAGAGCACCGCGAGGACTCGGAAGAACAGGTTCATGGCCCAGAAAAGATAAGGGACTCCGCTCTGGAGTCCCCTATCGCCTGTCCGCC
>JANMWE010000080.1:0-3220 GCA_031393795.1 Gemmatimonadota bacterium
GAACTCTCCCTGTCCCGCAGCCAGATACTGCTCCTCAGCGGGTCCGCCAACCGGGCCCTGGCCGAGGAGGTAGCGCAGCATCTGGGCCAGCCGCTCTGCAAGGTGACGAGCAAGCGGTTCGCCGACGGGGAGTTGTTCGTCAAGATCGACGAGAACGTGCGCGGGCGGGACGTCTACATCATCCAGCCCACCAATCCGCCGGCCGAGAACCTGATCGAGCTGTTGCTCCTGATGGATGCGGCCAAGCGGGCCAGCGCCGCCCGGGTCACCGCCGTCATCCCCTACTTCGGGTATGCCCGGCAGGACCGGAAGGACCAGCCCCGGGTGGCGATCTCGGCCAAGCTGATGGCGAACATGGTCTCGATGGCGGGTGCGGATCGCGTCCTGGCGATCGACTTCCATCAGCACCAGTTGCAGGGGTTCTTCGACCTGCCGGTGGACCATCTGTACGCGGCGCCGGTGTTCACCAACCACTACCGCCAGAAGTCGCTCCGCGACCTGGTGATCGTGGCCCCCGACGTCGGCTCGGCCAAGATGGCGCGCGGCTTCGCGAAGCGGCTCAATGCCAGCATCGCGATCATCGACAAGCGCCGGCCGTCGGCCAACGTGGCGGAAGTGGTCAACGTGGTCGGTGAGGTGGCCGGGAAGGACTGCATCATCCCGGACGACATGATCGACACCGGCGGCACGATGGCCGAGGCGGTCCACGCGTTGAAGCGCCTCGGCGCCGAAGATATCTACGTCTGCGCCACCCACGCCCTGCTCTCGGGGCCGGCGGTGGAACGGTTGATGGCCTCGCCGGTGAAGGAAGTGGCAGTGACCAATACGATCGCCCTGCCGCCCGAGCGGCACTTCGATCGGCTCAAGGTGCTCAGCATTGCGGGGCTCCTGGCCAAGGCGATCGGCTACACGCACAGCGACCAGTCCGTCAGTTCGCTGTTCGATTGACCCAGAAGAGAAGGATCAGGATCATGGCGAACAAGCATCTGCTGGCGGCCGAGAGCCGCACTTCCAAGGGCAAGGGCGCCGCGCGCTCGGCCCGTCGCGCGGGACGCGTTCCCGCCGTCATCTACGGGCATCACCGTGAGGCGGCCTCGCTCACCGTCGATGCGGCGGCGCTCTATCGCCTCCTCACCGTGGACCACGCCTCCCGCGCCCTGCTCGACGTCGCGGTGGACGGCAAGGCCCCGGTCAAGGCGCTGATCCGTGAGATCCAGCGCGACCCCGTGCGGTGGCAGGACATCGTGCACCTCGACCTGTACGAGGTGAACGCCAACGAGAAGATCACCGTCAAGGTCCCGGTGCACCTCGTCGGCACTGCCGAGGGCGTGCGCAACGGGGGCGGCATCCTGGAGCACCCGGTCCGCGAACTGACGGTCAAGCTCTTCCCCGCCGACATCCCGGAGCACTTCGAGGTCGACGTCACCCTCCTCGGCATCGGCAAGTCGATCCACGTGAGCGAGCTCTCGATCCCGAAGGCCGAGATCCTCGACGACGGCGCCCTGACCGTCGCCGCTGTGGTGGCGCCCCGGGTCGAAGAGGTCGTGGTGCCGGCCGCCGATGCGGCCGCCGTGGCCGAGCCCGAGGTCATCAAGAAGGGCAAGGACGAGGAAGGCGAAGCCGAGGAAGCGCCGGCGCCCAAGAAGGGTTGATCCGTGCGGGCCATCGTGGGGCTCGGGAACCCGGGCTCGGAGTACGATGGCACGCGGCACAACGCGGGCTTCTGGCTGGCCGACCACCTGGTCCAGCGCTGGGGGTTCGGGGCGTTCAAGCGGGGCACGCAGGCCCGCAACACCGCCGGCCGCCGGCAGGGCGAGGAGGTCATCCTCCTCAAGCCGTGGACGTACATGAATCGGAGCGGGGCCGCCCTGGCCCCGCTTCGTTCCATTCCGGGGTTCGACCCCGTGAAGGACCTGCTGGTCCTGGTGGACGACTTCCACCTCGACGCGGGGCGCTTCCGGCTCCGTCCCGGCGGCTCGGCCGGCGGACACAACGGCCTCAAGAGCATCGAGGGGACGCTCCGCTCGCAGGAGTATGCGCGGCTCCGCATCGGCGTGGGTCCCCTCCCCCCCGGCATCGACGAGACCGCCGACTTCGTGCTCGACCCCTTCACCCGTGACGAGCGTGTGCTCATCGCCGGCCTCCTCGACCCGATGGCCGAGGCGGTGGAAGTGTGGATCGCCGAAGGGATCGAAGCGGTGATGAACAAGTTCAATAAGTAAGGATCTCGGAGCTCCACGGAGGGACTGAGGGGACCAAGGCACTGATTTCAATTGATTTTCCCATTGAACTGGCGTGGCAACGAAGGGTGTTCTCAGTCCCTCCGTCCGGTCAGTCCCTCAGTGGAAATTCGAGATCTCGAGGAAGTAGAATGCTGCGTCTAGGAATTGTGGGGCTGCCGAATGTCGGGAAGTCAACGCTATTCAACGCGTTGACGCAGGCCGGCGCTCTCGTCGCGAACTATCCCTTCGCCACCATCGAGCCCAACACCGGCGTCGTGACCGTCCCCGACCCCCGGCTCGACCAGATCGCCGCGATCATCAACCCCCAGCGCATCGTCCCCGCGGCGGTCGAGTTCGTCGACATCGCCGGGCTCGTGAAAGGTGCCTCCCAGGGTGAAGGGCTCGGCAACCAGTTCCTGGCCAACATCCGCGAGGTCGATGCCATCGTGCACGTGGTCCGCTGCTTCGAGGACGAGAATGTCCAGCACGTGATGGGCGCCCCCGACCCGGCCCGCGACCGCGAGATCATCAACATCGAGCTCGGCCTCGCCGACCTCGCCGGCGTGGAGAAACGGCTCGACAAGGTGGTCCGCACCGCCAAGAGCGGCGACGCCGACGCCAAGATCGAGGCTGGGCTCCTCAAGCGGCTCCAGCCGGTGCTGGCCGAGGGAAAGCCGGCCCGCCTCGTGGTCCCCACCGAGGAGGAAGCGCCCTTCTACCGCGCCTTCAACCTCCTGACCAGCAAGCCGGTGCTCTACGCCGCGAATGTCCCCGAGAGCGAGATCTCCGCGGGCAACGCGATGGTGGTGGCACTCCAGACCGCCGTCACCAAGGAAGGCGAGACCGCCGAGGTGGTCACCTTCTCGGCCCAGGTGGAGATGGAGCTCTCCGAGCTCCCGGCCGCCGATCGGAAGGATTTCCTCGAATCGCTCGGTCTCACCGAGAGCGGCCTCGACCGCCTCGCCCACGCGGCGTATCACCTGCTGGGCCTGCAGAGC
>JANMWE010000107.1:0-10222 GCA_031393795.1 Gemmatimonadota bacterium
CTCGGTCAGCACCCGCGCGATGATCGCCTGCGCGGTGGCACCGACGAACGGCGGCTCGGCGGTGAGCATCTCGTAGAGCACGCAGCCGAGGGCGTAGATATCGGAGCGGGGGGTGATCTCCCGCTCTCCCATCGCCTGCTCTGGCGACATATAGTGCGGTGTCCCCAGACTCATCCCGGTCTCGGTCATCCGGCTTCCGCCGTCGCTCCGACTCGCCGCGAGCGCGATCCCGAAGTCGGCCACCATCGCGTGACCGCCGTGGAGGAGGATGTTCTCCGGCTTGATGTCCCGGTGCACCACGCCATGCTGATGCGCATAGTCGAGCGCGTCGGCCACTTCGCGGGCGATGCGGACGGCGTCCTCGACCGGGAGCTGCTTCTCGCGCATCAGCCGGTCACGGAGGCTCTCCCCTTCGACGTACGGCATCACATAGAAGACGAAGCCTCCCGCCTCGCCCGAGTCGAAGAGGCTCAGGATATGGGGGTGCTGCAGGTTGGCCGTCGTCTTGATCTCGTGCAAAAAGCGCTCGGCGCCGAGGATGGCGGAGAGCTCGGGGCGGAGGACCTTGAGCGCCACCTTGCGGTCGTGCTTGAGGTCCTGGGCGAGATAGACGGTGGCCATTCCGCCGGCACCGAGCTCCCGCTCGACGCGGTAGCGGTCGGAGAGGGCGGTGCTGAGGCGCGTGAGGGTGTCGGTCATGCGTTGCTCATCGGTTGGCCGCGTCCACGGCACGCTCCATCTGGGACACCCAGCCGGGGATCACCCGAAGGTAGGTGGTACCGGTCTGGGCCGGTCCCTGAACGTAGAGGATCCCACCATCGTGCGTGGGACGGTTGGACCACCCTGAGGTGTCGGAGAACCGAGGATCCCGCCCCCACACCACCGGCGCCCCGGCCGGCTCGCCGCTATTGGGATCGACGTGCACCGAGTACCACGATACGCCGGAACGGAACAGGACCTCGGTCGCCGACAGCCAGAGCGGCTCGACTCCCTGGGTGGCGAGCTGCCACCGGTGCCCGGCCACCGGGAAGGAGGTGACCACCACGTGACTTCCGTCCAGGGCTTGATACACCAGCAGCTTCCCGTTCGGTGACACCATCGGGAATCGCGCTCCGGTGACGACGGTGTCGAACCGGGGATGCGGGAGACCGGGGTCGAACCGGAAGACCACCGACCCGTTCCAATCCTGGGCCAGGGCGAGATGATCGTCGTGGAAGTCGGCCGGATCGGGATTCCCCAGCGTGCTCACGATCGACACCAGCGTATCGGGCCGGGTGCCGGAACTCGGCGCCCCCAGGACGACGGAGAAGCGGGTCGAGTCGCGAAGGCCGACCAGGAGCCGTTCCCCGTCCTGGCTCCATAGCGGCTGGCGATCCACTTCATTCTGGAGCCAGGTGAAATGCTGCCGGTCCCTGACATCATAGATCCGGACCTCGGTCCCGTTGGGGACCTGGACCGCGGCAGCGACCCAGCGATGGTCCCGGCTCAGGTCGTAGCGTTGGAAATCCGCCGCTTCCATCGCCAGGGGTTGGGGAGTCCCGCCGGCCTTGAGCGTCACCAGCTGCCCGACCGTCCCATCCACGCCCGGCGCGTAGAGCAGCGCGCCGTTGTCGGAGAGGTCGAACTGGGCGTCACCGCTCGCCTCGCGCCGGACCCCGCTGACCAAGGCCACCGCCCGCCCGACCTGCCACGTCGTGGGGTCGAATCGCGCCGCCATCAGGTCTCCATCCATCGAGACGTAGACCAGGTACCGATGGTCCACGATGCGGAAGGCCGTGCCGGGGACCCCTTGGCCCGGCGACCCATCCGCGCGGGTGGCACGGATCGCCGGGTGGTCTCCGGTCTCCGGATCGATCAGCATCGCCGAGCGATTGAAGGAACAGAGGAGCCGCTTCGATTCCGGCACCCACTGCCCGAAGACGCACCGGGTGATCGACTTCGTGCGGGTGCTCCCGGCGTCCACGTCGATCCAGTTGAGGCGGTTGCCGTCGAGGTCGGTGACGATCACTTCGTTCGACGAGATCCACTCCGGCGATTCGGGGCCTGACCCGACCATCACGCGCCGAGGTTCCCCTCCGGCGATCGGGACCACCAGCACCTCGTCTCCGGCCAGGTAGACGATCCGGCCACCATCGGGGGAGAGGCGGGGGGCGCCGCCGCCGGTGGTGCCGGGGATGGCGCGTGCGGAGCCATCCCGCAGGCTCCGGTACCAGATCGAGGTCTCATCCCCCCGCCGGCCGGCGTACACCGCGAACTCGCCGCTCGGCGAGATCGAGAGATTGCGGAACGAGACCCCATAGACGGCATTGGCCGCCGTGGGAGAGAAGGTCATCGGCTCGCTGTCCGGGAGCGCCGCGTCGTAGACCGCTGGACCCTGGGTTGAGCCTGAACGCCCGAACCACCCCCAGAGCGCCACGCCTGCCAGGACTATGGAAAGACCCCACGCCGTGATTGCAGTTCGACCGCCGGACCGCCCGACCGCCTGACCGCCATGCCGCCTCGCCGCCTCGCCCGCCACCGTGAACCCCGAATCCGTCAATGCCGCGCCGAACGCCTTGGCGCTCTCGAACCGGTCGGCCGGGAGCTTCTCGAGTGACTTGGCCACCGCGGCCGCCACATTCGGCGGCACCGACTTGCGGTACGCCGTGACCGGCTGGACCGGCTCGGCGATGATCTTCATGATGATCTGCTGCGCCGTGGCCCCGGTGTGCGGCGGGTTGCCGGTGAGCATCTCGTACAGCACGCTCCCGAGCGAATAGATGTCGCTCCGGCCGGTGATCTCCTTCTCCGCGGTCGCCTGCTCGGGGCTCATGTAGTGCGGGGTGCCGAGGCTCATCCCCGTCTCGGTCATCCGCCCGCCGGCCGCAGCGGAGAGGGCCAGCGCGATCCCGAAGTCGGCCACCATCGGGCGGCCGTCGTGGAGGAGGATGTTCTCGGGTTTGATGTCCCGGTGGATGATCCCCTTTCGATGGGCGTAGTCGAGGGCGTCGGCCACCGCCACCGTGATCTTCACCGCCTCCTCGATGCCGAACTGGCGCTCCCGGTCGAGCTTGGTGCGGAGCGTTTCCCCGTCGATGAACGGCATCACGTAGTAGAGGAAGCCGTCCGCGGTGCCGGAGTCGAAGAGAGGGAGGATGTGTGGGTGCTGCAGCGCGGCGGTGGTCTTGATCTCCACCACGAAGCGATCGGCGCCGATGACGGCGGCGAGTTCGGGCTTCAGGACCTTGAGCGCCACCTTGCGGTCGTGCTTCAGGTCCTGGGCCAGGTAGACCGTGGCCATCCCGCCGGCGCCCAACTCGCGCTCGATGCGGTATTTGTCGGCGAGCGCTTCGGTGAGGCGATGCAGGGCGTCGGCCACCTAGTGCGCCTTCATCCTGGCGAAGAGCTCGGTGAACCAGTTGTCCACCACCACCAGCTGCCCCCCGCCCGGAGGTTGGGAACCAGCGGCGAGCCGCACCATCACGAGGCGCTTGTCGTCCGGGGTCAGGTCGTAGTAGGGCACGACGGTCGAGGGGGTCATTCCGATGGCCGTACGGAAGAGCCGTTGTGGTGTCCCGGGCTGGAAGCCGGGGGTCTCCCGTACCGGGAGGGTCATCAGGTCGCCGGTGGCACTCTCGAACAGCAGCTCCCGGCCGCTGTGGGCCCACCGGGCTGTGGCCCCTCCCGTGGTGGAGATCTGCCACCGACCGTCGCCGATCCGAGGGAAGGGGCTCACGTAGATCTCGTCCCGCCCCGATTCATTCGAGGTGTAGGCAAGCCACTTTCCATTCGGGGAGAGTGCCGGGCCGTATTCCCAATAGCGGCTGGTCAGGAGGGGGATCGGTGTCGTGTCCCGGCCGATGTGGACGGCATAGATGTCCCGGTTCCCGCTGTCGGCGCTGACGCGATACACGAGCCACTGACCGTCACGGGAGAGGATCGCTTCGGGGATCTGTCGGCCCCGAAGCTTGAAGAAACGCTCGGCGGGGGCGCTTCCGTCCGCCTTCCGCCTCCAGACGTCGGTCAAACCGCTGTCCTGTGCGGAGATGTAAAGCACGTACCGGCCGTCCGACGTCCAGGTAGGCCGGTACGCCGCGCGGGCATCGAAGGTCAGTCGCGTGAACGGGCCGGCCGGAAGCTGCTTCACCCAGATATCGGGGGAGGCCGCGCCGACGACATCGAGGGCCAGTCGCCTCCCGTCGGGTGACAGGGAAAGGCCGCGATTGGCCCCGGGGTTGTACGTGAATGGGGGGTCGAACGGAGCGATGCTGCCGTCCCGACCGACCATCACAACCTCGCCGATCCCCGTTTCGGTGGTGCTCGTCCCGGGGACATAGGCAAGCGTGCCCGAGCGGGAGACCGCCAGGTCGGCCGCGCCGAACGCCTTCGTTCCCACCCCTTCGAACAGGGGCACCGTGGCCCCGGTCAGGACCATCTTGCCCTGATCGAACGGCGCCGCCAGCAGGGCGCCATCGTTCCGGAGGAAGATCAGGTAGCCGGGGGCCACATACCGGGCCATGAGCCCCCGACCCAGGATGTGGCGCTCCTTCGTGGCGAAGTCGAGCGTCCCGATATCGAAGTCCGTGGGATCGAGGTTCCGCCGGGTGCGAAAGACCAGCCCTTTGCCGTTGGGGAGGGCCTCTGGCCACGCAAAGCCGATCTCCCCCTTGGCCGTGTCGTACGGGAGGATGAGTTCCGGCGTGCCCCCCTCGGCCCGGATCCGGGAGATCCCACCCGGGGTATCGTAGTAGATGTACCCGTCCACCCCCCACGTCCCCCCACCTGCGGCACCTGGGCCCGGCACGGTCAGGGTGATCGGCGGGCCACCGGTCAGCGTCACGATCTTCAGGTCACTGTTGGCACCCGCCGAGAAGGCGATCTTGTTCCCGTCGGGGGAGAAATAGGGGGAGTTGGCGAACGTGGTCCCCGGGATCGGGGTGGCGGACAGCTGGTCCCGCTCACGGAGCCAGAGCTGGTCGCCGCCCGTCCCAGCGCCGACGTAGACCATCCGACGCCCATCGGGTGAGATCGCGATACTCACCCCCACCAGCCCCTGACGGATCGATTGCTCGGCCGGGAACCCCATGCTGTAGCGGACCACCGGTTTCGCCGGTGCCGGGCGGAACCATCCCCACGCGGCGAGGACAGCGAAGAGGAGGGCGGCGGCGGAGGGAATCCATCTAATCAGGCGCGCGCGCGGCGTCATCGGCCTCCGCGCCGCCACCCGCGCCACCGTCTGTCCGTCGTGCCGCGTCACCACATGCGTGCTGGTGAGCGCCGTGGCGAACTCGGCCGCGCTCGCATAGCGGTCGGCCGGCAGTTTCTCGAGCGCAGTGAGCACCGCGACCTCGACCGCTTCCGGGATGGTGTGGCGCTGGATCGCCATCGAACGGGGCGTTTCGGTGAGCACGCGTGCCACGATCGCCTGCGCCGTCGAGCCGGTGAACGGGGGATCGCCGGTGAGCATCTCGTAGAGCACGCAGCCGAGGGCGTACACGTCCGATCGCGCGGTGATCTCCCGCTCTCCCATCGCCTGCTCGGGGCTCATGTAGTGCGGGGTGCCGAGGCTCATCCCGGTCTCGGTCATTCTCGTATTGCCTGCCTTGCTGGCCGCCAGCGCGATCCCGAAGTCGGCCACCAGGGCGTGGCCATCGTGGAGGAGGATGTTCTCCGGTTTGATGTCGCGGTGGATGACGTTGTGCCGGTGGGCATAGTCGAGCGCACCGGCCACTTCGGTCGCGATCCGCACGGCATCGGGGATGGGGAGCTGCTTCTCCCGCATCAGCCGGTCGCGGAGGGACTCTCCCTCGACGTAGGGCATCACATAGAACAGGAAGCCGTCGGCTTCCCCGGAGTCGTGCAGCGGCAGGATCTGCGGGTGCTGCAGATTCGCCGTGGTCTTGATCTCCGACAGGAAACGCTCGGCGCCGATCACGGCGGCGAGCTCGGGCCGGAGGACCTTGATCGCGACCTTCCGGTCGTGCTTGAGGTCTTGGGCCAGGTAGACCGTGGCCATCCCTCCGGCGCCGAGCTCCCGCTCGATCAGGTAGCGATCGGAGAGGGCCGAGGATAGGCGTTCGGGGCCTGCGTGCATCGCGACCACGACCTCGTTGACCGGGGGGAGTCAACGTGAAGGGAGGCCTACGCTTGCTGTATCTGGGGAGCCCCCCGCAATGTGCGGGCGGTGGGCTGGGGGAAGGTACCGGTTTTCGGGCATTTTGCTAGGGCGTAGACCCCTCTGAGAGGGGGTCAACCGACCATCGGGGGTAGAGGATCTCACCCCTGAAGTGGTACATCCTCCGAGCGATATCCGGGGACGGTCGCTGGCGGTAGCCTTCTCCTCATGCGCGACCCCTTGAGTGCCCGGATCCTCATCGTAGACGAAGATCCCCAGACGGTGGGGATCCTGCGGGCGATGCTGTCGCGGGCCGGGTACCGCTCGGTCGAGAGCACCACCGATACCCGACGAGCTCCTGACCACTACCGGCGCTTCCACCCCGATCTCACCCTCCTCGCCCTCACCCCACCGTATCAGGATGGCTTCGCCGTGATGGCGCAGCTTCAGGCGCTGGCGGAGGACGACTACCTCTCGGTGCTCGTGATGTCGGCCAGCGGCGAGCGGACGATGCGCCTGCACGCCCTCGAATCGGGTGCGAAGGACTTCCTCACCAAGCCGGTCGACCGGGTCGAAGCGATCACGCGGATCAACAACCTGGTCGAAGTGCGGATGCTCCACACCGCCGCCCTCGACCATGGGCGGCTGCTGACGGAGACGGTCGCCCTCCGCACCGCCGAGCTCCGCGCCGTGAACGCCGAACTGCATGACACCAGGCTGGAGATCATCCTCCGCCTCGGGCGGCTGGCCGAATCCCACGATGCCGACGCCGCCGGCCACATCGCCCGTGTGACCAACTCCTCGGCCCGCCTCGGGGGCGAGCTCGGACTCGACACCGAGACCTGCGAACGCCTCTTCCACGCCAGCGCCATGCACGATGTGGGGAAGATCGGGATCAGCGACCAGATCCTCCGCAAGCAGGGACGGCTCGATCCCGTCGAGATGGCGATCATGCGGACCCACACGAGCATCGGGGCGCAGGTGCTGCACGGCAGCGGCCATGCGCTCATGACGATGGCGGAGGAGATCGCCCTCACCCACCACGAAAAGTGGGACGGGAGCGGCTATCCGAACGGATCGCGGGGTGATGAGACCCCCCTGGCCGGCCGGATCGTGGCGGTCTGCGACGTCTTCGACGCCCTCACATCGGTGCGGGCCTACAAGCAGGCCTGGTCGCAGGCCGACGCCATGAGCCACATCCGGGCGCGGAGCGCGATCCACTTCGATCCACTGATCGTCCGCGCCTTCGAACGGATCCTTCCGTCGCTGACGGCCGACGAAACTCCCGCTCGGATGGCCGGATGACGATCCTCGTCGTGAACGACTCCTGGGAGCAGCGCCTCCATCTCGAGGCCACCCTGCGGGAGGGTGGCTATCCCGACGTGCGTCACGCCGCCTCGGCCACGGACGCCTTCAGGATGCTGCGGCTGGACGAGCCGGAGGAGGTCGCGATCCCGACCGTACAGCTCATCCTGATGGACCTGCAGATGGCACCGATCGACGGGGTCGAGGCGTGCGCCTACATCACCCGCAGTCCCCGCGCCCAAGGGGTCCCCGTGGTGATGGTCTGCGCCCTCGACGACGAGAAGGGGCTTCAGCGGGCCTTCGACATGGGGGCGGTGGATTACGTCATGCGCCCGATCCGTGAGGCCGAACTCCTGGCCCGGGTCCGCCATATCATCCGCCTCAACCGCGAGACCACCCTGCGCGACGCGCGGGAGCGCGAGCTTCTGGTCGTCACTCGCCAGCTCGCGAGCGCCAACGAGGCGCTCCAGCGTCTCTCCCTCCAGGACGGCCTCACTGGGATCGCCAACCGTCGCCACCTCGACGAGTATCTCGACCGAGAATGGCGTCGGGCCATCCGGAGCCGTACTCCGCTCTCGGTGGTAATGGCGGACATCGACAACTTCAAGAGTTACAACGACACCTACGGGCACGGCGCCGGGGACGAGGCGCTCAAGCGGGTGGCCCTCGCGATGGGAGGTTCCCTCCGCCGCGCCGGCGACCTTGTGACCCGTTGCGGTGGTGAAGAATTCGCCGTGGTCCTGCCCGAGACTTCGTCGGAGTACGCCCACAGGGTGGCCGAGACGCTCCGGCTGTCCGTCGAGTCCCTTGGCATCGAACACCGCGGATCGCCAGTGGCGCCCTGGGTCACTATCAGCGTGGGTGTCGCGAGTGAGATCCCGGATCGCGCGTCCTCGGCCGCCGCGCTCCTCCGCACGGCCGATACGGCGATGTATCGCTCCAAGAACAGCGGTCGCAACCGGGTGACCGCCGCCGCATGACAGATCAAAAAGCCCCCTCTCCCAGAGGGAGAGGGGGCGGGGGGGGGGGTGAGGGCTCAGCCCACGACCGCCGGGTCGCTGTAGCGGCCCAGCATCCTCCAGTGCGAGCGGACCGCCTGCCAGAAGGTCTGATTCTCGAAGTACGGGATCCCGTGCCGGTCGGCCACCGACTTCACGATGTCGCTGATCTCGGGATAGTGGATGCTGCACACCTTGGGGAAGAGGTGGTGCTCGATCTGGAAATTGAGCCCCCCCACGTACCAGCAGATGAGCTTGCTCTTCCGCGCAAAGTTGGCGGTGGTGAGCATCTCGTGCACCGCCCAGGTGTGCTCCATGTTGCCGGTCTCGTCCGGCAGCGGATACTCGGTCCCTTCCACCACGTGCGCCAGCTGGAAGACCACGCCGAGGATCACGCCGGCGATCATGTGGACGGCCAGGAAGCCGAGGAGGATCTTCCACCAGGCGGCGTGGATCAGGAGCAGGGGGAGCACCAGGGCGTACCCGTAGTAGGCCAGCTTGCTCACGATGAGCCAGGCGATCGCGCCCGGCGGATGGCGCTTCTCCTTGAACGGCCCGATGTCCTTCGCCAGGAAGTACTTGTAGTCCTTGGCGAGGGCCCAGAAGAGGGTGCTCATCGAATAGGCCAGCGGGGCATACCACTGCTGGAAGCGGTGGATCCCAAGCCATTCGGAGCGGGGTGACAGACGGAGCAGGGGGGAGACGGTGAGGTCTTCGTCCACCCCCTGGATATTGGTGTAGGTGTGGTGGATCACGTTGTGGGTGATCTGCCACATATAGCCGTTGGCGCCCAGGAGGTCGAAGGTGCCGCCCAGCATCGTGTTGACCCACGGCTTGTTGGAGTAGGCGCCGTGGAGGGCGTCGTGCGCGATGCTGAATCCGGTCCCTGCCATCGCCACGCCCATCACCACGACCGTCCCGACCGCGCCCCACCCGCTGACGGTGTTGGTGAGGAGGAGCAGGTAGCTGCCGATGAGCGCGCTGAGGATCACGACGGTCTTGAGCACCATCGCCCCGTTGGCCTTGTCCGACCTGCCGGTCACTTCGAACCACTTGGCCACTTCGGTCTTGAGGTCCGCGACGAAGTCCGCCGCCTCTCGACTGGAGAAGCGGACGCGGTTCGTGACGTTCAGCGGCGTGATCGAGACAGCTGGGGCGGGGGCGGTAGCGGTCATGGGACCTAAAATATGCCCCCGCTCCCGGTCTGCCAATACTAATGAACGATTCATCTCCCGGACCCCCGTGCCTGGGGGGTTAACGCCGTTTGGCGTCCAGGCTGATCGGGCCCGGACCGACGGCGGAGATGTAGAGAAAAATGAAGCAGTACAGCGCCGGGATCTCTCCCCCCGAGGTCACCGGCCACGGACTTTCGGGGAAGTGGTACTGCCAGTAGATCACGGCCAACTCGCCGGCGGCAATGAAAGCGACGGGGCGGGTGAAGAGCCCTAGGAGGAGCAGTGTCCCGCCGACGATCTCGATGACCCCGCCGACACCAAGCTGCGACATCAACGGCACGGTCCCGCCCCCCGGCATCAGGGAAGAGGGGAAGGCGAAGAGCTTCATCGTGCCGTGGGTGATGTACATCCCGGCCGCGACGATGCGAAGGAGGCTCCGCAGGTGGGGGCCCATCCCCTGCCACTTCGCCACCACTGGCGCCGTGCTCATGCGGTATCTTCGGGTCGGAAGGAGCTCACTTCTTCTCGAACTTGAACGAGACCTTGAGCTTGGCGCGGTAGGTGATGGTCTTGCCGCTCATCGTCATGTCCAGCTGGGTCACCTCGGCCACGCGCAGGTCGCGAAGCGTCGCGCTCGCGCGCTTGATGGC
>JANMWE010000110.1:0-2956 GCA_031393795.1 Gemmatimonadota bacterium
CCAACATGTTCACCGACCTGAACCTGACCGACATGGAGACCTGCTACAAGATGGTGAAGGCCGACGTGATGAAGTCGCTCGTCTTCACCACCGACCGCTTCGGCTTCGAACCCGAGATCACCGCGCGGCTGGCCCAGGCCAGGGCCCGCATCTGGGAAGTGTCGATCTCCTACTCCGGCCGTACCTACGCCGAAGGCAAGAAGATCGGCTGGAAGGACGGCGTCGCCGCCTTCTTCCACATCGTCCGCTTCAACCTCTTCCCACCCGCCGGCTCCCGCCGATGAAGCAGTACGCGTCGGCGCTCCGCCTCGGAGCTGCCGCGGCCTTCACCGCGCTGGCGCTCCTTCCGATCAGCAACTGGATCCCGGGCGGGCACTCGGCGCCGTTCTACCCCATTCTCCTCGGCGAATGGTGGAGTGGCACCCTGATCGCCCTCGGCGCGGGTGTGGTGCTCGCACTCGCATCGCGCCGGATGGACGGATTCTGGCACCCGGCGGTGTGGACCGGGGCCACGGGTCGGGCCGATCTGCTGGCGCCCCCGCGGCGTGTCGTGGTCGCGCTCGCCGCGACCACGCTCTACATCGCGGTCTCCTGGCTCGTCTTCTCGGCCCGTCCCCTCCTGATCGACGAGATCATCCAGGTCTGGCAGGCCCGCGTCTACGCGAGCGGCCACCTCTGGATCCCTTCGCCGGGGTACCCCGAGCTCTACGGCGCGATGCACCTCGTCGACCACGCCGGCAAGGTCTTCGGCCAGTTCCCGGCCGGCGGGCCCGCGATGCTGGCGCTCGGATCGCTGCTGCACGCCGAGTGGCTGGTGGGACCGGTGTTCGCGGGGCTGGGCGTGCTGGCGTGGGGCGCCTATCTGCGCCGGCTCGAGGAGCCGGTCACGTCGGGCACCAACGCGCTCCTGCTCTTCGCCTTCGCGCCGTTCGCGGTGTTCATGTCGGCGTCGCACATGAATCACGTCACATCGCTCGCGTGGATCGTGATGGGGATGGCGGCATTGGCCGCGGTCACCACATCCGAGCGGCCCCGGCCGCTGGTGGCGCTCGCCGCCGGCCTCGCCTTCGGGCTCGCCGGGAGCATCCGTCCGGTGGACGCGCTCGCCTTCGGCGGGCCGGCGGGGCTCTGGCTCTTCGTCCGCGCGGTGCGCGACCGCCGCCACGTCGCTGAGTGCGTGCTCACCGCCGTCGGGATGGCGATCCCCCTCGGCGTCATCCTCTGGGTCAACACCCAGACCACCGGGCACGCGCTCCTTTTCGGCTACACCCAGCTCTGGGGCGCCGGGCACGAACTCGGCTTCCACGCCTCCCCTTGGGGGCCGCCACACACGCCGGCGCGCGGCATCGAGCTGGTCAATCTCTACCTGCTCAACCTCGGGTCGTACTTCCTCGAGACTCCGTTCCCGGCGCTCCTTCCGGCCCTCGCGGTCTTCGCCTTCGGGCGCGCCTGGCGTCCGCTCGAGCAGTATCTCGTCACCTCGAGCGCCCTCCTGGTCGGGCTCTATTGGGCCTACTGGCACAATGGGAACTTCCTCGGCCCGCGCTTCTTCTATCCGCTCCTCCCGCTCCTGGCCCTCTGGACCGCGCGCTTCGGCGCGCTCCTCCGTGACAAGTGGGGGACCGATGGGCTCGCGGTCCGCATCTGGGTCTACACCGCCCTGGTCGGCGCGCTGATCGCCCTGCTGGTCAACATCCCCATCCGGGCCCGGCAGTACCACGCCCTCATCTCGTTCCGGTGGTCCGCCGGCGACGTCGCGGTCGCCGAGGACGTGCAGCATGCACTCGTGCTGGTGCGCGAGAGCTGGGGGGCGCAGATCCTCGCGCGGATGTGGGGATTGGGGGTGCCGCGGAGCGAGGCCGATTTCATCTATCAACGCACCGACACGTGCGTGATGGAGCAGGCGTTGCGGCGATTGGAGCGTGCCGGGGCCGATGGACCGGCGGCCACGGCCGCTCTCCTGAGCTTCACGGGCGACTCCTCCCGCCTGGTCGTTTCGGTCCTCTCCGCCGACCATACCGAGCGGACGCTGCCGGGCGTGGTCTACGACTGGACCTGCGAGGCGAGGGTGCGCGACGACGCCCGGGGCTTCACGCTCTACCCTCCGCTGCTGCTCGATAACGCGTCGGGGAACGTCTACGTGCGCGATCTCCACGCGCGGGACACGCTGGCCCTCCTCGCGCATCCGGGGCGTCCGATCTTCCTCCTCGTGCCCAGCGACACCACCGGCGGTGGGCTTCCCCAGTTCGTTCCCGTCCGCCGCGATTCGCTGCTGGCCGACTGGGGGCTACCGCCAGGGTGGCACGCCGAGCGCTGAGACCGCGCCCGTCGTCCGGTCGACCAGCCAGGCGGTCCGGTCGGGCGCGAGGCGCTGCAGCTCAGCATTGCGTGCCCCGAGATCGTGGACGATCCACGCGCGTGCGCCAGTCCAGTCGGGATCGTTCGCCACCAGGACCGCCTGCCCTCCCGGATCCGGCGCCTCGCGGATGAACCAGACGGTCTTCCCCGGTTCGCTCCCGATGAAGGCCGTGAACCGGTCGGTCGCCGCTGCGCGCTCGACACGGAACGCGCGATACCCACGGCCATCGATCACCGAAAGTATCAGCAGCACCGGAGTGGCGAGCAGCACCAGCATGCCGAGCTTGTCCTGCCCCGACTCCCCCCACCCACGCCGCGCCAGCCACGCGGCCCCCGCTCCCGCCGCCAGCAGCCAGACCGGCGTCGCCTCGGCGTAGTAGAGCGTCCAGCGCGACTCGTGCCCCCAGACCAGGTGGCCCAGGAAGAGGAGCGCCCCCGAGCCGACCGCGATCCATCCCGGTCTCCCGAGCCCGAGCAGTCCGAGGAGGGCCAGCGGGATCAACACCACCCGCCAGCCACTCCAGGTCATCCACATCACCCACTGGATCCGTTCGAGGAGCGTCGCGGGCAGGCGGGCCACCGTATGCGCGCGGTGCAC
>JANMWE010000146.1:0-16057 GCA_031393795.1 Gemmatimonadota bacterium
GCTCACTGCACCGTGATCGAACCGTGCATCCCGGTGGCCATGTGCGGCAGGCAGGTGAACTTGTACAGACCGGCCGGAGCGCCCGCGAACGAGATCGTGTAGGTCTCACCCTGCGTCAGGATCAGGTTCGCCGCGAGGGGACCCATCCGGTTCGGCATGTTGGCGTCCAGGATCGCCGCCGCGCCGGCCGGGATGCTGTCCGCGTAGAACTGGATGTTGTGGGCCATCGCCTGGGCGTTCACGAACTTCACGGCGTCGCCGCTCTTGATCGTGATATCGGCGGGCACGAACTTGTATTCCGCCCCGACCTGCGTCATCTGGACCTCGTGCACCGTCCCCGTCGCCGGGGTCGCCGTCGAAGCGGCCGGAGCCGCAGCCTGCGCGGCCGGCTTCTCGCCGCCGCACGCCGCCACCATCAGCACTGCACCCGCCGCAAACCAGTTCGCGCGCATACCTTACCTTGCCTCCGAATACGGATTCGTTGAATGAGTCCCGGTCACGCCGGCCGCCACTGGGCCAGCCCCTTGTGAACGAGTTCACAAATATACCTCGATGCCCCGACCCCGGCGAGTGGGAAAAATACTGAAGACCCCACCCCCCTGCCCCTCCATGGGCACCCAATGCCGCCAGCTGGACGTCACCCTCAAGGTCGGAGGGATGGAGGATGGGATCCCCTCCCTGGACCACGAAGGCACCTGGCTCCTGGGGCACACCCAACAGGTCGATTTCGGCATTCCCCGGGTGGTGGGCCAGGACCTACTGGTCGACGCCACCCTCCACCTTCGCTGCCGGCACCTCAAGCGGGAGGGGTCGACCGACCGGTGCGCCGCACACGGTTACTCCCGCCGCGCCCCCGCCAAGGCGCCGCGGCCGGACCAACCCCGCCGGCTCGGCCCCGATGAATTCGTGCTGCTGGAGGGGCTGAAGCCGGTCTCGCGGCAGGTCGTCCCCCCTCCCCCCGCTCCCCGCTCCCTCCCGACCGTGGCGGGGACCAACCCCTGCCTGGGCGCCAAGTGCACCACCGCGGACCACGTGCGGGGTGCGGCCTGCTGCCGGGACCTCCAGATCGAGATCCTCTGCACCCCCGAGGAGACCGAGCTCGAGGCGCTGGTCCGCAGCCGACTCTCCCCCTATCTCTGCAAGATCGACCGGGAGTCCCCCCGGAGCCTCGGCGCCGAGATGATCTCTGCCTGCGGCTACCTGGATGAGCGGGAGGAGTGCTCGCTCCACGGCCGGCTCCGGGCCGACGGCACCACCGCCAAGCCCGACCTCTGCTTCGACTGGCCCAAGGAGGGGAAAGGGGAGCATCCGGGGTGCGTCTTCGTCGGAAAGAAGTGAGGGGTGAGGGGTCAGGGGTAAGGGGTAAGGGGGACACGGTTCAAGGCTGGAACGCCCCCTCACTCCTTACCCCTCACTCCTTACCATTGTGTGCAAGGAACGGGACTCGGGTACGTCCTATATCCCGACGGCGCCTCCGGGTACGGGGTGTCGTCGAGGGAATGCAGGACGGCGGTCCCTGGATCAGGGAAAGTCCCCGACGGGGGACGCGGCACCCGAAGTCTGGGGCCGCCACCCTTCCCCTCGCCCCCACCCTTTGGTGGAACGAGCATGGCAGACGAACTCGAACAGCTCTACCAAAGCACCTATACCTCCGTGGTCCGCTTCCTCTACCGGCGGGTCTGGGACCTTGATCGGGCCCAGGACCTGGCGCAGGAGGTCTTCGTCCGAGCGATGGCGCACCGGCCGGAGAAGCCCCGAGCGTGGGTCTTCGCGGTCGCGGCCAACCTCGCGCGGGACGAAGCCCGTTCGGCGATACGGCGCAAGAAGCACCTGACCCTGCTCACCAACGACCCGATCGTCCTGCCGGCGTCGGAGCCCGACGCGCAGGAGCAGGTCGAGCAGGATGAACGAATGGCCTCGGTCCACCGGGCCCTCGATGAACTCACCCCCCGCGACCGGGAGGTCCTCCTCCTCTGGGATGCGGGACTCAGCTACCCCGAGATCGCGGCCCAGACGAGCCTCGCCGTCGGCGCGGTCGGAACCACCCTGGCCCGGGCGCGGAAGCGCCTTGTGGCCGTGCACGAACGCCAGACGGCGGGACGGATGGACGATGCGGCACATTCCTGAAGAAGAACTCCACGCCTATCTCGACCAGGCGCTGAGCCGCGCCCAGGCGGTCGAGATCGAGAGCCATCTGGCCTCCTGTGCCAGCTGCCGCGCGGAGCGCGACGCCATCGCCAGCCTGCGCGACCGCACCACCGCGCTCCTGGCCACCCTGGCGCCGCGCACGACGCCTGCCCGCCCCTCCTGGACCGAGCTCCGCCGCCGCCACCTGGCGGCCACCGCCCGCCGGGCCAACTTGGTCCGGGGCGGGGTCTGGGCCGCGAGCCTGATCTTCGCCATCGGCCTCGGCTACCGGGCCCATTCCTGGCAGGATGCCGTCGCGGCCGTCCAGCAGGCCCCGGCGTCCACCGCCGCCGTGCCGGCCACGAAATTCCCGGCCCCGTCGCAGCGCCCGATGCCGGTCCGGACCGTGGCGCTGAGCTCCGCTCGGCACCCGCTCCGCCGCGCCCCGGTGACGCCGGCCACCACCCATCCTGTCACCGGCATCGAGATGGACACGCTCGACAGCGCGCCCAGCGGGCCGGCTGAGGGCGTCTGGCGGACCGAGTCGCTCGAACGCGCCGTCGCCTCAGGGCTGAACGTCCCGCGCGTCGCCGGCCTGCCGGTGCTCCAGATCCAGGTGCAGGAAGCGTCGAGCCCCCTCGTGGCGGTGGACCAGCAGCTCACCACCGGGGAGATGGTCCGTACCATCGAAGGGCCCGCCACCGAGATGGCGATACTCGACCGCTCTGCGGTCGCCTCGACCGGCGCCAATGGGTCGGGCGCGAGCAGTGTGAGCATGCGGCACGGCAACCGGATGCTCCTGATGACGGCCCGCATCCCCGCCGAGTCGCTCCGGGCACTGTTGGCGAGGGTCCCCCTCAAGTAGACCGTCGGAATGAGTTGCCCCTCGGACCGACGGAAGGGAGGAAGGCCCCGGTGCTTGCATCGGGGTCTTTCTTTTTGGTCGGTAGTCGGTAGTCGGTCGCTGATGCGGTGAAATGACAAAGCCCCTCGCCGAGTGCGGGGGGCATTGTGTCGATCCGGATCAGCTACCGACCACCGACCACCGACTAGGCGCGGGGTCGGTCCCGGCGATCCAGCTCCTTGGGGAGCGCGTAGTCCTTCGAGTGCTCCTCGTGGCCGAATTCGTGGCCGAAGCCGTGGCCCCGCTCCTGGATCATCGCCAGCATCGCCAGGCGCGGCGAGACCATCGGAAAGGTGCGGGCGAAGAGGGCGTAGGCCACGAGGAAGAGGCCCAGCAACCCGAGGGTCGGGGCGATCTCCGGGAGGCCGACCTGGGGACCGGCGGAGACGGTGACCGACGGGAGCACCAGCAGGTAGCGCTCGAGCCAGAGGGCGCAGAGGCTCACCGTGGTGAAGATCCCGAGCGTGAGGGGGAACTTCTTGGGGGCCACACCGATCAGGCCGATGAACGGGATCACGAACATCCCGAGGAACACGGCGCGTCCGATCGGCAACCAGTGGCCCCAGAGCCTCGCGAAGACGAAGCCGGTCTCCTCGGGCAGGTTGCCGTACCAGATCACCAAGAACTGCGACCACATCAGGTAGGCCCAGAAGACGGTGAAGCCGAAGCAGAGCTTGCCGAGGTCGTGGCGTTGCTTGGGGCTGACGAGATCGCCGATCCCGAGGTGGGCGATGCCGTACATCATCGTGAGCGCCAGCAGCATGTGGGCGCCGAGGAACGACCCCATGAAGTAGAAGCCACCCAGCAGGTTGGAGAACCAGTGGGGCTGGAGCGCCATGATCCCGTCGAACGCCACGAAGGTGAAGGCGATGGCGTAGGCGACGACGTACCGCGGGGCCAGCTGGTAGATGCGCACGTCGGTGGCGGCCTCCTCGTAGCCGGCGGACCACCGCTCGTAGCGCGCCCGCTTCTCGCCGGTGACGTGCGGCAGGGCAGCGATGAAGTCGGGCAGCATCGCCTTCCAGATCAGCCGGTACCCCAAGTACATCATCAGCGAGAGCGAGACGAAGAGCCGGGTGAACATCCAGGGGCGCGACAGCCAGAGCGCCTTGCCGGGCGAGAGCGCCTCCAGCTGGTGCTGCATCGGGCCGTAGATGTGGTCATACCCGAAGGTGAAGATCAGCACCACCCCGAGGAGCGAGAACGGCAGGAAGGCGCTGGCCGCCTCGGCGAAGCGAAGGATCACGCCGCTCCACTTGGCCCGGGTGATCTTGTGCACCGCCGAGAGCGCGAGCGAGCCGCCCGCCAGTCCCGTGAAGAAAAGCCAGTTGACGTGGAAGAGTTGCCAGGTGCGGTCGGCGTCGGCGCCGAAGCCCTGGGCGAAGAAGAGCCCGAGCCCGACCACCGCGAAGAGCCCGCCGAGGCCAAGGAAGAGCGTGTACTGACCCGAGACCGCGCGGGTGGCGATGCGGGTGCGGAGCTGGGCGTCGCTCATCGGGTCCCCCCGGTGATGCCGGTGCTGACGACCGGGGCCTGGGCCTGAAGCGTTCGGACGTAATTGACGATGGCCCAGCGGTCCGCGGGGCGGGTCACCTTGTCGCCGTACTGCGGCATGATGCCGCGGCCGTAGCGCACCATCGAGTAGAGGTAGCCATCCGACCATGCACGCGCCCGGTCGGTCAGGAGCGACATCGCCGCGACCCGGGGCCCGACGGTGGAGTTGGCCGGGTCACCGTCGGTACCGTGGCAGACCGCGCAGTAGGTATGGAACAGGGTGTCGCCCTTGGCGGTGGCGACCCGGTCGGTCGGATTCGGGAGCCGTTTGGCCACGAGGGTGTCGAACCCGTACTGCAGGTTCAGCGGGTCGCCCACGCGCCAGTCCCGCTCGCCGCCGGTGATCGGCACGGTGCCGGCCACGGTGTAGCGCGGGATGTCCGCGCGGCTGTACGGATGCACCGACCGCTGGGCGATCATATGGTCGAACCAGGGGACCCGATACCAGATCTCGTCGATCGACGGGACGTCGTTGTACCACCAATTGCAGCCGCCGAGGAGCGCGGTCAGCAGGAGGGCGGCGGTCGTCTGGAGCTTACGCGGCACGACGCACCTCCACGGATCCGGCCTGCTTGAGGAGCGCTTCCACGTCGTTGGCGCGGTCGGGGGGACAGGGGACGAAGATGCCGATCCGGTCGTCGCTGAAATGCTCGTCGTACAGGATGCCGGTCGTGGGCTTCCGGAGCGAGAGGATCGCGACGCCGGCGACGGTGCAGAGCGCCCCGAAGAGCACCATGAGCTCGAACATGAACACCACGTAGGGCGGCACGGTGGCGATCGGCTTGCCTCCGACGAGGAGGGGCCAGTCGAGCGACATCCAGTACGTCATCGCCAGGCCGGAGATGACCCCCGTGATCCCCCCGAACAGGGTGAAGAGCCGGACCGGCGAGATCCGGTGCTCGAGGGCCTCCTCGAGCTCGTGATTGGGCGAGGCGGAGTAGACGGTCAGGTCGTGGTGCCCGCGGGCCCGGAGGCCGCGGATGGCGTCCACGGCCCCGTCGATGTGGATGAACGAGGCAAGGACGCCCGGGATCGGCTTGGCGGCGGCGAACATCAGTGGGCCCCCTTCCGGCGCGGCATCGGGATCATCTCCTTGACCTCCTGGATCGCCACGATCGGGAAGTGCTTGAAGAAGAGCGTGAACCAGAGTCCGAACCACCCGAACGACCCGAGCAGGATGCCCCAGTCGTACATCGTCGGGGTCATCACGCCCCACGCCCACGGGTCGAAGTCGTTGCCGAGGGACGACACGATGATCACGTAGCGCTCGAACCACATCCCGATGTTGATGAAGATCGAGATGACGAAGAGCGCGGTGAGATTGGTGCGGATCCTTTTGGACCAGAGCAGCTGGCTCACGAAGGCGTTGTTGATGATCATCGCCCAGCCGGCCCACCACATCGGCCCGAAGGCGCGGCGCCAGAAGGTGGTCTGCTCGAAGGTGTTGCCGCTGTACCACGCCACGAAATACTCCATCCCGTAGGCGTAGAACAGCACGCACCCGACGAAGAGCGTGAGCTTGCCCAGATTATCGAAGTGATAATCGGTGATCATGTGCTCCAGCTTGAGCGCCTTGCGGAGCGGGATGAGCAGGGTGAGCACCATCCCGACACCGGAGTAGATGGCGCCCGCCACGAAATACGGCGCGAAAATGGTGCCGTGCCATCCGGGGATGATCCCCATCGCGAAGTCCCAGGAGACGACCGAGTGCACCGAGAGCACCAGCGGCGTCGCCAGGGCGGCGAGGTAGAGGTAGGCCCGGCTGTAGTGACGCCACTGCTCGTCGGTCCCCTTCCAGCCCAGCGCCAGCATCCCGTAGACCTTCTTGCGCCACCCGGTCACGTGGTCGCGCACGGCGGCCACGTCGGGGATCAGGCCGAACACCAGGAAGGTGGTCGAGACGGTGAAGTAGGTCGAGATCGCGAAGACGTCCCACACCAGCGGCGACTTGAAGTTGGGCCACAGGAAGCGGGCGTTCGGGTACGGCAGCAGCCAGTAGAAGATCCACTGGCGCCCGATGTGCACGATCGGGAAGAGTGCGGCGGTCATGACGGCGAAGACGGTCATCGCCTCGGTGGCCCGGTACACCACCGTCCGCCAGGGCGAACGGAAGAGGTACAGGATGGCCGAGATCAGCGTGCCGGCGTGGCCGATGCCGACCCAGAAGACGAAGGTAGTGATGAAGACCGACCACATCACCGGCGGGTTGTAGCCGGCGTGCCCCAGCCCATCCTTGAGCAGGATGATGAAGGTGATGATGCCGATGAGGAGCGCCGTCGAGACCGAGGCGAGGAGGATGTAATACCCCTTCCCCGGCGCGCTCAACGTTCCGATGACGTCGCGGGTGACGTCCGCGTGGGTCTGGGTCGACTCGTGCGCGGTGGTCGCCATCAGCTCTGCCCCTCCGTATGCCGCACCTTGGCCAGGTAAGTCACCGCCGGCCGGACGTTGAGCTCCTCGAACACGTGGTAGCCGCGCGGACTGCGCGCCGCCGCCACGACCTTGGAGGCGGGATCCTTCACGTTGCCGAAGGTGATCGCGCCCGACGGGCAGGCCTGCGCGCAGGCGGTGGTGAATTCACCGTCCACCAGCGCCCGGTCCTCGAGCTTCGCCGTGTGCTGGGCGCCGCGGATCCGATGCACGCACATGGTGCACTTCTCCATCACGCCACGGCCGCGCACGGTCACGTCGGGGTTGAGCTGCAGGTTGAGCGGCTCGGGGAAGGCCTTCTTGTTGTAGGCGTACCAGTTGAAGTAGCGCACCTTGTACGGGCAGTTGTTGCCGCAGTACCGCGTGCCTACGCACCGGTTGTAGACCTGGCCATTCAGCCCGTCCACCGTGTGGTACGCCGCATACACCGGGCAGACCGGTTCACACGGCGCGTTGTCGCAATGCTGGCACATCATCGGGACGAAGCGCGCCTCCAACGGCTCGCCCTCCCGCTCTCCGCCCTCCCAGAACCGCTCGATCCGGATCCACGTCATCTCGCGGCCGCGGTAGATCTCCTCCTCGCCCACCGTCGGCAGGTTGTTCTCGGCGTAACAGGCGGTGACACAGGCGGAGCACCCGGTGCAGCGCGAGAGGTCGACCGTCATCCCCCACTGCGGATGTTCCTCGGCGTAGCCGCCGCGCTTCCGCTGCTCGAGCTGACTCTCGCGGAAGCCCTCGATCGCCCCCTGCTCACGTTCGGTGTTCACCTCGTGCTCGGCGTGCCCTTCCTGCTCGTAGAACTGCCGCAGGCTGAGCCCCTTCACGGCCGCCTCGACCGGCATCATCTCGGCGATGCCGCGGCCGAGCTGACGGTTGTTCCCTTCGGTCTTGCCGACCTGGCGGTATTCGCCGGTGGGCCTGGCCGAGACCTTGGTGGACTGGTAGGGGAGGAATCCGTTCCCGTCCTGCGCGCCGAGGAGGTCGAGCACGTTGGCGCCGCGGTCCTGGGCGTAGCGGCCGTACGCCGTGTGGCCCCAGCCGAGGGGGACCGCGATCGCACCCGGATGGATGCCGGGGTAGATGTACACCGGCGCCTTGATGGTGCCGTGCGGCGTGGTGAGCTCCAGGATCTCCCCCTCGCGGACGTCCAGCTCCTTGGCCGTCTCCGGGTGCACCTCGGCCCAGTGCCACCAGGTGATCTTGGTGACCGGATCGGAGAGCTCGAGCAGCCAGGGGCGATTGGCGCCGCGGCCATCGGACATCGTGAGGGTCGGTGCGGCGATCAGGGTATACGCGCCGTCGCCGTCGAATGTGGCGCCGACCGCCTTGGTCAGTTGCGCTGTGGCGCTGAGGCGGACAGGCGCTGAAGGCGAGGCGACGTCGAACAGGCCGCCTCGCTGGAGCGCGTCGCGCCAGAACTGGACCGCATCGGCGGCGCGGCGCCGCTTGGCCTCGAGGGCCCAGGCGTTCTGCAGATAGGTCTTGTAGTCCGTCGCCGTGGCGACGGACGCCGCGGTACCGCCCAGCTGCTTCCCGGTCTGGAGCAGCACGTCGCCGGTGTGGCGCCCCGCGAAGACCGGCTCCATCACCGGCTGCATCAGCCCCAGGACGCCGGCGCGAGGCCGGATGTCATCCCACCGCTCGAGCGGGTGGAGGCTCGGGAGCACGAGGTCCGAGGCCATCGCGGTCTCGTCCATCACCGCGGCGGTCGAGACCTTGAAGCCGACCTTGGCGAAGCGCTCGGCGAACTGCCCTGACTTCGGCAGCGCGTAGAGCGGATTGGCGTCGTGCACCAGGAGCACCGCCACTTCGCCCTTGTCGAACCGCCCGAAGAGGCGCTCGATCGCGGCGTACCCGTCACCGCGGGTGACCCCGGCGCCGAACTTGACCGTCGTCCCGACGTTGCCGGCGACGTAGTTGAGGAGGTGCACCGCGGCGCAGAGCTCCAGCGCCTCGCGGTGCTGCGTCCCCACGCCACCCGCGACCGCGAGCGACGGCTGGGCCGACGCAAATTCGCGCGCCAGCTGCCTGATCTTGTCGACCGTGACGCCGACCTGCTGCGCCGCCTTCTCGGCGGTGTAGCCGCCGAGCATCCCGCGGAGGCCGTTGGCGTCGGCGGGGGCGCGGTTCCGCTCGCTCAGGATGATGTTGGCCATCGTGAGGGCGAGGATCGCCTCGGTCCCGGGCGTGACACGCACCCAGGCGTCGGCGTTCATCCCGGTGAGGTCCATCCGCGGCGAGACGTACACCGTCTTGGCCGTGGGACCCTGGGTGAAGCCGTGGCTCTGGGCGAAGCCGCGCTGCTGCTCGACCGGCGTGTGCCAGGTCTCGAGGAAGTCGGCACCGAAGGAGACGATGTGCTTGGCGGCCGCGAAATCGTGGAGCGGCAGCTCGTCCCGCCCGAACACGCGCTGGCTGGCAAGCCGGAGCGGCTCGTGGCCGAACGGCTCCCATCGGGTGAGCGTCCCCTGCTGGGCCCTGGTCCACCCCTCGAGGAGGGTGTCGAAGGTGCCGGGCGCCTGACCCGAGAGCACCGCGACCCTGCCCGGCGCCGCCTTCAGCTTGGTGACGAGGAGCGTGATCGCCTCGGTCCACTCGATCTGCTTGAACGTGCCGTCGGCCTGCCGCGCCATCGGGCCCGCGATGCGGTCCGGATTGTAGAGCCCCTGGAGTCCCGCCTGGCCTCGGCTGCAGATGGTGCCCCGGTTGACCGGATGCACCGGGTTCCCTTCGAGCTTGACCGCGCGACCTTCGCGCGTGCGCACGTGGAGACCGCACGCCGCCGCACACTCGGTGCAGCTGCTGGCGTAGTAGGTGGCGATGCCGGGGATCTGGTCCTCATTCCCCACCATATACGGGATCAGCTTCTGGACCCGGTCGGTGGTACAGCCGCTGAGCGCGGCGGCACCGGCCCCGGTGGCCCCGACGACGGTCAGGAACCGGCGGCGGTCGAGTTTGTTGTCGGGTGTCTGATCAGACATCGAAGATCCCTCTATTCGTACGTGGTACTTGGTGCTTGGTACGTGGGATTCGGCACGAGGAGTGACCCACGTACCACGTACCACGCACCACGTACCTCAGTAATGACAGGCCGTGCAATCCCGATTCACGCCCCGCTCGAGGTGGCAGGTGATGCAAAAGCCCATATTGGTCACGTTGTTGACCTTGAACACCTGGGGCATCCGCGTCACGTCGCCGTGGCAGGTGGCGCAGGCGGTGGCGCCGAGCGCCTTGATGTGGCGGTCGTGGGGGAAGTGCACGTGACGCGCGAGGAAGTGGATGCGGTTCCACTCGATGGGCTTTCGGTCGCGCCACGCATTCCGAAGCTTGGTGATCTCGGCCTGATTGGTCGAATCGGTACCGGCGATCACCAGGTGGCAGCCCATGCAGGTCTGCATCGACGGGATGCCGGGCTCGGAGGAGACGTTGGCGGAGTAGTGGCAGTACTGGCACTGCATCTTGAACTGTCCGGCGTGGAGATCGTGCCGGAACAGGATCGGCTGGGTCGGTCCCCGGAAGGCCGCCGTGTCGGCCGCCGTCAGCGTCCGGGCCACCGTCACGGGATCCTGGGTCTGGGCACTCGACGGACGCCACAGCACGACCGCGGCGATGATCGCCACGAGCGCCCCGCCACCGAGGAGGACGAGCTTCCGCATCTGGTCACCGAAGAGCGAAGTTGACTTGGGAACGGCGGTAAACATAAGCGTCCTTCACGGCCTCACAACCCACTATCAGATAACGATTTATACCCGAGTGTTGTGGTCGGTGTTCGATGGTGCGTTCAATGGCTCCCGGGCGGTGGAACAGGAGCGCGCGAACCCAGGATGAACCGAGCCCAGGAGGAGTCGAACCGAGGGAGAGATCATCCCCCCCGAGCCGATTCATTTCTGAACTGAGATTCAGGGCCGGCCTTCGCCCCTCGACGGGAACATCCTGGGCTCGGTCCTTCCTGGGTTCGCGCGAAAAAACGCAGCCCCGCCGTGAGCTTCCCGGCGGGGCCGATCTTCGTATCAATGCTCAGTTCAGCTCGCCGCCTTGCGCCGTCCGGGCGGGATCTGCTCCGCGAGCATCCACTCCCCCTTCCGCTTCATGAAGCCGAGGAAGCCCTCGGCCATCTTGCGGTCGGTGAACTCGATCCAGCACCACCGCACCGGTCCGGTCCGCTGGCCGTAGAGGATCGCCGACTTGACCGGGGCGGCCAATTGCTTGAGCCGGAGCGCCTTGGCCTCCTCGTCGTAGGTCAGGGTGAAGGTCGCGCTGACGCTCCCGGACATCGCGTGGAGCCAGCAGAGCCGGCGCTGGCCCATCCCGTACTCCCAGGCCCACTTCCAGGTGGGACCGAGGAACCGGACATGCTCGACGATGTTGGGGACCTTCTGAAGCCCGTCGCGCAGCTGGCGGAACCGGCCGGACTCGAGCACCGGAAGATCCCGGTACGGAGCGCTCGGCTTCGGCTCGACCCGGGCGTCAGGGTAGAGGTTGGTGGCCCAATAGGCAGCGGATCGCCCCAAAGGTCCTCCTGGTACCGGTGTGGTGAAGGAGTCGTAAGCTACACAGGGGCAGGGATTTAGGCCAGTAACACCTAGTTAACGGCCAAAACGGCCTCCAACTGTCCAATCATTAGACAGTTGGGGGGCAGAAACTGACGTTTGGTCGATTTTTTGACAGCAGGCAGGGGTAGGAAGGTAGGAGGGTAGGAAGGTACGAAGCCCGCCCGGCCCACTTCCTACCTTCCTACCTTCCTACCCCTCTTCCCCGGGGTCCTCCGCCTCAGGACGCAACCGAGGGGGCACCGGCAACCCCTTCCGTTCCAGGAACCGGACCACCTCGATCCCCATCGCCCGGACCAGAGCCGCTTCCCGAACCTCAGGTTTGGCGCGGTAGATCACCTCGCGGAAGGCGCGCATCACCTGGTCAGGTTGGCGGGTCTTGAAGAACTCGACCGCCGTGAGTGAGCGCTCCCAATCGGCGAAGAGCCAGGCGAGCTGGTCGGCCTTGGCGGCCCCCCCGCCCTTCCGGCGCGGGGACTTCATCTTCTGCCGCTCCCCACCGCGCGCCAGCATCGTCTCGTACGCCACGATCCCGCACGCCTGCGCCAGGTTGAGCGAGGAGTGATCGGGATTGGTGGGGATCGTGGCCAGCGCGTGGCAGCGGTCGAGCTCCTCGTTGGTGAGCCCGCTCGCCTCGCGCCCGAGCACGAACGCCACCGGCCCTTCGGCCTGATGCTCCACCAGGAGCTCGGCGGCGGCGCGCGGGCGGATGAGGGTCCGCTTGTGGGCCCGCCCCCGCGCGGTGAGCGCCACCGCATACACGCAATCCGCCAAGGCGGCCTCGAGGGAGTCGTAGAACCCGATCCCCTCGACCACCTCGGCGGTGTTGTGCGCGATCCCCTCGATGCGGTAGGGATCGAACTCCCGCGGATTGACCAGCCGGACCTGCCCCAGCAGGAAATTCTTGGCCAGTCGCACCACGCTCGCGATGTTGACCAGGTCCTGCGGCTCGACCAGCACCACGATGGGGCCGGCGGCGAGCGGCTCTGCCTTGCTCATTCCTTCATCGAGTCCAGGAACCCGACGTCGTGCTTCTTGGCCTTGAGCAGGCCGAGGAAGCCCCCCTTGTCCACCGACTTCATGTAGGCCTCCTTCGGCTCGACCTGCCTGGCGTCCACCAGGTCGATCAGGCAGTCGTTCATCGTGACCATGCCGAGCTTCCGGTTGGTCTGCATGATCGACGGGATCTGGAAGACCTTGCCCTCGCGGATCAGGTTCGACACCGCGCCGTTGGTGAGGAGGATCTCGCGCGCCGCCACGCGGCCGCCGCCGATCTTCTTGCAGAGCGTCTGGGAGACGACGCCCTTCAGGGACTCGGAGAGCATCACGCGGATCTGGCCCTGCCGGTCGGCGCTGAACTGGTCGATGATGCGGTCGATGGTGCTCGGCGCCGTGGTGGTGTGCAGCGTGCCGAACACCAAGTGGCCCGTCTCGGCCGTTTCGATCGCGATGGCCACCGTCTCGAGGTCGCGCATTTCGCCGACCAGCACGACGTCGGGGTCCTCGCGGAGGGCGGCGCGGAGCGCCTGCTTGAACCCGTTGGTGTGCACCCCGACCTCGCGCTGGGTCACGATGCACTTGCGGCTCGGGTGCACGAACTCGATCGGGTCCTCGATCGTGATGAGGTGGTCCGTACGGGTCCGGTTGACCAGGTCGATGATGCCGGCCAAGGTGGTGGACTTGCCCGACCCCGTCGGTCCGGTCACCAGGACCAACCCCTTGGTGAGGAAGGCCAGGTTCTGGACCTCTTTCGAGAGCCCGAGCTGGTCGGCCGTGAGGATGTTGGTCGGGATGATCCGGAAGACCGCGAAAGGCCCCAACCGTTCGCGTCCGGCGTTGCAGCGGAAGCGCGCCACGCCGTCGATCTCGTAGGCCCAGTCAGTGTCGTTCCGCTCGGTGAACTCCCCCAGCGCCTTGGGGGTCATGATGCTGTGGATCAGGGTTTCGAGCTCCGCCTCGCCGATGGGGGGCTTGTCCTCCCGCGCCATCTCGCCGTGGAGGCGGAGGATCGGTGGCTGGTCGGTGCGCAGGTGCAGGTCGGACGAGCCGCTCCTGACCAGTTCGCGGAGCATCACTTCCATCTTCGCCCGGGGGCCGGCGAGATCCTCGGGGACCACCGAGTAGAGCTGCGACTTCCGGGTCGGGGGGGCGGTGGCACGGGGCCCCTCCACCACTTCGCCTTGGGAGGCCTTCGCGGTCGGCGCGGCCGCAGGCTCGGGCGGGAGCGGGCCGGGCCGGAAGCGCGCGGTACCTCCGTCGTCATTCACGTAGAAGACCGCCACCGGCCCTGCCGGTGACGCGTACTCGAAGCGGGACTCCTGCCCCGGAGCGAGGGTCCGCCGATCGGCCGGCGCGATCTCGCGCACCAGCGCCACGATCTGCGCCGCGGTCAACGGATCCTTGGTCATCGGCTTGGCGCCGGCCCCGGTGATGAGGGTCGCCGGCTTGCCGGGGACGAGCTCGAGGGCTTCGCCCTTCTGCGTGACCAGGAGTTCGAGGAATTTGTCGAGTTTCGCCACGGGTCAATCCACTGGACGGACGGAGCGTACGTGGGTCCGGTGCACGGCCCACAGGGTGCCTTCGGCGGTCAGCGGGAAGAACTCCCCGCCGTCATTCAGGAAATCCTGCGCCCGCGACCGGTTGGGCGGGAGCTCGCTCTCGGCGGACCCCTGCAGCACCCGGGCGTTCATCATCTCGACCTCGAGATTGAGGAAGCGCACCGCCGACCGGCGGTCCCCCTCCTCACTCTCCGGGGCCGTGGTCTCGACCAGCGCCACCTGGGCCTTGGGCACGAAGCGGACACCGTCCTCGTCGAGGATCAGCACGAGGAAGGGCTCGGACCGGTTCAGCAGCTCCACCACCGACTCGGGCCCGGGGTGGTGCGCCACCGCCGACTGGACGTGCAGCGAACCACCGAACTCGGTGCCGTCGGACAGATGCAGCGTCGCAGGAACAAGAAGCGTGGTGCCCCAGGACATGGTGGCGGGACCGGTTGAAAGTGATTGGTGCCTGGTACCTGGTGACTGGTGTGATGATCGCGGTGGTGAGTCACCAACGACCAGCGACCAGCCACCAAGCACTACCCTCGGATCTTTACCCCCGAGTCCCTCTCTGCCTGCCGGAACGGGGCCATGTAATCCTCTTCTTCGCCCAGCAACGCGCGGAGCTCGGCCATCCGTCCCTTGACCGCCGCGAGGACGGGACCGCTGATCCCCATCTCTCGGACAAGGTCCAGTGCGATGCCGCAATCCTTGTCCAGCAGGGCCAGTCGAAAGCTACGCGGATAGGCGCCGGTCAGCACCCGGTCAGGCACGAGCGTCTGGGTGACGAACGACGCCCCGCTCGAGGCATTGATGGTCTCCACCGCCACCCGCGGCGCCACGCCGGCCTTCACCAGCGCCGTGATCCCTTCGGAGGCCGAAAGGATGTTGGCGGCCAGGAGGGCGTTGTTGACCCCCTTCACCGCGTGTCCCGCGCCCACCGGCCCGATGTGCACGACCTTCTTCTTCCCGTAGAGGGCCACCACCGGACGGGCCCTTTCGACCGCCGCCGCATCGCCCCCCAGCATCACCGTCAGCTCCCCCTTCTCGGCCAGGCTCACTCCGCCGCTCACCGGGGCATCGACGAAGGCGACCCCCTGGGTCGCCAGCCGCGCGGCGATCCGGCGCGACGAGGCGGGATCACCCGAGGTGCTGTCGATCACCAGCGTCCCCTGGGCGAGCGCCGTCGCCGCTCCATCGGGCCCGAAGAGCACTTGCTCTACTTCGGCCGAGGTCGGGAGACAGGTAAGGAGGACCTCGGCGCCGGTCGCCGCCTCGCGCGGGGTCGCGGCGGCCTTCGCCGGATGCGCGGCCGCGAATGCCTCGGCCTTAGCGCGGGTCCGGTTCCAGACGGTGAGTTGGTGCGGGCCGGCGAGGTGGGAGGCGATCGGCGCACCGATCGCACCCAGTCCGAGGAAAGAAACGCGCATAGTTCGGAAATGTACTGCCCGCTTGCTCCGTGGCAAACCGGTCGGCGCTTGGCGGGAGTTCGGAGTTTGGAGTTGGGAGGGGTGCAACCGTCAGCGACGGTGTCGGACGCACCCCTCCCAACTCCAAACTCCCAACTCCAAACTCCCAACTCCAACATCCCTAGCCCACTCGCCACCGCGCGACTACCCTCCTTCCGTGGCTCCCCGCCCCACCGCCCTGCGCCTCGCCCTCGCGGCGACCAGCGCCCTCCTGATGCTCTTCATCGTCGGTCCCCTCGTGCGCCTTGTGCTCGAGGCGGGGCCAATGAGCCTGGGCACGGCCTTCGGGGATCCGGAGGTCCGGAGCTCGATCTTCCTTACCCTCTTCTGCGCCACCGCAGCGACCGCGTTCGGCGCGCTCCTCGGCCTTCCGCTCGCCTGGGCGCTGGCGCGCCGGAGGTTCCCCGGCAAGCGACTGGTGCAGGGACTCGTTGACCTCCCGGTGGTGGTCCCGCACCCGGTCGCGGGCATCGCGTTGCTCCT
>JANMWE010000163.1:0-13628 GCA_031393795.1 Gemmatimonadota bacterium
ACCTTCTTCCGGCGCCTGATCTTCGGAGGGTTCGGCGCGGCGCCGGTCGTCAAGGACATCGGGCCCGAGCTGGCGGCGCTCCGGCTGGTGAAGGATGCGGATGAGATCCGGCGGATGCGGGGGACCATCAACGCCACCATCGAGGCGCAGCGCGATGCGGCGCGCACGATGGTGCCGGGGATGTGGGAGTACCAGCTCGAGGCCGTCATCGAAGCGGCGTTCCGGCGGAACGGCGCCGAGCGAGTGAGTTTCCCGAGCATCGTGGGGTCGGGGCCGAACTCGGTGACGCTGCACTACGACAAGAGCCGCCGGCAGATGCAGGTGGGGGACCTCGTCGTGGTCGACATCGGTTCGGAGTGGGGGTACTACGCGGCGGACGTGACCCGCACCTACCCGGTGTCGGGGAAGTTCACGCCGCGCCAGCGCGCCATCTATGACCTCGTGCTCGCCACCCAGCAGGTGGGGATCGACTCGGTGCACCCGGGGATGACCATCGGGCGGCTGAACCAGATCGCGCGCGACTACATGAAGGCGCACTCCGGCACCCTCTGTGACGGCGGCGACTGCAACAAGTTCTTCATTCACGGCCTCTCGCACTGGCTCGGCATGGACGTGCACGACGTCGGGGCGTACAACTCCCCCTTCGTGCCCGGGATGATCCTCACCGTCGAGCCCGGCATCTACCTCGCCGCCGAGAACCTCGGCGTCCGGATCGAGGATGACGTGCTGGTGACCGCGACCGGGCACGAGGTGCTGAGTGCCGGGGCGCCGAGGAACGGGGACGAGATCGAGCGCGCTATGCGACGCAGGTGAGAGTGAGGAGTGCAAGGGGCGAGTTGGCGAGAAAGCGCCAAGCTCGAAAGGGGGCCCTGATCGGGTCCCCTTTCACCTTTCTCGCTCGTCGCCCACTCGGCACTTGCACTCGCTACTTGCCGCTCCCTCGCCATGCGGCGAGGGTTCGCCGGACCTGCGCCGAGTGCACTTCGAGGTGCGGGCCGTAGCTCCGGAGCCAGTCCTCCGCACCGTAGCTCCCCGACTCGGTGTGGGTCCCCATCTTCTTCCAGTCGGCGTCGGTGAGGGACTCGAGTAGCGGAGTAGTGTTGGCGCGGACCGCCTCCACCGTCACTAGGGCGGTGCCGATCGGGCGGGAGTGGTAGTCGAAGACCTTGGCCCAGCGGTCCTGGTCGTACCCCTGGATCACCGGCTTCTCCTCGGCCACGAGGGTGCGGATCCGGCCGTGGGCGTTGGCCTCGCTGTCGGCGCAGTGGATCACGACCTCGTGGACCGACCATTTCCCGGGGGCGGGGCGCCACTGCATCGCCTCTTCGGGGACCTCGGCCAGGGCGCGGCGGAGGAGCTCCGGGCCTTCGGCGTAGCGGGCGATCAGGGCTCGGCGTTCGGTGGGGGTCATTTGTACGTATCCGGGGCGGTGGGGCTGGAGAGGGGTGTTGGCTTTTGGCTACTGGTGACTCCACTCAACTTAGCCGCGATCCACCAACAGCCAGCAGCCAAGAGCCAATGCAGAAGCGCTCGAATAGACGACTATAATTGTCGTAATTGAATGACCTCCGAATTTCACCGGAGCTGTTTCATTGACCGACCCCTCTTTCGGGGCTATTTTCACGCGCCTTTCCCGCCGTTTTCCGGCTTCGGCCCCCCGACAGGGACAATAGGTCGATGAACGTTCTGAAGTCTGCCTGGCGCCGCCCGACCCGCTTCGCCTGGGTCGCCCTGCCGGCGCTACTGCTGGTCGCTGTTGCCGCCTGCACCGGCGACAGCGCCACCTACCCGCAGTCGACCCTGATCCCCAAGGGTGACTTCGCGGAGATGGTGGACAAACTCTTCATGACCACCGTCTGGTGGGCGTTGGCGGTCTTCATCCTGGTCGAAGGGGTGTTGATCTACGCCATCTGGAAATTCCGCGGCCGCCCCGGCGACGCGGAGCCGTCCCAGATCCACGGGAACACGGCGCTGGAGATCGTCTGGACGATCATCCCCGCCGCGATCCTGGCGTTCATCGCCGTGCCGACGGTCCGGACGATCTGGCGCACCAGCGAGGACCCGGGCCGAGACGCGCTGGTGGTCGAGGTGATCGGGCACCAGTGGTGGTTCGAGTTCCGCTATCCGGAATACGGCATCGTGACGGCCAACGAGCTCCGGGTACCGCTCAACCGGAAGGTGGACCTGCGCCTGACGACCAAGGACGTGATCCACTCGTTCTGGGTGCCGCAGTTCGCCGGCAAGCGCGACATGATCGCGCGCCATACCAACCACTTCTGGTTCTCCGCCGCCGATACCGGCATCTACTCGGGACAGTGCGCCGAGTTCTGCGGGATGCAGCATGGCCGGATGGGATTCCACGTGGTATCGACGGACAGCGCGGGCTTCGCCGCCTGGGTGACCGCGCAGAAGACCCCGATGGTCGACAGCACGATGGCCAGGGACACGCTCTATCAGGCCGGCAAGACCGCCTTCATGGCGGCGGGGTGCATCGGCTGCCACGCGATGACCGGCCAGCCGACCGCGAACCTGGTGGACCTGCAGGGCCCGAACCTGTCGCACGTCGGCCTCCGCCATCACCTGGTGGCCGGCATGCTGCAGAACAATGACGAGGACCTGGCGCGCTGGCTGCGCGACCCGCAGGCCGTGAAGGTCGGGTCGGCGATGAAGCTGCCGCGTCCCCTCACCGAGGGCGAGATCACCGCCCTGGTGCACTACCTCCGCTCGCACCGTTGACCCGGGGAACCTGACCATGAGCACTGCCCACGAGTCGACCGGGATCAAGAGCTGGCTCACCACGGTCGATCACAAGCGCATCGGCATCCTGTACGGGGCCTCCGCGTTCGTCTTCTTCCTGATCGGCGGCCTGGAGGCGCTGATGATCCGGTGGCAGCTGCACGCTCCGGAGCAGACCTTCCTCTCGCCCGACAAGTACAATCAGCTGTTCACGATGCACGGCACCACGATGATCTTCCTCGGGATCATGCCGTTGTCGGCGATGTTCTTCAATTACATGATCCCGCTGCAGATCGGCGCCCGGGACGTGGCCTTCCCGCGGCTCAACGCCTTCAGCTACTGGACCTTCCTGCTGGGCGGCCTGCTGCTCAACGCCAGCTTCCTGTTCAACGCGGCGCCCAACGCCGGGTGGTTCGGGTACGCTAACCTGACGTCGAAGCAGTATTCCCCCGGCCTCAACACCGACTTCTGGGTGGCGGGCCTGCAGATCCTGGGCGTCGCCTCGCTGGCGGCGGCGGTGAACTTCACGGTCACCATCCTGAACCTCCGCGCGTCCGGCATGAAGATGCTGCGGCTGCCGGTGTTCACCTGGATGAGCCTCATCACCCAGATCCTGCTGCTGCTCTCGTTCCCGATCATCACCGTCGCCCTGATCATGCTGATGTACGACCGGTTCTTCGGGACCTCGTTCTTCAGCCCCGGCGGCGGCGGCGACCCGCTCCTCTGGCAGCACCTTTTCTGGCTCTTCGGCCATCCCGAGGTGTACATCCTGATCCTGCCGGCGTTCGGCATCATCAGCGAGATCCTGCCGGTGTTCAGCCGGAAGCCGCTCTTCGGCTACACCGCGATGGTCTTCTCGGGGTGCTTCATCGCCTTCCTCGGGTTCGGCGTGTGGAGCCACCACATGTTCGCGGTGGGGATGGGCCCGGTGGCCGACACGGTCTTCTCGCTGATGACGATGCTCATTGCGGTCCCGACCGGCGTGAAGATCTTCAACTGGATCGGCACGGTCTGGGGCGGCTCGCTCCAGATGAAGACCCCGATGTATTTCGCGCTCGGCTTCATCGCGATGTTCATCATCGGCGGCCTCTCGGGCGTGATGCACTCGGTGGCCCCGGCCGACCTGCAGCAGACCGACAGCTACTTCGTGGTGGCGCACTTCCACTACGTGATGTTCGGCGGGTCGATCTTCTCGCTGGTGGCGGGCGGCTACTACTGGTGGCCCAAGATGTTCGGGCGGGTGCTCGATGAGACGCTGGGCAAGGTGCATTTCTGGATGATGCTGATCGGGTTCAACTTGACCTTCTTCCCGATGCACTTCCTGGGGCTCAACGGGATGCCGCGCCGAGTGTACACATACGCGGCCGGGCTCGGGTTCGAGACCGACAACCTGATCGCCACGATCGGCGCTTTCACCATCGCGTCGTCCTTCGCGGTGTTCCTCTGGAACGTCATCAAGACCAGCCGCCGGCCCGCCGACGCGCCGGCCGACCCGTGGAATGGCGCCACGCTCGAGTGGTCCATTCCCTCGCCGCCGCAGCACTTCAACTTCGCCGAGCTCCCCACCGTCGACTCGCGTGACGCGTGGTGGGCCGCCAAGCGGAAGATGGGCGGGTTCGCCCCGGAGCCGAAGCACTACCCGGAGGACGCGGTCCACATGCCGAACCCGTCCTGGTGGCCGCTCGTCACCGCCTCCGGCATCCTCATCTTCTTCATCGGCCTGATCCTCGGCGTGGTGGTCCCCGTGATGCTCCTGGGTGGGGCGGTCCTGCTCACCGGCATCTATCGGTGGGCCTTCGAGCCGGCCTTCTCCTGAGGAGTCACGACGTGGCCCACGACGCCGTCCTGCACCCCCCGACCTCCACGGGGCTCGACAACCGGAAGCTCGCGATCTGGACCTTCATCGGATCCGAGTGCCTCTTCTTCGCCACCCTGATCTCCACCTACGTGGTGTACAAGGGCCAGAGCCTCAATGGCCCCTACCCGCACGAGGACTGGACCAACCCGGCCACCGGGAAGGTGATGGAGCGCGTCTTCTCGATCCCGCTCGTCACCTTCGGCACCGCGGTGCTCCTGTTCAGCTCCTTCTTCGTGGTGCTGGCCCTGAACGGGCTCCAGCGCGGCAAGCAGAAGCAGTTCATCGGCTGGCTCAGCGCCACCGTGGTCTGCGGACTCTTCTTCATCGGGATGCAGGTGTACGAGTTCACCCATTTCGTGACGGAGAAGGGGCTGGGATTCACGACCAACCTCTTCGGGTCGAGCTTCTTCACCCTGACCGGCTTCCACGGCACCCACGTCTCGATCGGCGTGCTCTGGCTGGCGACGCTCCTGTACCTGGGGCTCCGCGGCAAGATGGGCCCTGAGAAGGCGCTCAACCTCGAGATCGCCGCGTTGTACTGGCACTTCGTCGACGTGGTCTGGATCGTGATCTTCCCCGTCGTCTACCTGATGAAGTGAGGATCGCCACCCATGAGTGATATGTCCGCGACCCACACCGAAGGCCATTCGCACCCTGGCTGGCAGCTGTACGTCACCATCGCCATCATCCTCTTCGCCCTCACGGCGATGGAGGTCGGGGCGTACGAGATCGCCGAACGCGGGATGACCGGCACCTTCGGGACCTTCGTCTCCCAGATGGTGGTCGAGATCCTCCTGGTCCTCTCGGCGGCCAAGTTCGCCCTGGTGGCGATGTTCTACATGCACCTCAAACAGGACCACAAGCTCTTCAGCGGGCTCTTCGTCTTCCCGCTCCTGCTGGCGATCTTCGTCGTCCTGGTGCTGTTCGGGTTGTTCTTCTACAACCGCGGCCAGAACGGGATCTGGAACATGCCGCCGTGGTCGTGACGACCCGGTAAGAGGTAACTGCAACTGCGTGAGAAGTGAGAGGGGGCTCCGTCCAGCGACGGGCCCCCTTTTCCATGTGCTTGGTCCGCTCAAGGGATGGGACTGCAACTGACTATCACGGAATGACGGAAGAGACGGAGGAACGGAAGGCCCCGTGCGCCGTGAAGCTCCTCTCCGCGGTACAAGAGGACTTTGTGGGTGCAGGGCGGAGCTTCCCTTGAAACCACAAATATCCCATTGCCCGCGACCTGAAGGGATCTTGATTCATCCAAGGAGCGTCCCGTCCTCCCGTCAGTTCTCCGTCCTTCCGTGACGATCAGTTGCAGTCCTGTCCGTCCGTGCGGACTCAGTCCTCGGCCGCGATGGCCGCAATGGTGGTCTCCGGCCCCGGCGTCGCCGCCAGGACCGCCACCTCTTCGGTCGCGAAGGCGGCGTAGTCGAACGGCACGCCCGGGAGCTCCGGATACCCGGGGAACTGGTCCTGGATCGGGCAGGCGTTCTCCAGCGTCTCCCCCAGATCGGTGAGCATCGGGAGCCCGATCAGCCGACAGACGAGGGGTCGGTGCTCATAGACGCGGCAGCGCCCGTCATCGCCCAGGAGCGGGCACGGCTCATCCCCCAGCGCCTCCGCCACCCGGTCGAACCCCTCCTCACCCAACTCGCTCACATCCCACGGCGCCCCCCACTCCGGGGCGAGCTCCTGCATCCGCGTGAGCAATAATTCCCCACGCACCCGCACCTCAGCGCGCTCCTTGGCCGGCAGTGCCGCAAGCCCCTCGCGCAGCAACTCGGCATCGGCCGGTGAAATGTCGAACGGCCCGTGACAGCAGGCGGTGCACCCGGCACGACAGGGGATCACGTCGCCGTGCTTCGCCATCGCCCGGGCGAACCAGGTGTCGATGCGTTGCAGCAGGGTGCGGTAACGGTCGGTCATTGAGGGAGAGTCCGCTCGGAGGTACAGGACTGCAACTGATTGTCACGGAAGCACGGAAGAGACGGAGGGACGGAATGCTCCGTGGGTAGGGAAGCTCCTCTTCGTGGTACAAGAAGACTTTGTGGGTGCTGGGCGGAGCTCCCCTTGAGACCACAAACATCCCATCGGTCGCGACCTGATGTGATGTTGACTCCCGCAAGGAGCATTCCGTCCTTCCGTCAGCGCTCCGTGCTTCCGTGACGATCAGTTGCAGTTACCGATCCATCACTTGGGCCGAAGGGCCGCCCCCGCCAGGCACGCCCACCCCGCCAGGAAGAGTACTCCGCCGAAAGGGGTCACGACGCCGAGCCAGGTGATGCCGGTGAGGGCGAGCAGGTAGAGCGAGCCGGAGAAGAGGACCGTCCCCCAGACGAAGCACCATCCCGCCGCGGCGGTGAGGCGCTGGGGCGCTTCGGCGCTGACCAGTGCGACGGCGATCAGCCCGAACGCGTGGTACATCTGGTACCGCGCACCGGTCTCGTAGACGGCCAGCAGCTCCGGACTCAGGTGCGCGCGGAGGGCGTGCGCACCGAACGCACCGGCCGCCACGGCGGCAAAGGCCGAGAGGGCGCCCAGGAGAAGGAAACGACGGTCCATGTTCCCAAGATACACGCCGACCCCTACTTTGCCTCGATGACCGCGCCTGCCGTCGCCTCCGCCTCGCCTCGCCGCCTCTTCGGCACCTTCCTCCTCTTCGGCGGCGTGGTCGGCGTCACCTTCACCACCGCCTGGTGGCTGGGCTCCCCCCGCGCGATCGGGTGGACGCTGGCGGGCGGGGTCGGCGCCATCCCGGTGGCCTGGCTCCTCGGGAGGCTCCTGCGGTCACGTCCCGGGCTCTCCGTGGCCCTGGGTGTCCTCCTGATCCACGTCGTGGCCGGTGTCTGTGGCGGCCTGGGTGGGCTCCCCTGGATCGAGCTCCTCAAGTTCACCCTGCAGGGGACGCTGTTGGGGGCTGCGGCCGGTGTCCGGATCGAACGGGGCACCCTTCCGGCCTGGCAGGTCGTCGCCACGGTGGCGGTGCCGCTGATCCTCGCCGCGCTCGCGCGCCAGCAGGTGGCCCTCGAGACCGCGGAAGGAGTCCGGCTGCAGGATCTGCTCGGCGTCTCGATCGCCAAGGGGAGCGCCTTCCCCGACAGCGGCGAGGTCGGGCCGCACGCCAGGGTCTGGGTGGTCGATCGCGAGACTGCGCGGATCGTTGCCTCCCCCGACCACAAGGCCGGCGACCTCGGCGACCTGGGCCTGGAGCACCCGGGGCGGATGCTGACGGAGGCGGGGGGCGCGTACGCGACCCGCCTCACCCGTCACGCGGTGGTGGCGTGGCGCGCGGTCCCGGGGCGGAATGATGTCGGGGTGGTGGTGATCATCTACGAACCGACCAGAGACTTCGACGAAGCGCTGGGGTGGACGCTGCTGACGCTCTTGATGGTCGTGGGGGCGGCGGCAGTCATAGTCTAGAGGGACGAGTGCAAGTGGTGAGTGGGCGCGAAAGATACAAGTCGAGAGGGGCACCTCAACTATCGCGGGTACCCCTTTTCGCTTCCTCGCTTTCTCGCCCACTCATCCCTTGCACTCACCCCTCTACTCTTGCACTACCGCCATCCCCATCGCGTGATACCCGTTATCCACGTACATCGTGGTCCCCGTGATCGCCTTGGCCAGGGGTGAGCAGAGGAATGCCGCGGCGTGCCCGACGTCGGACGCTTCGAGCTCCCGGGGCAGGGGGGAATTGGCCTTGTAGTACGCGATCATCGAGTTGACGAAGCCGATCGCACTGGCGGCGCGGCTGGCGTACGGACCTGCCGAGATGGTATTGACCCGGACTCCCCACTTCCGGCCCGCTTCGAAGGCAAGTGTCCGGGTATCGCTCTCGAGTGCCGCCTTGGCGCTGCTCATCCCGCCGCCATACCCGGGGATCACGCGCTCGCCCGCCATGAAGGTGAGCGAGACGAAGCTGGCATCGGGGCGCATCAGCGGCCCCAGGCGCTGCAGCAAGCTGATGGCACTATACGACGAGGCGCTGATGGCATCGAGATAGCCGCGCCGGGAGGTCTGGAGCAGGGGCTTCTTGACCTCGGGGCCATTCGCCAGAGAATGTACCAGAATGTCGAGGCAGGGGGACCCGAAATCCGCCTCCAGCCGACCGGCGAGGCCCGTGATCGAGAAATCGCCCCGCTCGCGATAACGCTTGTTCTCGCGGATGTCGGCGGGGGCGTCTTCGAGCGTGTCGAACACGGCGTCGAGGGCATAGACCTTCTCGAAATTCATCTTGCCACCGCGGGCGAACATCATCGAGGTGTCCATCTTCCCGCGCTCGAGCAGGTTCTCGAAGATGTTCATCGCCGGCGGCCAGGTCCCGACGCTCACGGCCGCCCCCGCCTCGGCCAGCGCCTTGGCGATGGCGAAGCCGAACCCGCCGTCGTCGGCCACCCCGGCCACCAGCGCGCGCTTGCCCTTCAGGTCGATCGGTAGCATCCCATTTCCGTGGGTTCAGGACAGGGCAAAGTTACCGCCACCTTCAAGAACTGCCAACTGCGCACCACGAAGGCACGAAGGGCACTGAGGTCCCCAGCTACAAGCGGAATCGGCCCGCGAGCAGCCAAGGACGATTTGTGGTCCCAAGGTCGGATCCAGCCTTTAGACCACAAAATGTTCTTCCTTGCCAGTAGAGGCGAATCCCAAGCAAAGGCGATCCCTCCGTGCCCTTCGTGCCTTCGTGGTGCGCTGTTATTCAGCCCGGAGGATCTCCAAGGGCGTCCGGGCGAAGACCTCGCGGCTGGTCCAGAGCCCCACGGCCACGGTGAGGGCGATGATCGCCACCCCGAATCCGAGGATCCCGCCCGCAGGAAAGTGGAACGTCAGCTTGAAGAATCGACCCACCACGGCCCACCCTGCCCCAGTCGCGAGGCCGAGCGACGTCACCGCCGACAGCAACCCGAGCGATACATACTCGGCCAGCGCGACCCGCATCACCTGCCGGCGGGTGGCTCCGAGGGTCTTCAGGAGCACGCCTTCCCGGATCCGCTGGCGACGAGTGCCGGCCACCGCGCCGATCAGCACCACTCCCCCCGCCGCGAGCGAAAAGAGCGCCATGAACCGGACGCCGAGCGTCACGCGCGAAAGGACGTCGTCCACCGCCGCCTGCACGACCGAGAGGTCGATCATCGACACGTTGGGATAGCGCTCCACGACGCGGCGCTGGATCAGGCCGCGTGTGGTGGCCGAGTCGAGCCGGGCGAGCGTGACCCAGGTCTGCGGGGCGGCATCGAGGGGGCCGGGGGGGAAGACCACGAAGAAGTTCGGCTCGAACCGCGCCCAGTTCACCTGCCGCAAGTTGGCCACCACGCTCGGCACCTTCACCCCTTGGACGTCCCAGACGATGGTGTCGCCGACCGTCACGCCCAGCTCGCCGGCGAGATCGACTTCCACGCTGATGGGTGCCGCGGACTGCGGAGTGCGGACTGCGGTCGAATCCGCCCACCGGCCCTTCACGACGATCTCCGTCGGAGTCTTCGAGGCGCGATAGGTCGAACGATATTCCCGCCGGAAGGCCCAGGCGTTGGGGCGTTCGCCTCGACGGGGGCGCCCCTGCTCGGATGCAGTGTCGGTGCGGACCTCGCCGGTGAACTGCGCCACCGGCTTTCCCTTGACGCTCGCGATCCGCATCGGGACGATCGGCGTGAGCGCGCTCTTCGGCACACCGGCGGCGTGCAGGATCGAGTCGACCCCGACGCGTTGGTCGGGCTGGATGTCGAAGAGGATCAGGTTGGGCCGGTCGGGGGAGGCGTCGACCGAGAACTGCTGGACCAGGCTGTACTGCACCACGAAGAGGGTGCCGAGCAGGAAGGCGCCGAAGCCGAGGGCCAGGACCACGACGACGGTCTGGTTGGCCGGCCGATAGAGATTCGCGAGCCCCTGGCGCCAGAGATAGGGGAGCCGCGTCGGGAACCAGCGCCGCACTCCTTTCACCAGGAGGGAGGCTGCGAGCGCCAGGACGCCGAGGGCGACGACCACCCCGCCGCTGAAGGCGAGGGCGGGGCGGATCTCCCGCACCTGGAGCGTGGCGAGTCCCACTACGCTGAGCGCGAGCAGGGTCCACGCCGCCCAGCGCAGGGGATCGCGCTGACGGCGAACCGTGTCATCGAAGTCCCGCCGCAGCGCGACCAGCGGTGAGATCCGTCGCACCGAGAGGAGCGGCCGCAGCGCAAAGACGAAGGAGGTCCAGAGCCCCACCGCGAGCCCGAGGAGGATCGCCTCGGGGGACATCGTGACGGCCACCTCCACCGGCAGGACACCGCTGAGCACGCGCGGGAGCGCCAACTGCAGCAGCACGCCGATCCCGACGCCCACGATGCTGCCGATCAGGCCCACGCCGAGTGCTTGCGTCAGGTACACGCCGAACACCTGCGGCGCCGTGGCGCCGAGGCAGCGGAGCACCGCGACGGTCTCGAGCTTCCGGTTGATGAACTCGTGGGTGGCGCTTGCGACCCCGATGCCGCCGAGCAGCAGCGCGATCAGCGCCACGAGCCCCAGGTACCGCGCCATCGTGCCGAGCGCGTCGTTCAGGTCCTGCTGGTCGTCGGTGACGGTCCGGATCCGGACCTTTTCGGCCCGGAGCTTCTGCTCGTACCTGCCGCTCAGGATCTCGGCGCGCTTGGGATCGGGGAGCTTGATGTAGACATCGTGCGACGCTCGGGCGCCGAAGCTCAGGAGCTTCGTCCCGTCGAGGTACGACGCGGGGATGAAGATCCTGGGTGCGAAGGCGGAGCGGACCCCCACGTCGCCCGGCAACTGGGTGACGGACCCGAGGATGATGAAGCGCGACTCGCCGAGCGCGAGGGTATCGCCGGGGCGGGCATCGAGGGTGGTGAGGAGGGCGGGGTCGACCACGACGAAGCGGCCGGTCTGGAGCGAATCCCAGATCCCGCCGGGCACGGTCTTCACTGTACCATAGAATGGCCACCCCGCCTCGACCGCGGCGACCTGGACCAGGCGGGCACCGCTGGTACGGGTCACGTACGCCATCCCGGCGAAACCGGTCACGTTGGCCGAGCGACCGGCGGAGGCCTTAGTGGAGTCGCCGCCTCCTTGCAGCACCCGAACGAGCCGCGTCGCTTCGGGGGTGAAGGGTTGGCGCGACGAGAGGCCGAGGTCGCCGCCCAGGAGGGCGCGGGCCTGTGCCTGGACCGAGACGCGGAGGTTGTCGGCGAAGCCGTTGATGGCGACGAGGGCGCCGACGCCGACCGCCACTGCGAAGGTCATCAGCACGAGCCGGCGCGGCGCGGCGCGGCTCTCGCGCCACGCCATCGCCACGATCCAGCGCCAGCGCTTCACGAGGTGTGGTCCTCGACCACCAGCCCATCGGCGAGGCGGAGCATCCGCTTGGCCTTGGCGGCGAGTTCGAGGTCGTGGGTCACCAGCACGAGGGTGGTGCCGAGGGTGCGGTTGAGTTCGATCAGCAACTCGACGATCGAGTGACCGTTGGTCCGGTCGAGGTTGCCGGTCGGCTCGTCGGCGAAGAGGATCTTGGGCCGGTTGGCGAAAGCGCGTGCCATCGCGACCCGCTGTTGCTCGCCACCGGAGAGCTGGATGGGGTAGTGGTGCCCGCGGTCGGCGAGCCCCACACGGGCCAGGAGCTCATCGGCACGGGCACCGGCCTCCAGCCCCAGAAGCTCGAGGGGGACCTCGATGTTCTCGCGGGCGGTGAGGGTCGGGATCAGCTGGAACGACTGGAAGACGAAGCCGACCTTCTGGCCCCGGAGCCGGGCGCGGTCATCTTCATCGAGCGAGGCGAGATCCTGACCGTCGAGGTGGACGGAGCCGCTGGTCGGCCGGTCGAGCCCGGCGAGGAGGCCGAGGAGGGTCGTCTTGCCGCTGCCGGACGGTCCGACGATGGCGAGGAACCCGCCGGGTTCGAGCGTGAATGTGATATCCTTCAGCACCGTGAGGTCACGGCCGCCGGAGGTGTAAGTCTTGGTGAGGGCGTCGGCTCGGAGCATAGGGATGAAATCTAGACTCATCGCGGCGGGACTGATCCTGATGGTCGTTGGCTGTCGGAGAAGTGTCGACACCGCCGTGGCTCGTCTGCCCGTCAGCCCGTCAGCCCCCTCGTCAGCTCATCAGCCCATCAGCTCATCAGCTCCGCAGGTCGTCTTCCTCGGCACCTCCCTCACCGCCGGCCTCGGCGTCGATCCCGACCAGGCCTATCCTGCCCTGATCCAAAGGAAGGCCGATTCAGCGGGACTCAAGATCGAGGTGGTGAACCGGGGGAACAGCGGGGTGACCTCCGCCGGGACCCTCGCCACCATCGACTGGATCCTGCAGAACCCGCCGGCGGTGCTGGTGATCGAGACCGGCGCGAATGACGGGCTCCGCGGCCAGGACCCCGACTCGATCCGGGCCACCATCCAGAAGATCATCGACCGGGTCCGGGCGCGTGATAGCGCGACCCGCATCGCCCTCGTGGGGATGGAGGCGATGCCGAACCTCGGGCGGCGATACGTTGCACAGTTCCGCGCCATTTATCCGGGCCTTGCCCGCACGAACCATCTGGTCCTCGTGCCGTTCCTGCTCGCTGGTGTGGCCGGGGTGGATTCGCTCAACCAGGGGGACGGGATCCACCCGAATCCGCGGGGCCACCGGATCGTGGCCGACAACGTCTGGCGGGTCCTGCGTCCGACCCTCGAGGCGGTCGGCCGGCGGCCGTAATGCTCCGGTGACCGGCATCACACCCTACTTACCCAAGGGAACTATTTTGATGGGCCGGCGTATCCAGTAGCTGGATCCTTCGTTTCAACCCCAGATGGAGAACTCGATGCGCACCACCCGTCGGACCCTGTTCGCGGCCGTCGCCGCTTTGTTGCTGGCCGTTCTTCCGGGCCGCCTCACGGCCCAGATGCACGAAATGAGCAATGACGGCGCTTCCACATTCGGGGAAGAGTTCCCGCACGGCGTCACCTTCTGGACCCGGCGTGAGCCGGATGGCTGCTGGCTCTGCGCCCCGGCCGTCGACTTCAACGTGGGCCTGTACAAGACCAAGGCCACGCCGAGCGACCTCTCGGAGACCTTCCTCCGGGTG
>JANMWE010000172.1:0-2622 GCA_031393795.1 Gemmatimonadota bacterium
GGACCTACTCTATTCTGAGCAGGTCCCTCACTATCGTTCGGGACGGTTCCTTTCTCCGGTCCCTTCCTACCTTCCTACCTTCCTACCTTTCTACCTACAACTCCACAGCTATCACTAGATCGTTGACGTTGGTGCCTGAAAGTCCGGTCCGCACCAATCCACCCGCCGCATCGAGGGCGGGGTAGGCGTCGTGGTGCTTCAGGTCGGCGGCGGGGTCACGCCCGGCCGCCTTGATCGCGTTCCACGTTTCGGGCGTGACGATGGCCCCGGCGGCATCGGTCGGTCCATCTCGACCGTCGGTGCCGATCGCGAGGAGCCCGATACGTCGCATGCCGCCGAGCTGCGCGAAGCGTTCGGCCGCGGCGAGGGCGATCTCCTGACACCGTCCTCCCTTGCCGCTCTCGGTCCCCAACGTCACGATCGCCTCCCCACCCCAAACGGCGCACCAGGGCCCTTCGGGGGTACGCTTGACCACGGTCTCTCCGATCGTACGCCCGACGATCGACGCCTCTCCCACGATCGGGCGGATCGGCGCCGTGGTGCGGAAGCCGAGCGACTCCGCCTTCGAGGCCGCGGCTTGCACCGCCATTCGGTTCCCCCCGATCACCTGGTGGGTCACCCGACGGAAACAGCTCGCGGCCGGCTTCGGCGTTTCGGGAAGGCGACCGGAGATGACGTCTTCGAGGTGGATCAGGAGCGACGGTGGCAGGATACCGCCGATGCTCGACCCGATCAGGTCGTTCCGCACCACCTCCGCGGTGGAGGGATCGCCCACGCACGGCCCCGAGCCGATCGAGGCGAAGTCGTCGCCCACGACGTCGGACAGCACCATCACCGTGACATCCGCCCCTTCGATCGCGGCGGCGAGGCGTCCCGCGCCCCAGCGGGAGAAGCGCTTCCGGATCCGGTTCACTTCGACGATCGGGAGGCCGCTGCCGAGGAGGGTGTGACAGAGCTCCTGGTAGTCGTGGTCGGTCATCCCGGCAACGGGAGCGCCGAGGAGGCTCGAAGCGCCACCGGAGAGGAGGACCCAGACGATGTCGCCGGGCGCGATCGCCGCACACGCTTCCTCGAGCAGCCGTGCCGAACTCGCGGAGTGGGCGCGTGGCTCGGGGTGGTCGCCGTGATGGGTGCGGAGGGCGGGATGGGGCGAGGCGGAAGGAGCCGCGCCGATCACCGCGCCACCCGCCGGCGTGAGGTGACGTTTCCCCAGCCAGTTCGTCGCCGCGAGCGCCATCGCCGGCGCCGCCTTGCCGAGGGCCAGGATGTGGGGGGAACGATCGGGGGTCTTGGCGCGGTCGAGTGCGGCGGTCAGTATGGCACCCGGCTCCACGGCCGCGAGGGCGGCGGCATAGAGGTCGCGGAGGAGGGTCGGGAGGTCGAGTTCGGGCGCTTTCATCGCCGAGGAACTTATCATTCTCGCATCCCTATGACGAAACCGACCGTGGTCCTGACCCGCCGCCTTCCCGAAGGGGTCGAGCGGGTCGCCGCCGAGCGATTCGAGGTGCGGACGAACGCCGATGACCATCGGTTGTCGGTGGCCGAGACGCAGGCGGCGCTCCGGACCGCGGACGGTATCATCTGTACGCTTGGTGACCCGCTCCGGGCCGACACGCTCGGCGCGGGGCCGTGGTGTACCAAGATCCTCGCCAACTTCGGGGCCGGGACCGATCATATCGACCTCGCCGCGGCGAAGGCTGCGGGGCTGGTGGTCACCAACACGCCCGGGGCGCTCACCGAAGCCACCGCCGACCTGGCGATGGCGCTGATCCTGATGGCGACGCGGAGACTGGGCGAAGGGGAGCGCGAGGTGAGGCGCGGCGATTGGACCGGTTGGCGCCCGACCCATCTCCTCGGCAATTCAGTGCAGGGAAAGACCCTCGGCATCGTCGGCTTCGGGCGGATCGGGCAGGCCACGGCTCGGCGCGCCAAGCTCGGCTTTGGGATGAACGTCGTTTATGCCTCCCGATCCACCCCTGCCGCGAGCCACCAGCGACCAGAAGCCAGAAGCCTCTCTCTCGACGAGCTCCTCGCCACCAGCGACGTCGTGTCGCTCCATACCCCGGCCACGTCCGAGACGATCGGGATGATCGACGCCCGGCGGATCGCCCTGATGAAGCGGGGGAGCTACCTGATCAACACCGCGCGGGGGAGTGTGGTGGATGAGGCGGCCCTTATCGATGCGCTGAAAAGTGGGCAGTTGGCGGCCGCCGGTCTCGACGTCTACTCGCAGGAACCTCTCGTGCCCTCCGCCCTCCTTGCCCTCTCCAACGTTGTCACCCTCCCCCACCTCGGCAGCGCCACGATCGAGACCCGGACGGCGATGGGGATGCGGGCGGTGGAGAATCTCACGGCTATTTTCGCAGGAAAGCCGCCGCTCGATCCAGTGACCTGAAAACCGCACATACTGAAACGCGGCAAGGGCAGATCTCTCCTTGCACCGGACAGTTCCGCCCCTTCTGCACTTCTGCATACGCCCTTACTTGAGCACCGGCAGCCCTGCCTCGATCTCCTTCCGCTTCGATTCGAACCAGGGAGGGAGCACCAGCGTCTCGCCGAGCTTCCCCGCCTCCTCGTCCCGTGCAAAGCCGGGGCCGTCGGTCGCGAGCTCGAAGAGGGCGC
>JANMWE010000283.1:0-16151 GCA_031393795.1 Gemmatimonadota bacterium
GCCATCACCATCGCCTGCACCAGCGCCGCGCTGAAGCCGTGGCTCGAGACGTCGCCGAGCATCACGCCGACGCGTCCACGCCCGAGCCGACTGAAGGTGTAGAAATCTCCACCCACGCTCTCGACCGGCCGGCAGCGCGCCGCCACGTGCGCATCCCCCTGCAAGACCGAGGGCGACGGGAGGAGGCGCAGCTGCAGATCGTGCGCCAGCTCAAGCTCCCGCGCGACGCGCTGCTGCTTGAGGTCCCTTGCCACTAGGCGCGAATTGGCGATGGCGGCACCGACCTGGCTCGCGACCGCTTCGACCAGCTTCCGGTCGGAGGCGCTGAAGCCGTCCTGCCCGAGCCGGTCGGTGAAGTTGATGACCCCGATGGTGCGGGCTGTGGCACCGGGCGCGCCATATACGATCGGCACGCTCATGAACCCCTTCCCGATGTAGTCGCGCCCTTCGGGGGTGCCAGGGTTCTTGTCCCCATTGCCCTCGGGGTTCCACGACAGCGTCCGCCCGGAGCGGAAGACGGTCGCGGCCACCGAGTGTTGTTCCCCGCTCACCCGCACCGGCTCCAGGTCCGCGACGTTCATCCCCCGCCCCGCCACCAACCGCAACGCGTCGGTCTGCTCTTCATACACCATCAGCGATCCCCGGCGCGCACCCAGTGCGTCGCACATCTCGCGCAGGATGGTCTTGGCCCCCTCCTCCAGCCGCACGGTGTCGCCCAGGATGTCGCTGATCACATACAGCAGGTCGATCTCGGCGCTCCGCTCCGCCAGTTCCTCGTGCAGCCGCACCGCCTCTCGGCTCCGACCCAGCACCGACGCGACGACGGGGGTGACCCAGCCCGCAATGGTCTGACGATCCTGCACCGGGAGATAGGCCAGCTCGAGCCAGTACCCCGTGATGTCTTCGCCGGTGAGAGGGACGAACCAAGCCTCCCCCTCCGGTGTGTGGAAGGGGCCTTCGGCGGCGGGCACATTCACCCGCCAACCCGGATCGGTCCCGATCGAGAGCTCGAGGCCCTTCTCGGCCACGTGCCACAGGCGAAGCTTCCCTTTCGCGAGGGCGCCGAGGTTGTCGAGGAGCGCGTCGAGCCGCCCTACGGGCGGCGCAGCGTCATGCAGATGGAGTTCCCCTGCGGATTGAACTGAACGTGATCGGCGAGCTTCGCGATCATCAGGAGGCCGCGGCCGGTCTCGCGGTCGAGGTCGGTGGGGTCGAGCGGGGGATGGACGGCGGCGGGGTCGAACCCCGCGCCTTCGTCGGTGACGTGCACGCGGACGAGGGTCGCTTCGACCTCGATGCGCACGGCCACGAACTTGGCGGGATCCTCGTGATGCCCGTAGACGATGGCGTTGGCGAGCGCTTCACAGAGGAGGGTCTTGAGCTTGTTGCGGAGCCGCTCGCACGGGGCGTCGGCGGGCAGCCCGGCGAAGGCGTGGCGGGTGAGGATCTCGACCGACTCGTGCACCGCCTCGAGCACGCTCGGGATGCGGGTGCTGACCTCCACCGGGAGGGCGACGTCCGCGGTGCGGCGGACGACGAGACGGATCGGTTGGGTCATCGGGCGATCAGAACGCGGCCAGCGCCTGCTTGGTCGAGTCGCTGATGGCGAAGAGGGTGTCGAGCTTGGTGAGCTCGAAGAGGGAGCGGAGATCTTCGTTCAGCCCCGAGAGCCGGAGCTCGCCTCCCTGCTCGCGCACCTTCTTGGAGATGGAGACGAGGGCGCCGAGTCCGGAGCTGTCGATGTAGCCGGCCTTGGAGAAGTCGACCAGGAACTTGCGTTCGTTGTGGTCGAGCGCCTCCTGCACGAGCTGCTTGAGCTCCTGCCGATTGCCCACGATCAGCTGGCCGTCGACGCCGACGACCATCACGCCGCCTTTGTCCTTCGTTGCCGTAAAACCCATCAGACCTCCGATGAAGTCACTGAAGATCGGGATTTTCCACGGAGAGACGGAGGATACTGAGGGACGGAGAAGAACAATTCTTTCTCAGTGCCTCCGTCCCTTCCGTCCCTCCGTGGAGAGTACGAGGTCCCTACGCATAGGATCGACGGTGTGCCCCGGCCTATGAGGCCTCGACCCCGGGTGCCCCCTGGAGGAGGGCCATCGCCGAGACCTCTACAATATCAGCCGGGGTGGCTCCGCGCGACAGGTCGGACATCGGCCGGGCCAATCCCTGCAGGAGGGGGCCCAGGGCCGCGGCACCCGCCAGCCGCTGGACCAGCTTGTAGCCGATGTTGCCGGCGTCGAGGTCGGGGAAGACCAGTACGTTGGCCTTCCCTCCTGCCGGGCTGCCGGGAGACTTCCGACCGGCGACCTCCGGGACCAGGGCCGCGTCCAGCTGCATCTCGCCATCTGAAAGGATCTCCGGATGCCGCTCCGCAAAGAGGCGGGCCGCCTCCCGGACCTTCTCCACCTTGGGGCCGGTGGCGGAGCCCTTTGTGCTGTAGGAGAGGAAGGCTACGACGGGGACGTCTCCCACCAGCCTCTCTCGGTCCATCGCGGCGGCCCAGGCGATGGAGACCAGTTGCTCAGGCGTCGGGTCGGGGATGACGGCGCAGTCGGTGAAAGTGTAGACGGTCTGGAGCTTCGGTTCCTTCCGCCACGGCCCCGACTGTTGAGTCACCATATAGAAGGAAGAGCTGACCACCGAGGTGCCGGGGGCCATCCCGATGGCGCGGAGAGCGGCACGGATGGTGTCGGCGGTGGGACGGGTGGCGCCGGCGACGCACGCTTCCGCCTCGCCGAGGGCGACCATCGCGGCACCGAACAAGAAGGTCCCTGGTGCCTGGTGCTTGGTAGGTCGGGTGGCGAGGTACGCATCCACCGTTTCGCGCAGCGGATGCTTGGCCAGGCTCGCTTCGGTCAGGATGATCGGCTCAGCGATCTTCCCCGTCTTCAGGCGGTCCGCGGCGGCGTGGATCCGTTCGTCCTCCCCCTCGGGCAGGACGACCCGCGCGTTGAGCCGAGCGGCGCGAGCGAGGAGACCCTGCCGAAAGCTCACCGCGGGAACTTCTTCTTGAGCGCCACGGCCACGACCTCGTGCACCAGCCCGTCGATCTTCCCGCCATGGCGCGCGACTTCGCGCACCAACGAAGAACTCAGATACGTCAGGTCCACCGCGGGGACGAGGAAGACGGTCTCGAGCTTGTCGTTGAGCTGGCGGTTCATCAGCGCCATCTGGAACTCGTACTCGAAGTCGCTCACGGCGCGGAGCCCCCGCACCACCATCGACGCCCCCCGCTCCTTCGCGAACTCGGCCAGCAACCCCTCGAAGCTGGTCACTTCGCAGTTCGGATCATCGCCCACGATCGCGGAAAGCATCGCGAGGCGTTCGGCCGTCGGGAAGAGGGGATGCTTCTGGCTGTTGACCGCGACGGCGACGATGAGCTTGTCGCAGAGCGCGAGGCTCCGGCGGATGAGGTCCTCGTGCCCCTTGGTGGGGGGATCGAAGGAACCGGGGTAGATGGCGATGCGGGTCATGTATGTGCCAAAGGCGAAGTGTCGATGCCAAGTCAGACCTCACCCCCCGACCCCCTCTCCCTTACGGGAGAGGGGGAGTGATCCCGATCTGTTCCCCCTCTCCCAGAGGGAGAGGGGGTTAGGGGGTGAGGTCTGCCCCGGGAGAGGGGGCTAGGGGGTGAGGTTGTAAAGGAACGTAACCGCCGTATCTCCGTACCGCCGAGTGTCGTCCCCTGCGAGCTGCTCCGTCGCGCGATGTTCTATGGAAAGGATGCGGGCAAAGGGACGGGCGCGGAAGAGCGCCACCAGCCTGGCCCCCGCGCCCAGATCATACGGCGGATCGGCGAAGACGAGGTCGTAGCTCCCCGCCTCGAGCGACTCGACCACCTTGAGCGCATCCCCCTTCCGGATCTTCGCGACCTCGCGTACGCCCAGCGCCTCGATGTTCGCCTCGAGGGCGATCGATGATGCCCGCGCTTTCTCGACGAAGTCGGCCGAGGCGGCACCGCGGGAGAGCGCTTCGAGCCCCAGTGCTCCACTCCCGGCGAAGAGGTCGAGGACGCGCGCCCCCTCCACCTCGGCGCCGAGGATCGAGAACCAGGCCTCGCGGACCCGGTCCTGCGTGGGGCGGGCGATGTCCCCCTTGGGCGCGACGAGGCGGCGGCCGCCGTAGATGCCCGAGACGATCCTCACGGCCGGCTCAGCCCTGCTACCAGGATCCCGTGATTCATCGCGGAAGCACGGGAGCACGGAGGCTCGCGGAACCTGCTTTTTCTGGGCGCTCGGGCGCCTGCATCCCAGGACCCCCAAAGTCCTTCTTCCGTGCAACTCCTCGTTTCCGCGCTTCCGCGATGGATCACGAAGCTATCCCCCCTGCACCGGTCGCCGATATTGCAACTACCCGCGCCTGCAGCGTCGTCCTGCCGTTGTACGTGTTCTCCTCCAACCGGAACGCCACATCCACCGGCTTGGTCAGATCGGGCGCCCGTTCCGCCCAGCTGAAGGCGATCGCGTCGAGCTTCGTGCCGTTGGAGGTCAGCGTCCCCTTCAAATGCCCCGACCCGACGACGCGCGGGGCGCCCCATTGGATGCCGCGGGCCCCGAACACCGGCCCCGGATTGCCCAGTCCGGTCGGCTCGAGGTAGCGGCAGAGCTTCTCGAGATCCATCGTGGCCTCGGCGAGGTCGAGCTCGAGGTCGATCCGCTGCCGGGGGCCGAGGTCCGAAGCGTTCAAGCGTTCACGCCCTACCGCGGCGAATCGTTCTTTGAAGGCCGGCAGATTCGCTCGCTTGATCGTAAGTCCCGCGGCCATCTTGTGACCGCCCCACCGCTCGAGGAGATCGGCGCACTCGTGCAGCGCTTCGTGCAGGTCGAAACCGGTGATGCTCCGGCCACTTCCCTTCCCCAGGTCGCCGTCGAGCGCGAGGAGGAAGGCGGGGCGCCCATACCGCTCCACCACGCGCGACGCGACGATCCCCACCACCCCCGGATGCCATCCCTCGGCGGCCAGCACGAGTGCCGCGTCGCGCTCCGGATCGCACTCACGGTCCAGCTGCTGGATCGCCGCTTCGAGGGTCCGCTGGTCGAGCGCTTGGCGCTCTTCATTGATGCGATCCAGCTCCCGGGCCATCCCGGCCGCCTCGGCGGGGTCGTCGGTGAGGAGGAGCTTGATCCCGTCCCCCGCGTCGCCCAGCCGGCCGATGGCATTGAGCCGGGGACCGATCACGTAGCCGAGGTGCGAGGCCTTGAGCTTGTCGGGGGCGACGCCGCTCACTTCGACCAGAGCGCGGAGACCGCACCAGCGCGACTGCGCGAGGAGCCGGAGGCCGTGGCGCACCAGCGTCCGGTTCTCGTCCACCAGCGGGACCAGATCGGCGACCGTGGCGAGGGCGACGTAGTCGAGGAAGTGGAGCGGGAGCGTGGCCGGAAGACCCAGGGCCGCCACGAGGGCCTGGGCGAGCTTGAAGGCGACGCCCGTGCCGCAGAGGGTCTTGAGGGTCGAGGTGTCATCGAGGCGCTGGGGATCGACGATCGCGTCCGCGTCGGGGAGGATCTCCGGCGGCAGGTGATGATCCGTCACCACGCTCTTGATCCCGAGCGCCTTGAGCGCCTTGAGCGCCTCTACTGCCGTGATCCCGCAGTCGCAGGTGATCACCAGCGCCGCGCCGATCTCCTGGGCGTAGGCCACCCCCGCCGAGCTGAAGTCGTAGCCGTCGCGAAGACGATGGGGCACGAAGGGGCGTGCGTCGGCCCCCGCCTGCCGGAGCACGCGGGTGAGCAGCGCCGTGGCGCACTGACCGTCGACGTCGTAGTCGCCGTGGACGAGGATCGTGCCCCCCGACCGGACCACCCCGAGGATGGTCTCCACTGCGCGATCCATCCCGGCGAGCGACAGGGGGTCGGACAACGCGGCGAGATCCGGCTTGAGGAACCGCCGCGCGACCTCGGCGTCCCCCGCCCCGCGCTGGACCAGGAGCGCCGCGAGCGGCACCGGCACCTTGAGCGCGTCGGCGAGCGCCCGCGCTGTCGCGGGGTCGGCCGCGGGGGTCAGGGACCAGCGGAGCGGGGGGATGGGGAAGGTACGGATCATCGCCCCCACACTAGCACCGTTCGTGGCCGGCACCGGTACCCTTCGTCAATCGGCGTGGTACAGGATCACGCCGCAGTTCTCGCAGGCATCGATGATGGCCCCCGCCTTGATCCCGGCGCGACGGCTCATCGGGATGGCGGTGTTGCAGGCGCCGCAGGTGGCGCCGTTCAGGGCCACCAGCACCCGCGGCCGGCGCGCATTGCGGAGCCGGTCGTAGCGGGTGCGGAGCCCCTTCTCGACGGTCTTGGCCGAGTCCTCGCGCGCCTTGGCGGCGATGGCGCGCTCATGCTCGATGTCGCTCCGGCGGGCGGCGAGCGACGTGCGCATCTCGCTCTGGCCTTCCTTCACCTGGTCGACCTCGGCCTCGACCTGGGTGGCGCGGAGTTCGGACGCCTTCACCTGGTCGGCGACCTTGACCCACTCCCCTTCCTCGCGCACCAGCACCCCGCGGGCGAGGTCGAGCTCGGCCATCAGCCCCGCGGCCTCCTTGGGGTTGTGCACGAACTCCTGCCGCGCCTGGCGTCGCTCGTGCTGCTGCTTGAGGGTGTTGATCCGCTCTTCAAACTCGTCGCGCCGGGTCGCGGCGCCGACGGCCGACTTGCGGGCCTGACGGGCGGCCTCGGCGGTCCGTTCGACCACGGCGTCGAGGGCGGCCTCCTCATCGGCGACCACGGCGAGACGGTCGTCGATCTCGGCGAGGACGGCGTCCTTGGCCTGCAGGTCGAGCAGCTTCGAAAGTTCGGGGTGCATGGGACTCCCTATGAGTGAGCTACAGTTATTGAGCAGAGCGTATGAATCTCGATTCTCCACTGAGGGACTGAACGGACTGAGGAACGGAGAACTGCTTGGTGGTACCCAAGCAAGTTGTCATCAGTACCTCAGTCTCCTCAGTGCCTCAGTGTCAATTCCCCGATCATCGTATCCCGCGTCTGACGTACCACCGCTTCCAGGCGGCGGGGTATTTCTTGCTGAGCGTGTCGCGACGCACTTCGCGCTCGGTGATGAGCGCATCCTTGGCGCTCGCGGGTGCCTTCGCGATCGCCGCCATCAACTTCTCGAACTCGCGGAAGAGAGGCCGCGCCTCCAGCGCTTCGCGCGACGCCTCATACAGGTCCCCGGTCGCGCTCGGGTCGAGCTGCGCCAGCGACTCCTTGAGCTCCGACCAGGCCAGCGCTGCCTCGGTCGACAGCGCCTCGGGAAGTTCTCCGGCCCGCCCCGCGAGGAGCAATGCGTAGATCTCCTGATACTCCGGGCGATCGAACCAATCCGGTTTCACACCATCCTGCCCGGCACGCGCCAGCCAGTCGCCGTCACTGAACAGCGCGCGGAGGAGGTTGCGCTCGTCGCTGGACCCGTGACGCGGCGCGGGGGCGCGGGGGCGCGGCGCGCTGGCGCTGGGGCGGTCGGGCGCTGGAACAGTCCCGGTCGGGCCGGCGTAGCGCGACTCGCCGCGCTTCAACTCGTCCTGCAGCACTTCGACGCTCACCTTCGCCCGGTCCGCCACGGTCGAGAGATAGAGCTCCCGCTGGATCGGGTCCTTGGTGGCGCGGATGGTGGGGAGCAGCCGATCGAGCGCCTGCCGCCGCTGCTCGACGCCGCTGAACCACCCCTTCTTCTCCAGCAGGTCGATCTTCCGCTCGAGCACGTCCATCGCATCGCCGAGGAGCTTCCGCATCCCGTCGCCTCCCTGCCGCCGCACCACGTCGTCCGGGTCCATCCCGTCGGGGAGTGTCGTCACCCGGACGCGGAGCCCCGCGCGCAGGCACTCGTCGGCGGCGCGGAAGGCGGCCTTGAGGCCGGGACCGTCGCTGTCGTAGCAGATGATCACCTGCTTGGTGAAGCGGGTGAGCAGCTGCGCCTGGTCGGCGGTGAGGGAGGTGCCCAGCGGCGCGACGACGTTCTCGATCCCCCCCAGCACCATCCGGATGGTGTCGAAGTAGCCCTCGACGACCACCGCGGCCTCTTCCTTCCGGATCAGGTTCTTGGCCGCGTGCAGGTTGTAGAGCTGCTGGCCCTTGTGGAACACCGGCGACTCCGGGGAATTGAGGTACTTCGGTTCCCCGTCGCCGAGCAGGCGCCCGCCGAAGGCGACGAGCCGGCCGCGCGGGTCGTGGATCGGGATGATGAGGCGCTGACGGAAGCGGGCCACGACCTTGCCGTCGTCCCGTTCGACGATGAGCCCCGATTCCTTGAGCACCGGCGCGGGGACACCGAGCTTCCGCATCTCGTCCAGGAAGCCGGTGCCGCCGGGGGCCCAGCCGAATCCGAGTTCGCCGGCGGTCTCGAGGGGGAGGTCGCGGCCGAGGAGGTATTTGCGCGCGCCTTCCGCCTCGGGGGCCTCGCGGAGCTGACGCTGGAACCAGTCGTGCGCGGTCGCGAGCGCGCTGTAGAGCGGCTCGCGCGGATCGGGGCCGCTGCGCTGGGTCTCCTCGGGGATGACGATGCCCACCTTCGACGCGATCTGCCGCACCGCGGTGGGATAGTCCATCCCGTAGCGCTTCATCAGATAGGTGAAGACGTCGCCGGCCTCGTGGCAGACGAAGCAGTGGTACATCCCCTTGCGGGGGATCACCGCGAAATTGCGATGGGTGCCGCCGTGGAAGGGACAGGCACCGCGGTAGTCGGTGCCGGTGCGCTTGAGCTCGACCGACTCGCCGATGAGCGCGACGATGTCGGCCGCGTCGCGCACCTGTTCGATGGTCTCGTCGGGGATCCGGCTCACGTATCGAACTCCGCGATGGTGACCCCGGTACCGCCCTGCGCCTGGGGCGCGAAGGCGAAGGCCCTCACCCGCCGGTCGGCCTTGAGGATCCGCTGCACCCGCTCGCGCACGACGCCGGTCCCCATCCCGTGGATGATGCGGAGGAGGGGGGTCTCGCCCAGCACCGCCGCGTCGAGCGCCTGTTCGACCACCGTCTGCGCCTCGTCGCCGGTCATCCCGCGGAGATCCACCTCGGAGGAGGTCGACGGGCCGACGAGCCGAAGCCCCGCCGCGTAGATGTTCTCCTTCCGCTTCCCCTTCCGTTTCTCGCTCCCCGACATCTTCTCCAGCGACTCGGCGTCGACCGTGAGCTTGGCGGCGCCGGCCCGCACCACCACGCGGCCGTCCTTCCGGACCTGCTCGACGGTGGCGGGCTGGCCGGTGGCCATGCGGACCTCGTCGCCGATGATCAGAGTCGAGAGTTCAGAGTTCAGAGTCAATGCACGTCCCTTTGTGCCACCGGGTCCCGACTCGTGACTCTCAACTCTCGACTCTCGACTCGCCTGGATCTCCTCCTCCAGCAGTCTTCTCGCTTCGCGCGCCTTCTCCTCGTCCGCCGCCTCGCGCGCCAGGGCGATCGCCGTCTCGACCTGCTTCCGCGCCTCCATCAGGACCTCGCGCGCTTCACGCTTCGCGTCACGCTCGAAGGTCTTCGACCGCTGGGCGAGGTCGGCCTGCAGCGAGTCCTGCTGGTGCTGCTGCAGCGAGAGCCTGGCCTGGAGGTTCTCCAGATCGAGCTTGAGCGTCTCGAGCGTCTGTTCCCGGTTCGCGACATCCCGTTGTTTCTTCTCCAACTCGGCCAGCAGCGCATCGAGTCGGCGATCCTCGTCGGGCACCAGCGTCTCCGCCTCGCACAGCACCCCGTCGTCGAGGCCCAGTCGGCGGGCGATGGCGAGACCGTAGCTCCGCCCCGGGATCCCCTTCTGGAAGCGGAAGGTGGGGCCGAGGGTCGTGACATCGAATTCGAGCGAACCGTTCACCACGCCGGGGGAGGTGGTCGCGAGGTCCTTGAGCGCCCCCATATGGGTCGTCGCCAGCGTGATCGCACCGCGACGGGTAAGCTCGAGCAGCACCGCGGCCGCGAGGGCCGACCCTTCGGCCGGGTCGGTGCCGCTCCCCACCTCGTCGAGCAGGACGAGGGTGCGGTCGGAGGCCTGGTTCAGGATGTCGCGCAGGGTGGCGACGTGGGCGCTGAAGGTGGAGAGGTCGGTCTGGAGCGACTGATGGTCGCCGATGTCGGCGTAGATCCGCTCGAAGATCGGGAGCGCGGTGCCGTCGCCCACCGGTGGGACGATCCCGCAGGCCGCCAGCGCGCACACGAGGCCGGTCGCCTTGAGCAGGACGGTCTTCCCGCCGGTGTTGGGACCGCTCACCAGGAGGGTGTGCTCGATCCCGTCGAGGGTGAGGTCGAAGGGCACGACCTTCACGCCGCGGGCGAGGAGCACGGGATGACGGCAGCGCACGAGGCGGAGGGGCGCAGGGGCGGAGGCGACCGAGGGAACGTGGCCATCGACCCGCGCCGCATAGCGGGCGCGGGCCAGGAGATCGTCGGCCGCGACGCACATCCGGTGCGCGGCCACCAGCGCCTCGTGATGCGGGCGCATCTCCTCGGTGATCTCCCGCAGCACCCGCTGGGTGATCCTTTCTTCCGCCAGCTCCGCTTCGCGCATCGCGTTGCCGAGCTCGATGGCGGCGGTGGGCTCGATGAAGAGGGTCCCGCCGCTGGCCGACTCGTCGTGCACGATCCCGTCGGGGCGCTTGCGCTCGTCGCGGCGCACGGGGATGACGTAGCGCCCGTTCCGGAGCGTCACCGACCCTTCGGTCTCCGGCCCCAGCGCGCGCAGGATCCCTTCGAGCCGCTTGACCAGCCGTTGCCGCGACGCGCCGACCTCGCGGCGGGCGGTGCCGAGCTCGGGGTCGGCGGTGTCGAGGAGAACGCCGTCGTCATCGAGGCTCTTTTCGAGCCGGCGATCGATGGTGTTGGGCGGGAGGTCGACAACGAGGGCGGCGGCACGCGGGGCATCGAGCGCCACGCGCTTGAGCTCCCCTGCGGTGCGGCGCGCGGCCGAAAGCACCTTCCGGAGAATGACGAGGGCACGGCCATCGAGGACGCTCCCGCTGATCCGGAGGCGCGACAGCTGCTCCGCCGCTTCCGGGACCGGCTCCACGCTCGGCGCGTTGCCGGCCCGCTCGAGCACCAGCACCTCCCCCACCGCGGCGAGCTCGTCCCGGATCAGCCGGAGGTCGGTGACCGGCCGGCGCGCGCGGATGCTCGCGGCGCCCAGCGGGCCCGCAGCGCAGGCGGCGACGGCCTCGAGCGCGTCGGCGAAATCGATGATATCAAGCGGGGTGCCAGCGCCCGAGGGCACCGACACCCCGCTGCTGCTAGCGGAGAGCATGTCAGACCGGATCTCCGTCATCCCGCCTGCAGCGCCTCCCGCGCCGCATCGTTGATGACCTTGCCGTCCACCCGCCCCTTGAACTGGGGCATCAGCACCTTCATCAGGGCGCCCACATCCCTGGCCCCGCCCGCCACCCCGGCCTTGGCCGCCGCCAGGATCTCGGCCGGATCGATCGCCGCAGGGAGGAACTCCTCGATCACCTTGGTCTGCGCCTTCTCCCGGTCGGCCAGCTCGGTGCGTCCGGCCTTCTCGAACTGCTCGATCGAGTCGCGCCGCGACTTCACGCCCTTCCGGAAGACGTCGATCACGTCGCCGTCGGCGATCGGGTGGTCGAGCTTGAGTCCGGCGTCCTTCACCTGGGCCACCAGGGTCGAAAGCACCAAGGTGCGCTCCTTGTCCTGCGCCTTGCGGGCAGTGACGAGCGCACCTTGCAACCGAGCGAAGAGATCAGACACCGGACCGACCGTAACTGGAGGTAGGGGGTGAAGTTAGTCGCTCGGCATCGCCGCTACAAGCGAACCCCTCGCCACGTTCAGACCTCACCCCCCAGCCCCCTCTCCCGAACAACCTCACCCCCCGACCCCCTCTCCCTTACGGGAGAGGGGGAGCGGCTCCGTGACACCGAGGGGCTCCCTGGACCCGGGAACCCCTTTCGACTTTCACCTTTCTCGCCAACTCACCGCTTGCACTCGCCCCTCTCCCCTGGCCTACCCCGGCGGCCACTTCATCGGCCGGCCACCGAGCAGGTGCACGTGCAGGTGGTGCACCGTCTGCCCGCCGTCGGTGCCGGTGTTGGCCACGATCCGGTAGCCCCGGTTATCGAGCCCCTTGTCGGTGGCGACCTGGGCTGCGACGTGGACGAGGTGCCCGATCACCTGCTCACTGGCGTCGCGGGCGGCGGGAAAATGACTCCGCGGCAGCACCAGGACGTGGATCGGGGCCTGGGGCGAGATGTCCTCGATGGCGATGGCGTCGTTGGTCTCGCGGACGATCTTCGCGGGGATCTGGCCGGCGACGATCTTGCAGAAGATGCAGTCGTTCACGTGGATGCCCTCCGTCGTGCAGTGCCCGCCCAGGCCGCCGCGGCGAGGGCCGCGGTCTCGAACCGCAGGACGTTACGCCCCAAGCTCGCGCGATGGAAGCCCGCCCGCGCCGCCGCCGCCACTTCCTCCGCCGTGAGCCCCCCTTCCGGCCCCACCAGCACGGTCAGCGGTTCGATCGGGTCGGCCACCGCGGGCAGGACCTCGCCCTCGCGGTCGAGCACGTAGCACTGCCCGTTCCGGCGCTCCGACAGGAACTTCTCGATCCCCACCGGCGCCACGACCCGGGGGGCCCATGCCCCCTCGCTCTGCTTGAGCGCCTCCACTGCGCGCTTCCGGATCCGCTCGATGTGCCCGTCCCGCACCCGGCTCGCCACGCTGAGGGTCCGCTGGGTCTCGAGCGGCACGATCTCCGTCACGCCCAGCTCGGTGGCCTTCTCGGCCAGCCAGAGGAAGCGGTCCTTGTCCCCCGCCCCGACCGCCACGATCAGCTCCGGCGGCGGCGGCTCCCGTTCGATCCGGTCGAGGGTGACGTGCGCCCCGTGGTCGGAGAGGTCGACCTCGCCGTAGCCCACCACCCCTTCGCCGTCGACGATCCGGATGATCTCCCGCTCCCCCCCGCGCCGCACCCGCAGGTGATGCGCCTCGGTGGCGTCCAGCGACACGCTCGCCCCCTGCTTCAGCGTCCCGGGGGTGGCGAGCAGCGTGATCACTTGACCCGCACCGTGCACGACCACCAGCCGGCGTCCTTCACCTCGTCGATCACCACGAACCCCGCCTGCTCGAGCTCCGGCTTGAAGAGCACCACTTCCGTGTCCTCCATCCCGGCGAAGATCGCCACCCCGCGCGACGCCAGCGCGCCCTTGATCGCCGGCAGGAGCAGGACGTTCACGTTGCGGAGGATGTTCGACAGCACGATGTCGGCCGGGGCGCCGAGCGGGGCGAGCTCCCCTGCGTCCCCCTCGAAGATCACCACCCGGTCGCTCACGCCGTTGCGCTCCACATTCCGTTCGGCCACGACATTCGCCTCGGCGTCGAACTCGAGGGCCACCGCGCGGGCGGCGCCGAGCTTGGCGGCGGCGATGGCGAGGATGCCGCTCCCCGACCCGAGATCGAGCACGCGGGCGCCTTGATGCGCCTGGCGGGAGGCCTGCCGCGTCATCGCGCGGTCGAGCAGCAGGAGCGCGCCGCGGGTGCTGCCGTGCTCCCCGCTGCCGAAGGCGGTCTCGGGATCGACGACGACGACGACCTCACCCGCCTTCGCCTCGACCGGCACCCAGCTGGGCGTGACGACGATCCGTCCGATGGTGCGGGGCCCGAGCCCCTTCTTCCACTCCGTGGTCCAGTCGGTCGGAGGGAGCTCCCGGATCTGGATCACCGGTGCGTCGTGCGTGGTGCGTAGTGCGTCGATGGTCGCGCGCAGCTCCAGCGCCTTCGCCTCGGTCTCGGTCCACGCGATGAGCGTGCCGTCGTCGAGCTCTTCGATGGCCTGGCCGGTCTGCTCGATGAGGAGCGCGGCGAGCGCCTCGCGTTCCTCCTCGGGCACCGTGACGTCGATCGCCCAGCCGTTCATGCGCCCAACGCGTCGCGCAGGCGGTCCCACAGCCCGTGCGTGGTCTTCTGCGGTGCCTCGCCCTCGAGCTTGGCGATCTCCCCGAAGAGCTTCTGCTGCTCGGCCGTCAGGGTCTCCGGGGTCCAGACGGCGGTGCGGACGAGCAGGCTCCCCTTCCCGTCACTGCCGAGCTTGGGGAGTCCCTTCGCCTTCAGGCGGAACACCGTCCCGCCCTGGGTGCCAGCGGGGACCTTCACCTTCTCGTCGCCGTAGGGCGTCGGGACCGTGAAGGTGCCGCCGAGTGCGGCCTGGGAGAATGAGAGTGCGAGGTCGTACACCAGGTCGTCTCCTTGGCGGGTCCAGCGTTCATCGTCCTTGACCTCGAGCATCACGAGGAGGTCGCCCGGGGGCCCGCCGCGCGGTCCCGCCGCTCCCTGCCCCCGGAGGGTCAGGTAGTTGGACGACGAGACGCCGGCGGGGATGTCGACCGCGACGGTCTTCTCGGCCTTGCGCCGCCCCTCGCCGCCGCACTTGTCGCACGGATCCTTGAGGACCGTCCCTTCGCCCCCGCAGGTGGGACAGGGCGCGACCGAGACGAACTGGCCGAACATGCTCTGCGCCGTCCGCTGCACCTCGCCCATCCCGCGGCAGGTGGTGCAGGTGACCGGCGGGGTCCCCGGCTTGGCCCCGGTGCCCGCACAGGTCTCGCAGGTGGCCTGGGTGCGGAGCTTGAGGCTCCGCTTCGCCCCGGTCGCGACCTCCGCCATCGACAGCGTCACCTCGACCCGCAGGTCCTGCCCGCGTCGCGCGGCGCCGCGCGCCCGCTGGCCCCCGCCGAAGATGGAGTCGAACCCGCCGCCGCCGCCGAAGTCGCGCATGAAGATCTGCAGCGCTTCCGCCAGGTCGACGTGGTGGAACCCCTGCGCTCCCTGGCGGCTGCCGCCCCGCGTGAAGGCGGCGTCGCCGTACCGGTCGTAGGCGGCCCGCTTCTGCGGGTCGCGGAGCACCTCGTACGCCTCGGTGACCTCCTTGAAGCGCTCCTCGGCGTCGTGCCCCTTGTTGCGGTCCGGGTGCAGTTCCATCGCGAGCTTCCGATACGCCTTCTTGATGTCGTTCTCGGCGGCGTCGCGCGCGACGTTCAACAACTGATAGAAATCGCTCACTCCAGCAATCCTTCCACCAAACGGCTCGTGTGCTGCACGAGGCCGATGATCTTGTCGTAAGGCATCCGCGTGGGACCGAGGACGCCGATGACGCCGGCGAGGTCGCCCGCGCGGTAGCTCGAGGTGACGAGGGTGAAGCCGGCGAGGCGCGGATCGTCGTGCTCCCCGCCGATCGTGATGCTGAGGCCGTGCGCCCGCCGGGTCTCGAGCGCGTCGCGCAGCACGTCGCGCTTGTCGGTGAGGGTCAGCAACTCCCGCATCCGCGGCGCCGTGCCGAATTCCGGCTGCTCCGCGAGCCCGGTGGCGTTGCCCAGCACCACCGCCGACCCCGTCGGCCCGGTGATGGCGAAGATCTCATCCCCCTCTTCGAGGAAGATGTTGAGGAGCTCGCGCTCCCCGGGGGCGTGGGCGGCGTCGCGCAGCCGCTCGACGAGCGTGGCGCGGATCTCGCTCAGGGTGAGGCCGGCGAGGCGCTCATTGAGGATCCGTGCCACCTGCTCGGTCGCCCCCGGGGCGAGGTGGGCGCGCGCCTGCACGAAGATCGTCCGCACCGCCCCGCTCCGGAGATGGAACACCAGGAGGAGCCGGTCGGTCGACACCTGCGACAGGTCGAGCCGGTCGAGGATGACCGCTTCCAGCGTCGGGGCCACCGCCACCCCGAGTTCCTGGGTCAGCACGCCGAGCACCTGCGCCGCGCGCCGGAGGAGCTCCTCGACGGCGGTGCGGTGGGGGGGGAGTTCCTGGGCGAGCGTGTTCCGCTCGCCCGCGCTCACCTGGCCCACCGGGCGCCGATGCAGGAGGTGGTCGACGTAGAGGCGGTACGCGAGGTCGGTGGGGATCCGCCCGGCGCTCGTGTGCGGATGAAAGAGATACCCCTTCACCTCGAGCTCGCTCATCGTCGAGCGGATCGTGGCGGGGGAGACGCCCAGCCCGTACCCCTTGGAAATGGTCTGGCTCCCCGCCGGTTCCGCCGTCGCGACGTACTCCTCGATGACCGCCTCGAGGACCTGCAGTTCGCGGGGGGAAAGATCGGGGACGGGGGACATGGGAGAAATCTAAGCGGGGGCGTGAGTTAACGGGGTTTCGGGTCCGGCGGAGCCGCGTTCCCATCCCCGCACGCTGTCATCCTGAGGGACCTTCAGGTCCCGAAGGATCTCCGGCTTCCTTTGCCGAGATCGCCGGCGG
>JANMWE010000290.1:0-13255 GCA_031393795.1 Gemmatimonadota bacterium
AGCCCCTTCTCCTCCGGATGCCGCACCAGCCACGACTGCACGTAGGGACAGGTCGCGACCAGTTTGTGGCCGTGCGCTTTGGCGTGATCGACCGCGGCGCGCACCAGATCTGAAGCAACGGTGCCACCGCGCGCCTGCACCGGGACGAAGGTGTGCACCAGGTCCATCGCGCCGTCGTCCCGGATCCGATATTCGAGCTCGGCCTCGCCCGCAGCGGTCTCGAGGGTGAAGCGGTGGCGGTCGCGGTGGTGGAGGACGAGCATGGGAACAAGCTAAGTGGTATCTGGTGGGCGGCGATCGCCGTGCTCATTCCGCGGCTTTACGCCGCGGTAGGCCGAGGCCGTCTCTACCCATCGCGCGGAGCCTTGTCGCACACCATCTTTCCCCCATGCCCCTCACCATCACCCTCCCCGACTGGGTCGCGTCGGTCGCCCATCCGGGGATGGTCGTGGCCGAGGACGATGACCGGATGCGGCTCGCGATCCGGCTGGCGCGCGAGAACGTGCTGCGCGACTCCGGCGGCCCGTTCGGTGCAGCGATCTTCGAGCGGCACACTGGCCGGCTCGTCGGCCTCGGCGTCAACTCGGTGCTCCGCCTCAACAGTTCGCTGCTCCACGCCGAGGTGGTGGCCATCGCCGATGCGCAGTCGCGCCTCGGATCGTTCACCCTCGGCGCCGAAGGGATGCCGGCCCACGACCTTTTCTCCTCCTGTGCTCCCTGCGCGATGTGCCTCGGTGCCACCCTCTGGAGCGGCGTCAAGCGGCTGGTGTGCGCTGCGGCCCAGGAAGACGCCGAGGCGCTCGGGTTCGATGAGGGGCCGGTCTTCGCCGGATCGTACGCGCACCTGGTGCGGGCCGGGATCGAAGTGGTGCAGGACCTCCTGAAAGTGGAGGCGCAGTCGGTGCTCCAGCTCTACCGTGAACGGGGCGGGCGAATCTACAATGGGTGAGCTCCTTTCAGGTGAGCAGCCCTGCGCGACTCATCACGGAAGCACGGAGTTCGGGAGTTCCACGGAAGACCATTTTGTGGTCGCAGGTGTGGTCTCGTCCGCGCATGTACAATTGCTTGTTCCGTGCAACTCCGGGTTCCCGCGTTTCCGTGATGACTCACGGAGATCCGCTTCACCGCACCGAGTCCGATGACCCTACCCCAGCAGTTCGACCTGATCGTCCTCGGCGGCGGCCCCGCCGGTGAGAAGGGAGCCGCCCAGGCGGCCTACTTCGGCAAGCGGGTGGCTCTGGTCGAGCGCGAAGCGTGGTTCGGCGGTGCGGCGGTCAACACGGGGACGGTCCCCTCCAAGACCCTGCGCGAAACGGCGCTCTACTTCTCGGGGCTCCGTCAGCGCGGGCTCTACGGGATCGACTACTCGCTCCGCGAGAACCTCACGGTCGGGGACTTCCTGCACCACACCGAAGCGGTCATCGGCGACCAGCGCCGCCTCATCGCCGAGAACATCGCCCGCCATCAGGTGACGGTGTTCCACGGCGAAGGAAGTTTCCTCGACGCCCGGACGATCGAGGTGGTATCCAGCGCCCCAGCGCCTCAGCGCCTCAGCGCCCCGGTCATTCTGATCGCCACCGGCTCCTCGCCGCTCCGGCCCGCCGAGATCCCGTTCGACGACCGGGTCATTTATGACTCCGACTCCATCCTCCGGATGGACCTGGTCCCGAAGACCCTCGCCGTGGTGGGCGGGGGCGTGATCGGCTCCGAGTACGCGTCGATCTTCACCGCGCTCGGTGTGCAGGTGACCCTCATCGACGGCCGCGACCGGTTGCTCCCCTTCGCCGACCACGACATCGTCGCCCGGCTGCAGCAGCAGCTCACGATGCTGGGCCAGCGCTTCGTCCTCGGCGCCAAGGTCGCGAGCACGGTGCGGCACGCGCAGGGCGTCACCCTCACCCTCGGCACCGGCGAGGTGATCGAGGCGGAGCGGGCCCTCTTCGCGGCGGGACGGTCGAGCAATGTCGAGGGGTTGGCGCTCGAGCGGGCAGGGGTAATGATGGGGAAGCGGGGATTGATCCCCGTCGACGCGCACTACTGCACCAATGTCCCAGGGGTCTACGCCGCCGGCGACGTGATCGGCTTCCCGGCACTCGCCTCGACCTCGATGGAGCAGGCGCGGGTCGCGATGGTCCACGCGTTCGACCTCGGCTACAAGGAGCGGATGAGCCCGGTGCTCCCGCTCGCGGTCTACACCGTGCCGGAGCTCGGGATGGTCGGGCTCACCGAAGAGGAAGCGCGCGCGAAGGGTGACGGCGCGGTCGAGGTGGGACGGGCCGAGTATGCCCGGAACGCGCGGGCGCAGATCATGGGGGACCAGAGCGGGCTCCTCAAGCTCGTCTTCCGCGTGGACGACAAACGGCTTCTCGGCGTGCACATCGTCGGCGAGCTCGCGAGCGAACTGGTGCACGTCGGCGCCGAGGTGGTGCGGACGGGCGGGACGATCGATGCATTCATCGATGCGGTGTACAACTGGCCGAGTTTGAGCGACTGCTACAAGTACGCGGCCTATGACGGGCTGGGTGCCCTGAAACTGAGGATGGGGTAGGATGATCGACCAGACGCTTTCATTCGACGACGGCCAAGCGCCGTCCGGGCACGTCAACTGCTCCCGGTGCGGAGCCTCGGTGACCGAATACTGGGCCGTCGATGGCGCCGTGCTGTGCGCGCGCTGCAAGGACGAGGTGCTCGCCGCGCGGGGGTCGTCCGAGGGGCGGGTCGGACGGATCCTCAAGGCCTTCGCCTTCGGCACGGGCGGCATGCTCGCGGGAGCGGTCATCTGGTATGCGGTCGCCAAGTACGCGAACATCCAGCTGGCGCTGATCGCCATCCTGCTGGCCTGGCTCGTCGGCAAGGGAGTGTTCATCGGTTCCGGCAAGCGGGGCGGCCGCGGCTACCAGGTGATGGCGGTGGCCCTCACCTGGTTCGGGATCGGGGCGGCGCTCGCGCCCTTCCAATTCGAAGGATTCGCCCGGCGCGCGGCGCAAGTGGCCGACAGTGTGCGTGCCGTCGACACCGTCGCCACGCCCTCCGCGGCGACAAGCGACTCCCAGGTGAACGCCGAGCTGGCCAAGCTCGATTCCGCGATCGCCAAGCCTCCGGCACACGCCGCCGCGAGGAGCGACGCCGTGGTGGTACTCCTCGGGCTCGGCGCGCTCCTGCTGCTGGTGGTGAGCCTCCCGGTCCTGGTGATCGTCAACAGCGGGTCGTTCATCCTGGTCATCATCTACGGCATCGGTCTCTACGAGGCGTGGAAGCTCACGCGCCACATGGATCCACTCGTCAGCGGCCCGCACCCCGTGGGGATGCACTAGCGGGTGTCGGACGTACTCCCGGGCTTCCCCGCGCCGACCCGGTGTCCCCGCTGCGGGACCGCGCTCGCCGTCGGGCTCTACCGCTGTCCTGCCTGTCAGGCGCTGGTCTACGCCGACGTGCTGACCGAGCTCGCGCGGATGGCGGATGCCGCCGGTGCCGAAGGGCATCTCGCCGTCGCCACCCAGCGCTGGCACCAGGCGTTGGCGTTGCTTCCAGCGGACGCGGGGCAGCGCGCCCCGATCGACGCCAAGCTCGAAGCGCTCGGCGCGCGGATGGAGCGGGGGGAAGGGAAGGGGACGGCGCCGGCGAAAGGGACGAAGCGAGGGGTCTGGGCGGCGGCGGTCGCCGGCGCCGCTTTCCTCGTGACCAAGGGGAAGCTCCTCCTGATCGGGCTCACCAAGGCGGGGGCGCTCCTCTCCCTTTTCGCCTTCCTCGGGATCTACTGGCGCGAATGGGGATGGGCGCTTGCGGCCGGGATCGTCGTGTCGCTCTACCTGCACGAGCTGGGGCACGTGGTGGCACTCCGTCGGTACCGCATCCCCGTCAGCGCACCGATGTTCATCCCTGGCTTCGGCGCCTACGTGCGGCATGGGGCGCTCCCGACCGCGCGGATCGGCGCGCGCGTCGCCCTCGCAGGGCCGGCCGCGGGGCTCCTCGCGGCCGCGGTGGCGCTCGGCCTGTACGCGCGGACGGGGAACGCCTACTGGGCCGCCATCGCCCACCTCGGCGCCATCATCAACCTTGGCAACCTCATCCCGGTCTGGCAGCTCGACGGGGTGCGCGCCGTTGCGCCGCTTGCGCTCCCGGCCCGGATCGGGTTCGTGGCGGCCCTGATCGCCGTGGCCGTCGTCACTCGCGATCCGGTGGCGGGGGTCGTGGCGCTGGTGACCGCGGTCGCGCTCGCCTTCGGTGGACGGGGTGGGGCGGGAGATCGCGGGGCACTGCTCTATGGCCTGGGAGTGATCGCCGGCCTGGGGGTGGTCCTCGCGCTCGGAAAGTGACCCTCCCCCTGTAAAAACCCCTCCTTCCTGCCCATTGTTCAGTCACCCCACAACGAGCTCCCGATGCGCCTCGGTCGGCGTCCGGCCCCACTCCTGGTGACCCTGATCCTCGCCGCGTGCGGAGGGAACCACCGGCCGTTGGGCACTCTCACGCCGGTAGCGGAGAGCGGGACCCACGAGATCAAGCCGCTCGGCACACACCGCCACGAGATCGTCCCGCTCGACTCCACCCGCCCGCACGAGATACAGCGCCTTGACGCGGCGGGGCACGAGATCGTCCCGATCGATTCGGCACACACGATCCGTCCGCTCCGGGGTGCCACCCGCCCGGTGCACGAGATCCGCCCCCTGCACGACAGCACGGGGACCCTGCGCGAGATCGTCCCGCTCGACACCGTGGTGGTGCCGGTCGACGGCACCAAGTGGCAGGGGGAGAATTTCGAGGGGGCGCTGACGCTCGAGTTCCTGGTCGGCGGGATCCTCCGCTACACGAACTTCAACGGGACCTTCATCAACGGCACGTGGCACCAGGAAGGGAACGTCATCGCTTTCGAGATGAACTCGCATTACGCCGATTACACCGGTCGCCTCCGCGGTACGCGGATGACGGGCACCGGGCACAACCGGACCGGCCGCACGTGGGACTGGTCCGCCGCACGCCAATGATGATCCTCCGTCCAGGAGCGCACGATATGTACCGACTCGCCATCCGCCCGTTCGCCTTCGCGCTGGTCGCGGCCCTCGCGGCCGCGACGGCGCACCGGCTCACGGCCCAGAGCCTCGAAGGCTCCAAGTGGTCCATCGAGCAGGAAGGGGTCGATGCCCCGGTCCTCTGGTGGCTCGGCAGCCAGGGCCGTGTTCGCACCGGCGACCTCGGCACCATCCTTCCCGGCTACAAGTGGAAGCAGGCCGGGGACAGCATCGTGGTGACGGTGGGGGACACCCTGCGCTTCGCCGGGGTCCAGATGGCCAATCGCCTCGTCGGCGTTCGGTCGGCCCCGCATCACCAGGAGGGATGGTGGAGTGGCGCCCGGACCGACGGCCCGACCGCCGTCGCCGCGGTACCGACTACCCCCGCGGGCCCGACCGTCATCCCCACGCCGCCCACGGCGGAGCCGATGAGCCGGCCGACCGACACCCCCACCACGAATCCGCCGCCGCGCCAGCTCCGCCGCATCGTGCGCGAAGGGGAGGCCGCTCCGGTCACGCCGACGGAGCCCGCCACGGGCGGCGCCGGCCACGAGATCCGGCGGCTTGCCCGTCCGGGCGCCCGCGCCGCCGCCACCGCGAACGACTTCCCGCCGACCGCCGCGGTCCCCGCCGACGTCCTGGTCGGGAAGTGGGTCCGGACCGAGTCCGATGGCGTCCTCGAGGAGATCGAGGCCAAGGCCGACGGGAGCCTCCTGGTCCTGATGGCGACCGGCGCGAAGGCGACGGGGCAGTGGACCAACGGTCCCGAGGGGACCCGTGCGGAGATCAGCGGGACCGCCAACAGCGCCGTGATGCGGTTCTGGCAGGAGGATGGAGAGCTCCGCGTGGTGATCCTCACTGCGGCCGGGGCCCGGCGGACGCTGCACTTCCGGCGTCAGGGTTGACCCGGCCCTGATGGCCCGCCCCCGGTCGTCCCGCTCGAAGTTCCCCGATGACGCCGCGTCCCTCGCGCGTCGGGCCGAGGTACAGGATCCTGAGACCGCCGCGGACTTCCTCGAGGGGGAGTCCGATACCACACTCGTCGATGTGTTGCAGCGCGTCAGTCCCGGGGTCGCCCAGCACATCCTCGCCGAGCTCCCGGCCCCCCGGCAGAGCCGGATGTTCAGCCTCGCTCCCGAAGTGGTGGCGGAACAGTGGCAGGTCAACCAGGCATTCGAACACGACCAGGTCGGCTGGTTGATGGAGCCGCCGCTGGCGGTGTTCACGCCAGAGATGACAGTGGCGGAGACGGTCGAGCGGGTGCGCGCGCTGGCCAAGCGCGCGCTCGTCACGTACGGCTTCGTGGTCGATCCGGGGGAACGGCTCATCGGCCTCGTCACGATGCGCGATCTCCTCCTCTCCGAGCGCTCACAGCTGCTCGGCGATGTGATGCTGCGTGAGCCCTTCGCCCTCAAGGCCTCGGAGCACGCGGGTTCGGCGATGAAGGCCGTCCTCAACCGGCACTTCCCGGTCTACCCCGTCACCGACGAGACGCTGAAGCTGGTCGGCCAGGTCCGCGGCAACGCGCTCTTCCAGGAGCGGGTGTTCGAACTCTCCGCGCAGGCCGGCACCATGGTCGGCGTCGACGAAGAGGAGCGCCTTGCCACGCCGCTCTTCCGATCGCTCAAGTTCCGCCACGGGTGGCTCCAACTCAACCTCCTCACCGCCTTCCTGGCCGCCGCGGTGGTGGGCTTTTTCCAGGGCACGATCGACCGGATGGTGATCCTGGCGATGTTCCTTCCGGTCCTCGCGGGACAGTCGGGGAACACCGGCTGCCAGGCACTCGCGGTGACCCTCCGCGGGATGACGCTCGGCGAGCTCGATGCCGGGAAGGCGCGGGTCCTGGTCGCGAAGGAGGCCTTCCTCGGATTCCTCAACGGCGCGATCGTCGGGATCGTGGCGAGCCTGGGGATGGCGGTCACCGCCTTGGCGCAGAACAATCCTCACCCCTGGCAGCTCGCGGGGATCGTGTGGGTGGCACTCACCATCAGCTGCGTCGTGAGCGGGCTGGCGGGCGCCCTCATCCCCCTGGTATTGAAGCGGATGGGGTTCGACCCGGCCACCGCGTCGAGCATTTTCCTCACGACGATGACCGACGTCTGCTCGATGGGGCTCTTCCTGTTGCTCGCCACGCTCCTCATCCGATGAATCGATCCTTCTTCGCACTTTCCGTGGCCGCGGCCGTCGTCCTTGGATGCGGCGGTGACGCTTCGACCAATGAAGGGGGTGGCGGTACGCCACCCGCCGACACGGTGCTGATGACGCCAAGTACCGCGCCGACCTATGGCTGGAACTACGGTAACGCCGACACCATCGAGGTGGCGCGCGCTGCCACCCTTGGGACTCCGGTCTGGCGCACCGTCGCCTCGACGCTGGACGGGATCACTTCGGGGGTGATGCACGGGACCACGGGGCTCGACCGGACCGTCCCCGTGAACACGGAATCGGTGCTGACGAGCGGGATCGCCTACCGTGTCAGGATCGTACGGCAGTCGGGCTCCGTCGCCATCACGAAGACCTTCACGGTGCCGTGACCCCGAGCTCGCCCCAGGAGCGCCTCCTCGGGATGTGGCGCCGACTCGCCCCGCTCCCGGGGGGGCGGCGCCTCTTCAGCTGGATCCTCGGCTGGATGATCCCGTACAGCGGCACCATCGGCGCGCGGGTCCGGCTCCTCGAGCCGGGGCATTGCATCCTCGTGCTCCGCGACCGGCGCGGGGTCCGCAATCACCTCCGCTCCATCCACGCCGTGGCGATAACCAACGCCGGTGAGCTCGCGAGCGGTCTGGCGATGACCACGGCGCTCCCGCCCGGCACGCGCGCCATCGTCACGCACCTCGCCACCGAGTACGTGAAGAAGGCACGCGGCGTCATCGTCGTGGAGTGTCGCGTCAGCGACGCGCCGCGCCCCGCCGTGCCGATGGAGGTGCGGGTCGAGTCCACCCTCACCGACGCCGCCGGGGAAATCGTGGCACGCGTGCAGGCGAAATGGCTCGTCGCTCCGCCTGAAGCGAAAGCGCATGCAGAACCGCAGAAGTAGTGGAACGCCCCGGTCCATGGTCATGCTCCGGAGCGTTCTGCCCCTCCCGCACTTCTGCATGCGCAGTTCCTCATGACGAGCGCGACTGACCGGTTCCTCGCCCACACCGGCGTCGCCGTCCCGCTCATCGGCGGGCCGATGTATCCCTGCTCCAATCCCGAGCTCGTCGGCGCCATCTCCGCCGCCGGCGCCCTCGGTGTGCTCCAGCCGATCTCCCTCACCTACGTCCACGGCCACGAGTATCGCGCCGGGATCCAGCTCATCAAGCGGCTCGCCGGGGGCCGCCCGATCGGGATGAACGCCCTGATCGAGGCCTCGTCCCGCACCTACCAGGCGCGGATGGAGCGCTGGATCCACGGCGCCCTCGAGGAAGGGGTGAAGTTCATCGTCACCTCGCTCGGCAACCCTCGCTGGGTGGTGGAGCGGGCCCACGCCGTCGGCGCCGTGGTCTATCATGACGCCACCGAGCGGAAGTGGGGCGACAAGGCGCTCCAGGCGGGCGTGGACGGACTGATCGGGGTCAATGACCAGGCGGGAGGCCACGCCGGCGGACGCTCCCCTGAGGCGCTCCTCGACGAATTGGCGCCCCTCGGGCTCCCGGTGGTCTGCGCCGGCGGGGTAGGGGACCCTGAGCAGTTCGCCCGGATGCTTCGACTGGGCTACGCCGCCGTCCAGTGCGGTACCCGTTTCATCGCGACGACCGAGTGCAACGCCAGTGAGGCGTACAAGCGGGCGATCATCGCCGCCGAGCCCAGGGACGTCGTTCTCACCGACCGGCTCACTGGCGTACCCGTCGCCGTCCTCAACACCCCCTGGGTCCAGGGGCTCGGCCTCCACGCAGGGCCGCTGGCGCGGTGGCTTCTGCGTCAGCCGCGCACGAAGCACTGGATGCGGACGCTCTATGCGATCCGCGCCGCGATGCGTCTCAAGAAGTCGCTCCACCAGGACACCCCGAAGGATTTCTGGCAGGCGGGAAAGAGCGTCGGGGGGATCGAGGGTATCCTGCCGGCAGGGGAGATCGTGCGGGCCTTCGCAGCTCAGGTATAATTCCCCTTTCTCGAAGCACCCCGGACCTCGCACTTCGGACCTCGCACCTGATGGCTACCCTCACCCGGCGCACCACCCCCACCGTCCGCATCGGCCAGGTCCTGGTCGGCTCGGGCCATCCCGTCGTGGTCCAGTCGATGACCAATACCGACACTGCCGATGTCGGGTCGACGATCCAGCAGGTACGGCAGCTGGTGGAGGCGGGGAGCGAGCTGGTCCGGGTCACGGTCAACAACGACGATGCCGCGAGTGCGGTGCCGGCCATCGTCGCCGGGCTCGACAAGGTCGGGGTCCGCGTCCCCATCGTCGGGGATTTCCACTATAACGGGCACCTCCTCCTCACCAAGTATCCCGAAACGGCCGCGGCGCTCGCCAAGTACCGGATCAATCCCGGGAACGTCGGTGGGAAGCGGAAGGACGAGCACTTCGGGGCGATCCTCGAGGTGGCGCTCCGGCACGCCAAGCCGGTGCGCATCGGCGTCAACTGGGGCTCGCTCGACCAGGAGCTCCTGACCCGGATGATGGATGCCAACGCGGCGGCGGCCGCCCCGCTCGAGGCGCGCGAGGTGACGATGGAGGCGATGGTCGAGAGCGCTCTCCGGTCTGCGACTTTCGCCGAAAAGCAGGGGTTGCCCCACGACCGGATCATCCTCTCGGCCAAGGTGTCCGGGGTCCAGGATCTGGTGGACGTCTACCGCAAGCTCGCGGCCCGTTGCGACTATCCCCTCCACCTCGGTCTCACCGAGGCGGGGCTGGGCTCCAAGGGGATCGTGGCGAGCACCGCGGGGTTGAGCATCCTGCTGCAGGAAGGGATCGGCGATACCATCCGGGTCTCCCTGACGCCGACCCCAGGCGGGGACCGGACGGAGGAGGTGCGCGTCTGTCAGCTCATCCTGCAGATGCTCTCCATCCGGAGCTTCGCGCCGCAGGTCACCAGCTGTCCCGGGTGCGGCCGGACCACGAGCACTTTCTTCCAGTCCATGGCGATGGACATCCAGACCTACCTGCGCGACCGGATGCCGCAGTGGCGCGGGAAATATCCGGGGGTCGAGGAGATGAAGGTCGCCGTGATGGGGTGCGTGGTGAACGGCCCCGGCGAGAGCAAGCACGCCAATATCGGGATCTCCCTTCCCGGCACCTTCGAGGAGCCGAAGGCCCCCGTGTTCGTCGACGGCGAGCTCAAACTCACGCTCAAGGGGGACAAGATCGTCCCCGAATTCCTCGTGATCCTCGAGGACTACGTGGCGAAGCGGTACGGCGGGGTGACGGCGGGGGTATGACCGGCCGGTGGGCCCGTGGGCGGGCAGGTGGGCCGATCGCAACACTCTGCGGTCGGCCCACGTAGCATTTGTCCGACCCTCATCACTGAGACCCCGATGCGCACTCTGATCGCCGTAACTGCCCTTCTGCTGGCCCACTGGCCCACCGGCCCACTGGCCGCCCAGGCCCACGCCACGATGGGCCACGCGGGCCACGCGGGCCACCAGGCCACGCCCGCCACGACCGACGATTCAGCCTTTCGCGCGCTCCAGCAACGAGGCAAGGGAACGATGGGCGTAGATCAGGACGCTTCGCGCCACCGCTTCGAGGACCTTCCCGACGGCGGTCGCATCGAGCTCCAGATGCGCGATGCCGACTCGGCCGGGATCGCTGCCATCCGCGCCCACCTGCGGCAGGCGGCGCAACAGTTCACCGATGGGATCTTCAGCGCCCCCGACACCACCCACGCGATGACGGTCCCCGGCACCACCGTGATGGCGGCCAGGAAAGGGACGATCCGCTACACCTACCACGAGCTCCCGCAGGGCGGGGAGGTCCGGATCACCACGACGGACGCGGAAGCGCTGGCGGCCGTGCGCCAGTTCCTGGCCTTTCAGCGCTCCGACCACCGCGCCGGCGGCTGAGCCCCTTCCCAGCGCGGGGAGGCGTGTGTTTCCTTCCCGATATGACGTCTTCTTTCAGAGCGTTCCAACGTGCGTCTTGGGTCGGTTCCGCCCTGCTCGCACTCACCCTCTTCATTCCGTCGGTCGCCGCCGCCCAGCTCGAAGGCGGGCCTACCATCGGTGCTCCTGCACCCAAGGTCCGCACCACCGATCTTGACGGTCACGTGGTCGATCTCGGGACCTGGATCGGCAAGCGGCCGGTCTTCCTCGAGTTCTGGGCCACTTGGTGTGAGTCCTGTGCGGCGCTCAAGCCCACGGTCGACTCCGTGATCAAGGTCTTTGGTGACCGCGTCGACTTCATCGGCATCGACGTCGCCTTCGGCGAGACGGTCCCCGGGGTCCGGGCCTGGCTGGCGGAGCATCGACCCGGATTCCAGGTGCTCTACGACAGCGCGGCGACCGCGATACGCGCGTACGACATCCAGGCCACCTCTTCGGTCATCATCATCGGCGCCGACGGCAAGGTGGCCTATACCGGGGTCGGGGGTGAGCAGGACCTGGTCGGCGTCCTGACCCGACTGCTCGACAACGATCCTACAGCCCATCGGAGCCACTGATATGAGGTACCCCTACGCCTTCCTCGCCCTTGCTGCCGGCGCCGCCTGCAGCCCGCCGGTCGCGCCGACAGGTCAGCCGCAGCCTGCGGCCTACATCGTCTCGGGCCCCGAAGAGGGGATGCGCGCCCCGGCCTTCATCCTCGCCGGCGCCACCCGGGATGGCCCGCTCGCCGAGCCGTTCGATCTGGCCTTGCAGCGGGGCCGGGTGACGGTGATCGCCTTTTACCCGAACGACTTCACCAGCGGATGCACCGCGGAGTTCCAGACCTTCCGCGATCGCGGTGCCACCCTCTTCGGCGAAGGGGTGACGGTGGTCGGGATCAGCATCGACAGCGTCGAGAGCCACGTCCGGTTCGCGCAGTCGATCGGGCATCCGTACGCCCTGCTCGCCGACCTGGACCAGCGCGTCGCCAAGCTGTACGGCTCCGCCGGCGAGGGGTATGATCGCCGCACGGTCTACGTGATCGGCAAGGACGGCAAGGTGAGCTACCGCAACCTCCGGTTCGGCGCGCTCGATCCCAAGGCGTACGCCGACCTCCAGAACGCGGTCGCGGCGGCTCGCTAGCCCCTCGATGCGTTTCGCTGCAGGTCTCGCCCTCTTCGCGGCGGTCGGTACCGTCCCCGCGGCGGCCCAGGAGGGGCCGCAGCGGGTGAATTGGTTCCTCAAAGGGCTCCATACCGGCCTCTGCGTCGATTTCCTTGTCTCCCCCGCCGCCGCCGCAGGTCACTTCGATCACGGCGCCTTGCCGACCCCCATCGAGTCTCTCGCGACACGGCTTCCCGCCCTCGCTCGGGTGGCCCAGAGCGAGGAGGCCTACCACGGATGGATCCCGGCGCGGTACTGCTGGTACCTCTACCGCGAGGCGGTGGTGAACGGGAGGAGGGTCCAGCTCTCCGGCGGCCGCCAGCCGGTGGGCGTCGGCTACCTGGCCATCGCCGGGACCGCACTCCCCGATAGCGCCGAGGCGCTGGTGGTGACGCTCTTCACCAATTCGGGCGCCTTGGCCCGGGTGGTCGAGGATGCCCAACTCCGGATCGAGGAGATCGACCTCACGATCGGCCTGATCCCGACATTGGAGGACTCCCCGACCGAGCATCGCTATCTGGCCAAACATGGGAGGACCACTGTCCAATGGGATGGGGGACCAGGGGCATCCCGGCCTCCGGAATCGATTTTCCTCCGGCTGGCCGGGTCCACCAAGGGGAATGCCTTCCGCGGGATCCGCTCCTCCTTCGCTCCCGACTCCGCTTTTGTTGCGTCCGGGAATCTTCGGGTCACGGGGCAGGGTCAGGTGCAGACCCTGATGGCCACCTCCCCCATCCGCCTGGTCACCTCCTTCCTCCGGGGTGGGGATGCGGACTGGGAGCTAGGTCGATAAGAGGAGTCGACAAAGGAGACGTGGAAGGAATCGGGAAGAGGAGGCGATCAGGGGCGGTCACCGAAGCAGGGCTGGGGCTGCCTCACGGGTGGCGCCTGCTGGTTTTCCACTTCGGCCACCCACCTCTCCTCCCACCTCTCCTCCCACCTCTCCTCCCACCTCTCCTCCCACCTCTCCGTCCTCGTCTCATTCCTCGTCGCTCTCAACTTTCCCTTGGTCTTCCCCCCCGATGGACTTATCCACATACCAGTGGAGGGGTCGCCCGCCCCCGCTTCGGACTCCTTCC
>JANMWE010000289.1:0-2829 GCA_031393795.1 Gemmatimonadota bacterium
TTTCGGGATGGAGCTGATGGCCCGGTGCGAGAAGATCCGGCACGTCGACTCGCTCCAGCCCCCCTTCTCGCTGATCCGGCGGGACGCCGGCGGGAGCTTGATCCCCCGCTGCGCCGCTCGGCAGACCGGCGTGATCGTCTATTCCCCGATGCAGGCGGGGATCCTGAACGACACCTTCTCGCTCGAGCGGATCGCGCGGATGGCGCCCGACGACTGGCGCCGGAAGACGAAGGAGTTCAACCCGCCGAACATCAACAACAACATCGCCCTCCGCGATGCGCTGGTGCCGATCGCGGCTCGCCGCGGCGCCACGGTGGCCGCCATTGCGGTGGCGTGGACGCTGTCCTGGAACGGGGTGAGTGGTGCGATCTGCGGGGCGCGGACGCCGGACCAGGTGAATGGATGGGTCGGTGCGGCGAAGGTGACGCTGACGACGGAGGACCTGGCCGAGATCGCGGCGGCGGTGAAGCGGACGGGCGCGGGGACGGGGCCAAACGCGCCCTAGGACCAGCCGCGCGAGGCGAGACAAAGGAGCGAGGCCGAGTGGCTGCGCTCCAATGTCACTATTGCGCGCCGGTCAGTTGTACCCGAGCGCGTCCGCCAGCGCCTTCGCGATGATCCGGCTGGTAGTGAACTTCGCGGAGGTGGTGCCGCCGACGACCGCGAAGTAGACCACCACCCGTCCATAGGCCGGGATGGTGATCGGCGGGATCCCGGCGAGTGCGCGAATATCCCCCGGCCCGCTGGTGCCGGTCAGGTTCCCGGCTGCCAGACGGGAATAGAATCCGCCCCGCGTTGTGGGGTCGCTCCCGTTCAGCCAGCCATTGGAAGTCATGATTCCCGCACCGCTGAAGGCGACGACCCCCAGGCGCTGGGTGTGGGCGACCGTATCGGACTCCGATGCCTCGTGCGTGAGATTGGTACCGTCGTATACCAGGTGGTTGGTCCCCGGATTGATCCCGAGGTCCCAGTCGACGACGTATCCGACCCTGAGCCCCGAGATGGCGGTCGCGGAGGTGTCGGTAAGGGTGTACCGGAATAGGATGTAGGCGCTGTCGTCTGAGGTCGACGTGCTCACGAATGCCTCCTGCACGACCCGGAGTCCGGCCGGGCTCGCGAGCCCCGAGAGCGGCGCCACTTTCGCGTAGACGTACCGGTAGGGTGGTCCATTCGCCGTCTGGCAGATGCCGCGCCGCGCCGCACCGGTCCCGAGGTTCAGGCTAGGATCATACGACACCACCATGTGGGCGGAGTCGGTCCCGTACATCACACCGCCCCCGTACCAGGCGGCGACGGTCTTGAAGAGGCCGGCGTCGGTGACCCCGGAAACGTCATTCGCCAGGCCGCCGGAGACCAGCGGGAAGTTGAAGGATCCCGCCGCCAACGAGAGGGTGTCCCCACAGGTGAGCACGCTGACGGAGCCCGTACGGCTCGTCCCGCCGATCGTGGCCGAGAGGGTGACCACGCCGTTGGTCAGCGCGACGAACCGTCCCCCGGAGATCGGCTGCAGCACGCTCGAATCATTCACGCCCCAGGTGACGACAAGCCCTGGCATCACCTGTCCCGCTGAATCCTTCGGGACCGCCACGGGAGTGAGGGTGTCACCGACAACTGCAGTGTCACCGGCGGGGACTAGTACCACCAAGGCCACCGGAGTGGAATCGACGGTGACAGTCGCGCTGCCCACCTTCCCTTCCACGGTGGCGGTGATCACGACGGGGCCGACTGCGACCCCCGTCACGAGGCCCGTACCCGACACGGTGGCCTTGGTCGAATCACTCGACCCCCAGACGATCGCCCGCCCAGCGAGGGCGGCCCCAGCGCTGTCACGCGGGGTGGCGGTGAGCTGCCGCGTCGCCCCGACGTGGACCGTGGTCGGCGTCGGCGTGACCACGACGGTATCCACGGCGTGAAGGGCGACGGTGAGCAGGGCGAATCCGGTGACGGTGCCGTGCTTCGCGTAGATCGTGTCCACGCCCAAACCGACCGCGGTGACGAGTCCCACCGGGGAGACCGTGGCGACCCCTGGGGCGCTCGCGGTCCAGTTGATGCTCATTCCGGTGATCGCCGAGTCTGCGGCGTCGGCCGCGACCGCGGCGAGGGCACGCGTCTCCCCAGTTTGCAGAGTGAATGTCGCCGGAGTGACGGTGATGGTGGTGAGCACTCGTCCCGCGGGACCGGTAGGGTCTCCGCCGCAAGCGAGAAGTACGGCGAGGCCGGCCAGTAGCGCGAAGGTGGTCCCAGGACGGTATGATTTCATCAGCATTCAAGTTTCTCGTTGTAGGGATGCCGCATCGATACTGGAAACGTCAGATCTCCCAATTACTCCACACCACGCCTTCCCCCTGCACTGCCGGCTCCCCGCTCCCCTCCAGCGTCATCCGCAGGTCGGTCCAATGCACCCGCCAATCATCGGCGACCAGCGCCGCGTAGGCACCGGTGAAGGCGGTCTGGCAGCGGAGCGCCACCCGCTTCATCCCCTCTTGCCCCGCCATCTGGGTGACCGCGCTCAAGAGCTGCTTGAGCGCCGCGTGATCGACCGCCACGCACTTGAGCACCCGCAGCTCTTCCGACGCGCGCCCGTCGGCCAGCGCGGCCGAGTGCCAGAGGGCGAATGCCTGCAGCACCCCGTCGCGCTCGAGGAGGGTCGTGTCCCCCAGCAGGTAGCGCTCAGTGAGATCCTGTTCTCGGGAGAAGTCCACGCCGGGTGAGAGCCGTGCGGTGAGCGCCGTGCAGCGCACGAGGGCACCCGCCCGATCTGAACTCTTCGACAGCCGCACCGCGTCGGTCTTGGCCCGGCGGTCCACGTCGCGCACCAGGGTCACGGTG
>JANMWE010000319.1:0-3147 GCA_031393795.1 Gemmatimonadota bacterium
TGAAGCGGGTGGGGTCGTCGCTTACCGCAAAGCGATGCGTCACGGCGGCACCGGCCGGCTGGGTGATCTTGCGCTCGGTGAGGAGGGACGCCACCGCGCCGGCGGTCTCTTCGGCGCTGTCGATCAGCTGGACCCCGGGACCCATCACCCGGGCGAGGAGGGGCTTGAAGAACGGATAGTGGGTGCAGCCGAGAACGAGCGTGTCGACCTTCGCCTTGATCAAGGGCGCGAGGTACTCGCGGGCCACCAGCTCGGTGGCCGGATGGTCGAACCACCCTTCCTCGGCCAGCGGCACGAAGAGCGGACAGGCGTCCGCCTCGACCACCGCCACCGGCGAGATCGCGTGGATGGCGCGGGTGTAGGCGCCGCTGGCGATTGTCCCGGCGGTGCCGATGACGCCGATCCGTCCCGTCTTCGAGGCGCGCACCGCCGCGCGGGCCCCCGGCTCGATCACCCCGATGACCGGCACCGGCGAGACCGCCCTGAGCGACTCAAGCGCGTGGGCGGTGCTGGTATTGCACGCCACCGTGACGAGCTTCACCCCCTGCCCCACCAGCCAATGCAGGATCTCGAGGGAGTAGCGCCGGACGGTCTCGGGGCTCTTCGGGCCGTACGGCACCCGCGCGGTGTCGCCGAAGTAGAGGGTGGACTCACCCGGGAGCGCGTGCAGGATGGCCCCGGTGACGGTGAGGCCGCCGATGCCGGAGTCAAAGATCCCGATCGGTCCGCGCGCGATCATCGGCCGCCGATCGGAAGGGTCACGCCCACACCCATCCCTCCGGTCGGGAGCGCGCGCATCTGGAGGTCGCCGGGGAAGTCATAGAGATGGGATGACACGTACGCCTCGAGCCCCGACATCAGGTGATTGAAGACCAGGATGGTGAACCAGTCCTGGGACTCCTGTCGCTTGGCGTGCCAGAGCGACGAGTGGGTGTCCTGGATGTAGCGGGTCTCGCTCTGCACCTTGAGGATCATCCCCCAGGAAAGGCCCTCGACGCCGAGCATCACGCCGGCGGTGACCTTCCGGCCGTAGACCGCCTGCCCCCATCCGGGGATCAGGAAGCTCCGGAACATCGCACCCATCGGGGTGGATGGGCGGCGGATCGAGTCGGGTGTTGCGTGTTGCGTATTGAATGTCAACTGCGACGAGTCCACAGGGGTGACCACTTGGGCACCCACCACGGTCGGAATGGCGGCAAGGATCGCAACACCCAACACCCAACACCCAACACGCCTCATTGCATCTCCTCCCCGAGCACCCGCACGAAATCATCCACATCGCTCTCCGTCGTATCCCAGCTGCACATCCAGCGCACCTCGCTGGTGCCGTCGGTCCCCTGCTTCCAAACATAGAAGGGGTGGCGGGCCTGGAGCGCCGGGATCGTGGCGTCGGGGAGGTGGGCGAAGAGGGCGTTCGCCTCGGGGACCCGGGCGAGACGGACCCCCTTGACCTTTCCCGCCCCCTCGGCGAGCCGGCGCGCCATCGCGTTGGCGTGGCCGCCGAGCTTCAGCCAGAGATCGTCGGCCAGGAGGGCGTCCACCTGGGCGGAGAGGTAGCGCATCTTGCTCGCGAGCTGCATCCCCTGCTTGCGGACGTATTTGAACCCCTCGGCAAGCGCGGGATCGAGGAAGACGACGACTTCCGCTCCCATCCCCCCGTTCTTGGTGAAGCCGAAGCTCAGCACATCGATGCCGAGGGCGCGCGTGGTGGCGCGGAGATCACCACCGAGGGCCGCGGTGGCGTTGGCGATCCGGGCGCCGTCCACGTGCACGTACATCTGGTGGCGATGCGCCCAGTCGGTCAGCGCCTTCAGCTCGACGGGGGTGTAGACCGTTCCCCGCTCAGTGGACTGGGTGATGGCCACCACGCGCGGCTGGACGTGGTGGATATCCCCGATGGCCGCGAGGAGCGGCTCGAGCTGCGGAACGCGAAGCTTGCCGTCAGGCGTGGGGAGGTCGACCAGCTTGGCGCCGGTGAACCGCTCCGGGGCCCCCCCTTCGTCGGCGTGGATGTGGGCATCCTCGGTGCAGATCACCGCATCGCGGGGCCGGAGGAGACCCGAGAGCCCGAGCACGTTCGCGCCGGTCCCGTTCCAGACCGGAAAGGCTTCGACGTCGGCGCCGAGGAGGGCGCGGATCCGGTCGAGGGCGCGCGCGGTCCAGGGGTCGTCACCGTACGCGGGAGTGTGTCCCTCGTTGGCGGCCGCGACGGCGGCGAGGACCTTGGGGTGGACCGGCGCGGTGTTGTCGCTGGCGAAGTTGGCCATCAGTGTCTCGCCCGGATCACGTTGAGGCGCCCGGGGTGCAGGGTGATCACCAGTTCGGTGGCGCCGGGGCAGCGGAGCTCTCCGTCGGTGTGGAGGGCGATCGGCGCCGGGGCGCGGAAGGTGATCTTCTCGGTCCGCCCCATCCAGACTTCGGGGAACCGGCCGTGCTTCCCGAGCATCACCATCGGGACCAGCGCCAGGAGGCGGGCCGTGCTGACCGGACGGATGGCGCAGACATCGAGCAGGCCGTCGTCGGGCCGCGCGCCGGGCATCAGGTGGAACCCGCCCCCTTCGACCGCGCCGATCCCGATCGCCACCATCAGCCACTTCCCGGTGAACTTGTCTGCGCCGACCGTGATCTCGAGTTCGGTGTCCTCGTGGGTGCGGAGCGCGCGCACCAGCGCCGACCCGTACGCCAGCGTCCCCCGCAGGTGCTTCACCTCCCGGAGGTGCGCCGCCACTTCGGCGTCGAGTCCGATGCCGAGGGTGTTGACGAAATACTCCCCCCACGCCTCGCCGATATCGAAGTGCGCGACCTCCCCTTTCACGATCGCCACGACGGCCTCGCGGGGACCCAGGCCATCGGTCCCCACCAGCTTGGCGAAATCGTTCCCGGTCCCTTCCGGCACCACCGTGAGCGACGGCGACCGGGAGACCTGGGCGCGGAAGATCCCGTTGGCCGCCTCATGCACCGTACCGTCCCCGCCGACCACGATGACCCGCTCCGCCCCCCGCTCCGCCGCCAATTGTCCGAGCCGCACACCGTCACCCGGGGATTCAGTGGCGAGCAGCTCCACATCCCGGAAGTGACGACGCGCCTCATCGACCACCGCGTCCACGGTGGCCCTGGCCTTGCCTCGGCCGGCGACGGGGTTGTAGA
>JANMWE010000077.1:0-2615 GCA_031393795.1 Gemmatimonadota bacterium
CGAAAGCCCCGGCCATCACGGGGCGTTCGCCTTTGGGGGTGTAAAGAAATCCAACTGTTCGATTTATTGACAGTTGGCTAACTCGTTGGCCCATAACGACTTGACTAAAAATTGACGACAACTGTCAAATTTCTGACACCCCAATACGAGCGATGGCACTTCCGAGAAGTATCGTAACGTACTGGCATCAAATGACTTAGCTGAAAGTGAAGGTTCGCTGGAACGTGGCACCGCTATTGCCTTAGGTAAGGGCGAAGGGCGATGTTGCCCTACGAGAAAGTGGTTGGTGGAAGAAGGGTTGGAGCGGGCACATCTGTCCGTCTCCGTCAAAGCTCAGGGGGCCACCAGCCACCTCTAACGAAAAAGTCCGCCACGGCGGACTTTTTCATTTTCAGGCGATCGAACATCGCAAGGGAAAGAACGGTCCCGAGCAACGCGAGGAACCTGCTCTCACGACCGATCGGGTCGCGATCACCCAGGTCGTAGATGGTAGGTCCCTCGCTCTGCTCGGGACGGCCCCCTCCTGCTTCCCACCGCCGCAGCGCCCATGCGCCTCAGCGCTACTTCGTGATCCGGTCGATCTCTCGCTGGGTCAACAGATCCTTCAATCGCTGCAGCTCCGCCCGGAGCTCGGCGTTGTCCGCCTCCATCCGCTCCAGCGAGCGCAGCACGTCCTGGTCCAACAGGTTCTTGGCCCGCTGGCCCGTGGCCGCTTTCGCCTCGGCATTCGCCTGCCGTCGTGCCGCCTTGCCCCCTTCCTCCGGCACCATCACCGCCGTGACCCTGAGCCGGCGCGGTTCGATCAGGAAGGTCCATACCATCGCCCCCGCCAGCGCCGTCACGAGAAGGGCCTGGAGCCCCAGCGTTTCCCAGGTGGAGTAAATGCCGAAGGTCGGGAACCGGATCTCGGGACGGAAGGGCGTCACACTCACGTACCCGCCCCCCTGCAACTCCGCGATCCCCTTCCCGGCGAAGACGAACGCCATGTAGTAGAGGAACCCGCTGGTGATCGCAAAGAACGGCTTGAGCGGCAGCCGCACCCCGAATCGCTCGATCCCGACGTAAACGAACGCCAGGATCACCCCGCCCACCACGATCCCCGCCGTCACCGGCGCCACCGCATCGACCCCGCCCGCCAGGAAGAGCGCCTTGTAGAAGAGCACCGTTTCGAACCCCTCGCGGTACACCGCCAGGAAGGCGACCGAGGCGAGCGCCAACGCCGAACCCCCGCTCAACGCCTCTTCCACCTGCTCCTTCACGAACTTGTTCCAGCGCGCCACTTCGATCTTCGAGAGGAGCCAGTAACTCACATAGAAGAGGACGCCGGCGGCCACGATCATCGTGCCCCCCTCGAGCGCCTCCCGCTGGGACCCCGAGAGCTGAAAGACGGTCTCGAGCGCCACCGCCGTGAGGAGGCTCGCGAGCACCGCAGCACCCACTCCCACGTGCACGTCGCGCTTCCGCTTGGTGGCCCCGGTGCGGGTCAGGAACGCCAGCACCGCGCCGACGATGAGGATCGCCTCCAACCCCTCGCGGAGCATCAGCCCGAGCGACTCGAGGAACTGGGCGCTCGGGGAGGGGCGCTCCGCCACCAGCCGTTCGGCCAGCTCGAGCTGGGCCAGGATCGACCCATGCAGCTCGCGAAGCTCGGCCTGCGTCGCGCCCCCCGCGGCGCGGGTTCGGAACGAGGCGAACTGTCCTTCGAGCCGCCCCGCCAGCCCCCCATCCTTCAAGCGGAGGGTCGACTCCACCCCTTCGAACGCCATGTAGGCGTCGAACGCGGTGGCGCTCGCCTCTTCCACCCGCCCCGATTCCGCCTGGTCCACCGCCGCGCCGAGCTTGGCCCGGACATCGGCGAAGAGGGGGGCGAAGTCGCGCTCGGAACCTTCGAGGGTCCCCGCCTGGCGGACCGCAGCGACCTGGGCCTCCACTTCAGGCGCATCCCTCGGGCGCTCGGGCGCGACGGCGGCGGCGATGGCGGAATCGCTGAGACGGGCGGTCGCCTCGAACGATCGGAGCTCGGCCGGCACGACACCCGAGGCCGGGGGGAGGCGGAGCGACGTCGCATAGACCGCGAGCGCCCAGCGATCGGCGGAGGTGAACCGCCCCTCGAAGGAGGGCATCGCGGTCCCGGTGACACCGATACTGATGCGGCGGTAGAAATCGAGCGGCGAGGTCCCCGCGAGCCGCGCGGGAGCCGAGAGGTCGGCGGGGGGCGGGGTCAGCGCGCGCGCCGCCACCCCGTCCCCGCGCCCGAGGTTCCCGTGGCAGGCGGCGCACTGCTGGGCATACAGCTCCCGACCATGGGCGAGCGAGGGCGGCACGGACGGGATCTCTTCGAGGGAGACCTGCCAGGTGCTGGCGATCGAGGCTGTGAGCGACCGCACGCGTGCGTCGATCGAATCGGGCGAGGCGACCTTCCCCACCAGCCCGATCAGCCCGTTGATCGCGGTGACCACCTCGCGCCCGCCGGGGGCCGGCAGCAGCAAGGCCGCGCGCCGCGCCTCGGTCAGGAAGAGCTTGGCCTCCTCGACCTCGGCCACGGCGATGATCTTCCCGTCGCGCACCCCGATCCGGTACTCCTGCGCCGCCAGCGCGGCGGTGGCGGCCACCCG
>JANMWE010000154.1:0-5218 GCA_031393795.1 Gemmatimonadota bacterium
GGCCCGGAGGGCCCGCCCTATAGCCCCCCGATCTCCTTGAACTGATTGATCCGCACCTTCCCCTCCGGGAAGCTCGCGATGATCTCCAGCTCTCCGCCCATCGCCTCGATGTAGTTCCGCAGCGTGCTGACGTACATATCCGCTCGGCGCTCCATCTTGGACACCGAAGCCTGGCTGCCACCCAGCGCCTTGGCCAGCGCCTCCTGGGACTGTTCCCGCGCGTGCCGCAGCTCCTGCAGCGGCATCTCGGCGAGGAGTGCGGCCGCCTCAGCACGCATCTTGGCGAGCCGCTCCGGGGGCCAGTGGGCGATCAGATCCCTGAACTTCTTAGCCATCGAGATACCCCTCCTTTCGAAGTGCTTCGAGGGGCTCAGCGTAAAGCCGGTCGGCCCTGGGCACGTTGACCTTGTACCACCGGCCATCCCCGGTCTTGTCACCGCCCAACAGCAGAATCCCGGTACGTCGCGGATCAAATGCGTACAGAACCCGGAGCGGACGCCCCGCGTGCTGGATGCGAAGCTCCCGGATCGCTCCGTGGCGAGCACCGCGAACGCGTGAGCTGTACGGAAAGGGCAAGTTCGGACCTTCCGACTCGAGCATTGCCTCCACTCGACCGACAGACCACTGCTCCTCGGCACTCAGCGCATCCCACCATACACTGAACTCGTCGGTGTACTCGACATCCCACATTAATATGCCTCCTATGGCATATGCCGTCAAGGTCATACCAGGCCGCGTGCTTTCCCCGCCCCACATCATTTGCTGGGGGGATAGGAAGTGCTTCACCAGGAAAACGCGGACCGAGTGGCGCTCTGCCGCTGCGGGAAGTCAGGGAACAAGCCGTATTGCGATGGGACGCATTCGTCCGGCGCGACGGACTGATCCCGCGGAGCGGCGGTGATTTCAAAGCGGCCTTATAGGGCGGGCCTTTCAGGCCCGCCACTGCCCGAATGTCGTCGTTGGGAATGGCGGCCTTGAACGGGCCGCCCTATTCTTCCCCAACCGTCCTGCGGGCCCGCGGTTCACCGCGGGCCGTTGCCGTGCGGGTAGGATCGACGAGGGGCCCGCGGTTCACCGCGGGGGTTGCCGTGTGGGTAGGACCGACGAGGGGCCCGCGGTTTACCGCGGGCCAAGGCTGGAACCCTGTTCAACGATCGGGCCCGCGATAAATCGCGGGCCCGCATCTTTGCTTCTGAAAGAGCGGCGGGGCGAGACGCCCCGCCCTATTTCATCATCGATTGAACCAATACGACACCTTCACCAGGAACCGATCGGTCGCCCGCGTGCGGAACAGGTTCCGGATGTCGCCGCTGAAGCTGTTGTTCCCCGCTGTCGGGTCGAACTGTCCCCGCCCCTGGCTCCAGACCAGGAACAGCGTGGAGCCTGGGCGGTACTCCCAGCGATAGACCACGTTGGAGTTGAACGCCTTGAAGTTGAACCCGCCGGGGTTGTTGGCCACGGCGGTGTCGCCATACGCCGCGAAGCGGTCGTTGTAGTCGTCGGCCTGCGGCGCCACCGCCTCGCGCACCCGGGAGTAGGTCCCCTTCGACACGAAGGGGCTGGCGTAGACTTGCAGCGACGCGCTCGGCGTAAAGGTGTAGTCGAGCCGCCAGGTGAGCCCCAGCGTCTTCTGCTGCAGGTCGGCGAAGGTGTAATGCATCCCCGCCGTGTCGCTGAAGTTCCCGAACCACTGCGAATCATTGTCGTTGGTGCTGTAGCTGGTCGAGATCTCGGTGGTGAAACGGCTCGAGAGCTTGACGTTGACCCAGGGCGACGTGTTGAAGTAGTGGCTCCGCCCGCCATCCGACCGGGTGTAGTTGAACCAGAGCCCTTCGGTGACCCGATTCCGCTGGTCGCTCTGGACGCCGCCCCAGGGGGCGAAGAAGGGCTCGGTCTTGAGCGCCGGCCCGCCCCGGGTGCAGTCGCGGGCGCACTCGGTCTGGCCCAGCCCCTTGGTGCCGCCGAGGTGGAACCGCCACCGGTTCTTGAACTGGGTGTGGACGTTGGAGTTGATGGCCCGTTCTTCAGTGAGCCCGTTCAACGTCCAGTACATCCAGTAGTTCAGGTTCCAGTTGAGATTCAGGAAGACCCGGTTCGGCTTGCGCCAGGACATCGCCGCCCAATTGGTCCAGGTCCGCTGGTCGGCGCGGTAGAGGAAGCCGACATCGTTGGTCTCGAACCCGCTGGACCGCTGGGCGTAGCCGGTCTCGAAGTGGAGGTGATTCCCTCCCACCTTCGCGATGCGGAGCTCCACCGAGTTCCCACCGAGGGAGGTGCGGGTCGGGTCGAACCCGATCCCATCGTCGGGACGCTGGAAGTAGTGCGCCGGCTGGGTCTGCGTCCGCGCGATCGCCTGGGTGCTGCCGCTCACGTAGCTCCCCATCAGTGAGCCGCTGAATTCGTAGCGCCCGAGCCGTCGGCGGGCGTCGAAGCCGCCGCTGTACGCCGCCGAATGCAGGTAGAGCTCGCTCACCGGATCGAGGGAGCGGTTCACCGCGGTGAACATCATCCCGATGCTCCCGTTGCCGCGGTCGTAATCCCGGTTGACGCGGAGGACGCTGTAGTTGGTGGTCGGCTCAAGGGTCGTGTCCGCGCGGTTGTGCACCCGCTCCGTCACCGCGTCCATCAGGCCGAACGAGGTCCCGCTGCTGGACCGTCCGGTGACCTTGCCGGCGCCGAGGATGCGGGCGCTGGTGGGCGAACTCGCGTCGGCGAACTGGTCGAGCTGCGGCGCCCGCCCGATCCGGCGGGAGTAGAAGAGCGCCTCGCCGGTCTGGCAGTCCACCACGATGAAGCAGTTGATCCGGAAATCGAAGACGTTCGACCCTTCGACGAAGAAGGGACGCCGCTCGCTGAAGAAGGTCTCGAAGGCGCCGAGGTTCAGCACCGAGGGGTCGGCATCGATCTGGCCGAAGTCGGGGTTCACCGTGGCGTTGAGCGTGATGTTGGGCGCGATGGCATACTTGAGGTCGCCGCCCACCTGGTTCACCTGCTGGCGGTCGATGCCGCCGGAGGCACGGTCGGGCTGGTTCTGGGTCAGGACGTAAGGGGCGATCTCCAGCCGTTCGGGCTGGGCGATCCCCGTGAGGCCGGTGAGCTCGCCGAACTGGGAGGAGAAGCCGCTCACCGAGCCGCGGTAGAGGGGCCAGGTCACGTTCCCGGTGTGGCGCTGGATGGTGCGCCAGACCATCAGGCCGAAGGTGACGTCCGCGCCCCGCGCGAAGCGGAGCTGCGAGAACGGGATCCGGTACTCCGCCGTCCAGCCGAGGGAGTCGACGTGGGTCGCGACGTCCCAGATGGCGTTCCAGGCGCCGTCCTCGTTCCCGTCGCCGGAGATGGCGTAGTCCGCCTTCACGCCGACCGGGTTCACCGCGAACTCATAGCCGGTGCGGCGGTCGTGATAGGAGTCGATCATCACGGTGATCCCATCGCTCGCGGTCTGGTCGTCGCGGCGGGAGAGGAGCTTGATGATGCTGTCGGGGGCGGTGTCGAAGGCGCGGACGAAGAGGTACAGGTACTTCGGGTCATAGGCGACCCGGAACTCGGTCCGCTGCTTCGGGTCGGCGTCCTCGGTGGGGCGGGACTCCCGGAAGCCGTCGACCCGCGGCGCCGCCTGCCAGATCGGGTCGTCGTCCCGCCCGTCGATGGTCGGGGCGCTGGTGGTGAGCGTGGCAGTGATCGAGGTCGGGATGGCGGCCGGCACCGTCAGCAGCGGCGCCGGCGGGAGCTGGGTGTTGGCCACCACCCCCTGCGCGGCCGCGGCCGACGGGAGGAGGGCCGCGCCGAGGGCCCACGCGAGCAGGCGGATCGTAGCGGCGAAGGCGGCGGTCGGTCTCATGGAACCCCGTGCACTGGTGGAGAGATACCGGTCGGACAGCCCGGACGCCGGGATGGTTGCTTCGGTTTCCCGAACCTGCGAGCGTTTCAGCGTTGGAACGACAGGACTTAGGCCATCTGCTAGTATTTTAGCATACTGCTACGTATTTAGCATACGGGGGGACGGCCGTCAGGTTTCACCTTATGTTCCACCCATGCTCGACCCGATCCCCGCCCCCACCCTCCTCGTCATCGCCCAGCGCCTCGCCATCGCCGGGCTCGTCGGCGCCGCGGTCGGGATCGAACGGGAATGGTCCTCCCCCGCCTCCGACTCCGAGGGGCGCTTCGCCGGGCTTCGTACCTTCTTCCTCCTCGGCCTCATCGGTGGCGCCGCCGGGATCCTCCTCACCATCGGCCAGATCGCGCCGGCCACGGTCCTCTTCGCTGGCGCCGCCGCGCTCATCATCGCGGCCTACGTGATGAAGCTCCGGGTCCACCCCAAGCTCATCGATGGCACCACCGAGATGGCGGCCCTCGTGGTGCTCGGCCTCACCCTCCTCGCCGGCCTCGGCTACCTCGCCCTGGCCGGCGCCGGTGTGGCCATCGTGGTCCTCGCCCTCGGCGAAAAGACCCGGCTCCACGACTGGGTCCACCGGATCGACCAGGTCGAGATGCGCGCGGGGCTCCAGTTCCTGGTCCTCGCGCTCGTGGTGCTGCCGCTCCTCCCCACCGGCCCGTACGAGGCGCTCCTGGGCTTCCGGCCCCGCGTCCTCTGGATGATCGTGCTGCTGCTCTCGGGGCTCTCCTTCGTGGGGTACATCGCCCACCAGGTGGTGGGGCCGACGCGGGGGTACGGCGTGACGGGGATCGTCGGCGGGTTCATCTCGAGCACTGCGGTCACGCTCCAGTTCTCGCGGCTGAGCCGAGTGCATCCGAAGCAGGGGGTGGGGCTGGCGCTCGGGGTCATCGGGGCGTGCACCGTGCTACCGGTCCGGGTCTTCGTCGTGGCGATGGCGCTCTCGCTCAAGGTGGGCGTCGCGTTGATCCCCTATCTCCTCCCCACCTTCCTGGTGGGTGCGCTCCTCCTCACCCTCGGCCTGCGATACGCACCCAAGGGGGCCGCAGAAGGCGCGGAGGACAAGAGCCCCCTCCGGCTCCGCGCCGCGCTCATCATGGCGGTCGGCTTCCAGCTCTCGATGTTCGCGCTCGACTACACCCGGGCGCACTGGGGCACCCGCGGCCTCATCGGCTCGGCGGTATTCCTCGGCCTCACCGACGTCGACGCCCTCACCGTCTCGATGAGCCGTCTGGCCGACGGCGCGGATATCACCGCCCTCGCCGCGCTCGGTATCGCCGTCGGGATCGCGTCGAACACGGTCTTCAAGCTCGCCATCGCCGCGGT
>JANMWE010000182.1:0-3459 GCA_031393795.1 Gemmatimonadota bacterium
GGCCCCGACCGAATCCTGCAGCCGCTCGTACGAAGCGAAGCGCTGCCAGGAGATCTCCAGCGCTTCGGGGGTCCGGGGGGCGCTTCGATCTGCCCAGCGCGTGAGCACCGGGCCTCCGTCCGGGGGGCCTCGCAGCAGCCCCTTGAGCTGACCGGAGGAGCGGGCCCCTCCCGCCGGTAGCTCCTGGCCGACCGGGAGCTCAGGCACGGGGCCCGACGCGATCCAGACCAACCCGGGCTTGAGCACCGCAGAATCGGCGCTCGTGCCGGTCGGTGCGGACGCCATACCGAATGGACCGTGTTGCAGGGCCCACCCCTGGATCGCCAGCCAACGCTCAGGATAGGGAGCACGTCTCAGTGCCGCCGGCGCGGAATCGGCGGGGAGGATCATCCCGCTTCCCTGCTCCGCCCAGGCACGCGCAAGCGCGTCGGCATCGGCGCGGAGAAAGAACCGGCAATTCCCGGTCGTCGCGTCGATCAACGCCTGGAAGGCGGGTCGGGCGTAGCGCCGCTCCTCCCCTTCCCACGGGATCGCGGGGGCGAGCGCGGCGCCCGCAGCGGTGAGCCATCCATCCACCACCCATGCGACGCGACCATCGACCATGAGGGGCCGGGCCTCGTCCCACCAGGCGGGCGGAAAGAGCCGCGCGGCCCGCTCGCGCGGCGCCATGCGCCACCAGAGCGCTGCATCGGGCGGGGCGCCTCCGAGCGTGCCGACGGTCTGCGTCCCCCAAGCGAGGAGGAGTCGCCGTCCGGCGCCACCGAGGGGGATGCCGCCCGCGGCGAGGGGGGCGACGGTGTCACTCATGCCGGGGCGGACCGCCGCGGGAGGGAGTCGTCGCCACGAGACGAGTCCGGGGTAGTCGGCGGGGTCGGCATCGCGGAAGGAGACCGTCGCTCCTCCGGGCGCGAGTCGATCGTCGGCGATGGCGACCACTTCGGGCCCGTCGGGGAGAGCGCGCACGGTCAGCCAGACCGGCACCGACGTCCCGGCATGGTCGAGCATCGCGGGAGCGGCGGCGAGCAGATGCCCGCCGTTGGCCTGCAGCAGGAGCACCAATGCCTCAGGACTCCAGAGCCCCGGCCCGGGTGGGCGTCCGGGATCGGACACCGGCGGCGCGGTCTCTTCGACGAGCGCATCGAGACCGGTGGCGTGGGCCGCGATCGGTCGGTCGCGGGCATCGCTCGCGCTGTCCCGCGGGACGACGGTCGGGGCCACGAGGTGGGAGAGCAGCCCGGTGCCGAGCCAGAGCCCGAGTCCGACGAGGATGAAGGGGGGCCAGGGGCGGAAGGCCCAGAACGCCACGAGGAGGGCGGCAATCCCCCACGCGATGGCGATGCTCCAGCGGGCCCCCGGCACGAGGGCGGCCAAGGCGGGCCCCTCGAGTCCCGCGACCGCGCGGAGAGGGGCCAGGGCCTCGCTCATCGCGCTGAGGGCAAGTACGCCTGCGAGCAGCAGCCCCAGTTGAAGGCGCGCCGACTCGGTCATCGCCGCGCCGCTTCGCGTGATCCGCATCCCGCCCACCACGAAGTGGCAGAGCCCCGCACCGGCGAGCGCGGCCCAGACGAGATGACTCGCAAAGGTGAGCGTCGCTTCCCAGAACGGAAGCTGCACCAGGTAGATGCCCAGATCATTGCCGAGCACTGGATCGACGACGCCGAACCGGACCCCCTGCCACGCTTGCGCCACGAGCGGCGCGTTCCCGCCCGCCCCCGCTCCGAGCACGATGCCGAGGAGGACGCCGGCGATGACCGCGCCGGTACGGAGGCTCCCGAGCGGGAGGAGTTCGCGGATCTCGAGGTCGCCGAGGCGGCGGGGGACCTGCACCGCGCCGATGCTCCGCACCACCCAGAGGAAATGGCCGACGCACCAGGCGCCGGCCACGACGAGTTCACCGAGTTCGAGCACCAGCGCGAGGAGGTGCCACCGCGTCAGGAACGGTACTGCGGCGGGGGCCACCGCCTCCGCCCACCACCGATCGGCGAGGAGGGCCGCCACCCAACGCCCGGCGAAGAGCAGCACCACGCCGGTGGCGAGCACCCCGACCACGACGCGACCCTTGCCCGCCGCGCGCATCGCCGTCAGCCCCGGACGCCCTGGGTCGCGAGCCAATCGGTGACCTCGCGACGGTAGCTGTCGCGCGCGAGGGCGTCGGTCGCCTCGAACCGGAGGACCAGGATCGCCTGGGTGTTCGACGCGCGGATCAGCCCCCACCCTTTGGGGAAGGTCATCCGGACCCCGTCAATGGTGTTGACGGGATACTTCGCGCTGAAGTGCTTCGCGGCGCGCGCGACGATCGCGAACTTCTCCTCTTCCTCGCACTCGACCCGGATCTCGGGGGTCGTGAAAGTCGTGGGGAGGTCGGCCAGGAGCGGCGCGATGCCTCGCACCGTTCCGGCCGCGACGATCTCGAGGAGGCGCGCCGCGGCGAAAGGCGCGTCGTCGAAGCCGAACCAGTCGCCGCCGAAGAACATGTGCCCGCTCATCTCGCCGGCCAGCGGGCTCTGCAGCTCCTTCATTCGCGCCTTGATGAGCGAGTGCCCGGTCTTCCACATCTCCGGCCGGGCGCCGGCCTTGAGGAGCGCCTGCGGGAGGAGCTCGGAGCACTTGACGTCGAAGATCACCGGAACACCGGGGCCGAACCGCCGCACGGCGTCACGACCGAAGAGGATGAGGAGCTGGTCGCCCCAGAGGATCCGGCCATCCTCATCCACCGCCCCGATCCGGTCGGCGTCGCCGTCGAAGGCGATCCCGAGCTCGGCGCCGGTGCGGCGGACGGCGGCCTGGAGGTCTACCAGATTCTCCTCGACGGTGGGATCGGGATGGTGATTGGGAAAAGTCCCGTCGGATTCGCAGAAGAGGGGCGTCACCTCGCAGCCGAGGGCCTCGAGCAGCTCGACCGCCACGAGGCTCCCGACCCCGTTCCCGGCGTCCACCACGACTTTGACCCGCCGGGTGAGGTGATGGCGTGCCAGGATGCCATCGACGTAGCGCCGCAGGATGCCGCCATCGGTCCGCTCGGAGCCGGGGCCGGTGCGCCAGCTCTCGAGGGTGATCGTCTCGCGCAGGTCGAGGATCTCCTCGCCGTGGATCGCCTCACCCGCGATGGTGGTCTTGAATCCGTTGAATTCGGGAGGGTTGTGCGACCCCGTCACCTGCACGCCTCCGTCGATCCCCGCCTCTGCCGCCGCGAAGTAGAGCGCCGGCGTCGGCACCATCCCGACATCGACGGTGATCGCCCCGGTCGAGGCGAGACCAGCCCGCAGGGCCGCAGCGAGCGCACTCCCCGACGGGCGGTTGTCGCGCCCCACGGCAAGCACCGGCTGGCGGCCGAGCTTCTGCCACGCGAGCGTGCCGATCGCCTGTCCGAGCGCCCGCGCGAACGGGGGCGTCAGCTCGCGGTCGACGAGGCCGCGGATGTCGTACTGCCGGAAGATGGACTTCGGTGTCTGCATAGTC
>JANMWE010000205.1:0-5628 GCA_031393795.1 Gemmatimonadota bacterium
CCGACGCGTCGGTCGGGCTCGGGTGATCCGCGGAGACCGGCAGCGTCACTGGCCGGCGGCCGTTGCCGCCGCGGGCGAATCGATGATCCGCGGCGTGACCAGGATGATCAGGTCGCGCCGGCGTTCGTTGATCCGGTTGAATCCGAACAGCGCCCCGATGCCGGGGAGGTTCATCAGGAACGGGATCCCCGTCCGGGTGCGGTCCACCTGGGTCAGGGTCAGGCCGCCGATCACGGCGGTCTCGCCGTCATCCACCAGCAGTTTGTTGACAGCGGTCTGCTTCGAGAAGTTATACCCGAGATCCGCTTCGGCGACCACCTGGATCGCCGACCGTTCGGTGCGGAGGTCGAGCAGGACGTTCCGGTTGTTGGTCACGTGCGGCGTGACCGTCAGACGGATGCCGGTCTCCTTCAGGGAGACCTGGGCGACGGCGCCACCGGCGCCCGCGGCCCCGGCGTCGATGACGCGCACCGGCGTCTCTTCACCCACCAGCAGGTCGGCCGGCGTGTTGTCGAGCGTGGTGATGACCGGCTCCGCCTGCACGTCGGCGAGGTTGACGGTCTGCACCGCCTGGAGGAACGCCGAGAGGGCGTAGTTCCCGAAGGTCGTGGTGGCGATGACCGCCAGCGCGGCGTCGGGCATCTGCCCCTTTGCGTTGCCGATCGCGGCCATGGACGTGCCGCCCAGATCGACCAGATAGGTGTTGGCGGGGCCTCCCCGGCTGACGACCGAGTTGAAGAAGCTCCCCTGGCCGGCGGCCGGAGCGCCGATGTCATACTGGATGCCGAGCGCCTGGATGTCGGTCCGGTCGACCAGGATGATCTTGGCCTGGATCGAGACCAGCGGCGTCGGGGCGTCGAGCCCGTGGACGAAATCGACGATGGCGTCGATCCGGCTCCGGGTGTCGGTGATGATCAGGCCGTGGGTGGAGGAGTCCGCCACGATCGCGCCGCGGCTGCGGGTCACCAGTCCGGCCAGGTTCTTCGACAGTGACACGACGCTGGCGTAATTCACCCGCACCAGCCTGGTCTCGAGCGGCTCGAGCGAGTCGAGCGAGGCCAAGGCGCGGGGCGAGTCGATGCGGATCACGCCCCCCGGCATCTCGGTGGCCGAGAGCCCCTGGGCCGCAAGCACGGCCCGGAAGGCGTCGGGCCACGGCACGTCCTTGAGCTCGGCTGTGACCGAGGTGTTGGCCGCGATACCGGAGCCCAGGATGATCGACTTGCCGCTGTACGCGGCGAACCCGGCGGCGACGTCGGCGATGGAGGCGTTGTCCCAGGTCACGGTGATCCGGCGCGCGTTGGACGGCACCTGGATCTGGTCACCAGTCAGCACCACTTCCGGGGTCCGGTGCGGCGCGTTGCCGCTCCGGGCCGGCGTGACCGTCGCCGTCGGCGCGTCCATGTCGGCCGGGGCCAGCGACGACCACGCGAGGAAGGTCCGCTCGGCCCCGAACCGGACCCGCACGCCCGCCTCGGAGTTCTCGACGGTGTATTCCTTCCGCTCGGTCAGGTCGATCACCACGCGCACCACGTTGGGGCTGAACTGCGCGTAGCGGATGTTCAGGATGCCGGCGCGCTCCACCCCGTCGTACAGGGCGATGGAACCGGTGAGCTTGGCGCCGGCGAGATCGAGCACGAGGCGGTTCGGCGAGCTGAGGAGGAAGTCCCTCACCTCGACCGCGCCGTGGATGCCGATCATCACTTCCGCCGCGCCGGGCGCGGAACTGATGGCGACGCTGAGGACCTCGCCATCGCCCGGGCCAATGGCCGAAGCGGGCGACGCGATGGCGACCAGCGCCGCAAAGGCCGCAAGGACGGTGCGCAGACGGTTCATGGGGTTACCTCCGGTTTATTGCGGAGCGACAGGGTCTCCTGCCGCTCGAATCCGAAATCCTGCACGCTGAAGGTCACATCGCGCTGGGTGATGAGGCTGACCGTGGCGGTGCCGACATGGTCGCCCACCTTCACCCGCCAACGGCGGGTCCCCTGCTTCTCGCGCAGCACCGCGACACTGTTGCGGGCCGAGCGCGAGTCCGCGAGGACCGCCACGAGGATCATGTCGCTGATGTCGGGGCCGGCGTTGCCCTGCGAGACCACGGATGTGAACGGGTCTCGGCTCGATCCGGAGTAGCTGAAGCTCTCGCGCAGCACTTCGGTCTCGCGGGCGCGCGCCGACGAATCGGCGCGGACGGAGTCGGAGGCCACCCGGGTGAGCGAGTCGGTGCGTTTCCGCTCGGCCACCCGCGCCAGCGAATCGACCCTGGCCCGGTCGCGCCCCGTGCGCGCCGAATCGGCGCGCGCCACCCGCTGCTGCTGGACCGTGGGCGACGCGGCGGTGCCGGTCGGTTTCGCGACCGGCGGCGTGGCAGGCTTGGCCGCCGTCGCGGCGGGCTTGGCCGCCGTCGCGGCCGGGCCGGCCGCGCTCCCGACGGCCGCGGCTCCTGGCATCATGCCGCAGGCGGCAAGGTTCTCCGGCCGCGGCTGGCCCTCGGGGACCCGCACCCGGAGCTTGGTCCGGCCGGCGGGCGTCTTCATCAGCGCCTTCCGCACCGAGTCGGTGCAGGCGGCGTAGGTGATCCGCGCGACCGCGTCCCGCGCCGCCTTCACCTTCTGGAGCGAATCGCGGCGGGACTGGAGCTCGACCTGCGCGAGGGAATCCTGTGTCGCCTGCCGCTGGGCGGCGCTGCCACACCCGCCCAGCAGGGTGAGCGCCGCGAGGGCCCAGCCAATGCGCTTACTGGCCACCGTTCGCACCCTCCGTCTGGGGGGTCTTCACGTACGTGAGCACCGAGAACCCCGCCTGGAGCAAGGAGCCTGTGGTGTCGCTGTAGGTCCGCGCCGTGGCCGCGGGGGCGGCCTTCACCGTGAGGTCGACCGGGACCACGATGCGCGGCAGCGAGGCGATGTCGGCCAGGAACTCGCCGACCTGGTCATAGTGCCCGTACACCACCAGGTCCCAGCGCTGGGTGGTGAAGGGGGCTGGGCCCGGGGTGACCGCACCGGGCGAGAAGACGCCGACCTCGACGCCGCGGATCTTGGCGCGGGTGGTGATGGCATCGAGCAGGTTCGGCACCTCGTTCTGCTCCGGCACCAGCCGCCGCAGGAGGTCGAGGCTGGCGCGGTATCCTTCGAGCCGGCGGCGGAGGTCCTCGACGCTGCCCGAGGCCAGCTGCGCCTTGGCGCTGTCGATCCGCGCCTGCAGCATCGCGATCGAATCCTGCCGCGCCCGGATGATCCCGTAGCGGGCGCCGAGTCCGGCCCAGCCGGCGAGCGTCAGTCCGGAGTACCCGACGAACCCCGCGACGCCGGCGAGGAAGAGGAGGACGATGTAGATCTTGCGCTGTTCGCTCATGGGATCACCTCACCGACTGCGCGAGGGGGACGGTCCGGATATAGGCCGAGTCGGCCTCGGCGAAGAGCGCCGTGATCTGGAACGAGGTGACCGGGCGCTGGTTCTCGACCACGGTCTCGGACCTCAGCGTCTGCACGTTCTCGATCCAGGGTGAGGCCTCGAGCTGGCGGAGGAACTGGGTGAAGGCCTGGTAGTCCACCGTGCGTCCGTTGATCTGGAACTTGAGCTTCGGCGCGGCCCCCGAGTCCCCTTCGGCCGCGGCCACCGCCCCGACCACCGACACGTCGGTGAGCCAGGTGTAGGCCGGCATGGTCTTGGCCACTTCGTCGAGGACGTGGGGCCACACGTATCGGCCCCGGTCGACGCCCCGGATCACGCTGATCTGGGTCTGCAGCGAGTCGCGGATCCGTTCGGCCTTCCGCTTCTGCTGCATCAGGGTCTCGAAGCGCTTGGCCTCGGTGGCGGTCTGCTCGAGCTGCTCGGTGGCCTTGCCCATCTGGCGCCCGGTGGAACCCCAGGTGTACGCCAGCCAGCCGGCCACGAGGATCCAGGCCGCCACCACGCCCGCCAGCAGCGGATCCTTCACCCGCGCGGCGAAGTCCTTGAACTTGGCGGTGAGCTGCTTGCCGGCCCCCGTGGGCTTGCGCTTCTGCCCCGGCCGGAGATTGATCGAGATCATCATCGCGGAACGTCCTCCCGGCCCGGCATCAGGCGGCCGTCCGAAGGGCGAGGCCGATCGGCAGCATCAGCAGCGGCGCGACCTCGTCGATGTTCATGTCATCGAACACGCCTTCGGCCACCGCGAGGCGGCCGAGCGGGTTCGCCAGTTCCACCTTCACGCGCAGCCGGTCTGACAGGACCTTGGCGAGCCCCGGCACCCGGGCCCCGCCACCCACCAGGTAGAGCCGGCTGATCTGCCCGCCCGTGCGGCTCGAGGACTGCAGGAAGGCCGCCGCGCGTTCGATGCCGGTGGCGAGCTCGTCGCCCCGGGCCAGCACAAAGGGCGCCAGCAGCTCGTTCTGTTCGCCGCCCCGGATCATCGCCTCGGCCTCTTCGACCGAGACGCCGCGCTCACGCTGCAGGTCCTCGCGCAGCCGGCGCGTGCCGAGCGGCATATCCCGCGTCAGGACGGGGATGCCGTCCTCGAGGATGTTGATGTTGGTGGTCTCGTGCCCGATGTTGACCAGGCCGATGATCCCGGACATCTCGTCGGGGTGGTTCAGCTCGAAGGCGTTGTGCAGGGCGAAGGCGTCGACGTCGATGATCTTGGCGTCGAGTCCCGCCTCGTTGAGCAGCCCGATCCGCCCTTCGATGAGCTCCCGCTTGGCCGCGACCAGGAGCACCGTCATCTGGAGCCCCTCGCCGTCGGGGTCGAGGATCTGGAAGTCGAGCTCGACATTCTCCATGTCGAACGGCACGTGCTGTTCCGCTTCCCAGCGGATCACCTCGCGCGCGTCGTCCTCGCTCATCCGGTCCATCGAGATCTTCTTGATGATGACGTCGCGGCCGCCGATGGCGATCACGGCGTCCTTGATCTTGATGCCGTTGCTGGCCAGCAGCTCGCGCACCGCGTCGGCCACGACGCCGGCGTCGATGACCTCGCCCTCGACGATGGCATCGTCCGACACGGTGGCAAACGCCACCTTGGTCAGAATGGGCTCGCCGCCGACGTGGCTGATCTGGCACATCTTGATCAACCCGCTGCCGATGTCGAGACCGACCGTCGTCTTCTTCCCGCCGAAGCCGAAGAGAGCCATACCGACCTGACCGTGGAATGGATGGAGGAGACCCTTGGACAGGCTACGCTACCGAACCCCGGACTTTTTGTCAAGCTCCAAAGTGCTTGAGGTCACCATTGGCAAAGCCTTGTAGGGGTGTCACTTATGAGAGTCGAGAGTCGAGAGTCCAGAGTCAAAAACCCCTTCCTGAACCACCCCCGGCTGCCCCCTTCACCCCTGATTTTCCAGCCCCAAGTCACCATTGCCGGATTATCTTCGGGTGCCGAGATCTGGCCGCTTTGGAGACCTCATTAGACATCCCTTTTCACCCCCAAAATGGAGAAAAGGGCCCCGAATCCCCGGAGCCCCCTTTTCCCCTTCTGTCCACCCTGCGCCCATCCGCCCCTGCGCCCCTGCGCCCCTGCGCCCCAGCGTCAGTACTGAATGAATCCCCGGTACGCCGCCGGGGCCGAGACGGCCAGATTGTTGAGCGCCGTGCTCACCGCGCACTTCGAGTAATTCAGGGTCAGGTTGCCCGTGGTGTTCGAGCCGGACG
>JANMWE010000214.1:0-8516 GCA_031393795.1 Gemmatimonadota bacterium
ATGGTCCGGAGGAGGCTCTTGTAGACCTCCTTGGGCAGCCGCTGCTGCATCACGCGGCGACTGAAGACGTCACTGCCGTAGGTCTGGTCCAACGAGACGGGGGTGTTGGCTTCGCTCACGGGCGGGATCTCCGAGGAGGCGTGGGATGGCGGTCCCGGACAGGATAGCGGGGAGTGGGCGGCAGGGGTAGATTTTCCCCTAGTCTATCTATGGGTATTGGCTATTGGCTCTTGGTGGATCCCGATTGGTGACCGCCTCCTCGAGCGGAATCACCAACACCCAATAGCCAAGAGCCTCTCCAGAGTGGCCCCGTGGAACTGCTGCCAGGCACCCTCGACCTGCTGATCCTCCGCGCCCTCCGCTGGGAGCCGACGCACGGCGCCGGCGTGGGGGTGTGGCTGCGAATGGTGACCGATGGTGCCCTCAAGCTCGAGGAGGGGACCCTCTACCCCGCCCTGCACCGGCTGGAGCGCCGAGGCTATCTCACCTCCGAATTCGGCCCCTCGGAGCAGAATCGGCGCGCCCGGCACTATCAATTGACCCCCCTCGGCCGCCAGCGCTTCCGCGACGAGGCCGACCAGTGGGCCAGGTATGCCGAGATGATGGACCGGGTGCTGCGCTTCGGGGCGACAGGGGGGATCCGGGGGAGGTAGCTGATGGGCTGATGGGCTGATGGGCTGATGGGCTGATGGGCTGATGGGCTGATGAGAGGTCACGAGCTGATGAGCTGACAAGGGGTTCCGTTCTCGTTGGCTCGTTGGCTCAAAGGCTCGTCAGCCCCCTCGTGAGCTCGTCAGCCCTTCAGCTATCTTCCCTCACCTCCAACCCGCAGGGCATCATGGGCGGTCTCGTCACCGGCGTCCTCTTCCTCTTCGTCGCCTTCATCCTCTTCACCCTCGCCGCCGCGCGCCCGGGGGGCCAGGGTCCCGGGGCCAAGATCCTCCGCCTCGTGGGCTACGCCCTGAGCGCGGTGGCGATCTTCGCCATCTTCAGCGCGATGGTGAAGGTCATCGATCCCGGCACGGTCGGGGTCCAGCACGCCTTCGGGACGGTGAACAACACCCCCCTTCTCCCCGGCGTGCGCTTCGTGCCCCCCTGGTCCTCGGTCGAGCGCTACAGCACCCGCGAAGAGCAGTGGCCCTCGGCCGGGGAGGACATCGAGCAGATCTCGGCCCTGTCGAAGGAACAGATGGGGATGCAGATCGAAGTGGCGATCCGCTACCAGATCCGCGCCGCCGATGCGCCGCGGCTCTTCCTCGAGATCGGCGATCAGCGCCAGATCGAGAATGTGGTCCGGAACGCCATCCGGAACGGCGTGCGCGACGGGATGGTGCAGTACGGCATCTCCGATATCAGCGCCCGGAACGCCATCGCCCAGACGATGGAGGACGAGGTCGACTCGGCCCTTGTGACCACCCCCAAGGACGGCGGCCCCCCGTTCCGGATCGCGGAGGTGAGCGCCTTCTTCCTGCGCGACCTGGAGCCCCCGGCCCAGGTGGTGCAGGCGATCAACAACAAGATCGCCCAGGAACAGCAGATCGAGACCGAGCGGCACCGCGTTGAAGTCGCGCGGCTCCAGGCCGAACAGCAGCGGTTGCTCAATACGACCCTGACCCCCGAAGCGCTCACCAAGCAGTACCTCGAGGTGCTGCGCGATATGCGCCAGGGGAACAACCTCGTCATCCTCGTCCCCACCGAGGGAGGGATGCCGATGCTGAACCTCGGCGACCTGCGGAAGAACCTGCAGCAGCGGACGCCGTGAAGAGAAGTGAGAAGTGAGAAGTGGGCCCCGCACTGAGCAGGACACCCTTCTCACTCCTCACTTCTCACTCCTTACGCCGTTGGCACCGACCTCCCACAATGTTTGCACACCCTGGCATCGACCAGGATCATCTCGGCGCACCAGGGACACTTGCGCTCGAGCCGGGCCGCCGCGGCCGGGGCCGCGGGCGCGCGCCCCGCGGGTCCGTGGAGGGCGACGATCCGTTCCTGGATCGCCTTCCGAAAGGCGAAAGGATCGGCGATCCGCCGGAAGGTCTCCCGGGTCCCGCCGGTGCCGACCACCGTGATGCTGCCGTACCCGAGGAGGCGGCCCATGATGTCCTGGTCCACCTGGACCGTCTCGATCTTGTCCAGCATCTGGTCCAGTGACTCGCGGCTCACCAGCCCCAGCTTGGCCAGGACCCGGCGGTCGGTGACGCCGAACTCGGAGAACTGGTAGAAGAGGTAGGGCCGGATCGCGAGCACCGCGCCGAGTCCGATGGCCGCGCCCCCGATCCAGCGGTGCCCGGCCAGGAGCCCAAGGAGGAGAACGCCGAGGGCCAGGAACCCCACCGGCAGGGCGAATACCATCCAGTGCAGCTTGGCGCGGTGGGCGACCTGTTCGCCGGGGACCAGGTTCTCGTCGATGAAGCTCATGGCCTAAGAGTAACAGAGGCGCGAGAGGCGCGTGAGGCGCGTGAGTGCCTGCCGAGGGGCGCGCGCCTCGCGCGCCCTTCACAAGTGTACGCCCCCACGGAAACGGGCGGCCGGGGCGGCCGCCCCTCGGCGGGCATCGCGCGATAGGCGGCCCACAGGCAACGACAGAGGCGCGTGAGGCGCGGTAGCTGCACGAGGGCCTGCCGAGGGCGCGTGCCTCGCGCGCCCTTCACAGGTGTACGCCCCCACGGAAACGGGCTGCCGGGGCGGCCGCCCCTCGGCGTACATCGCGCGATAGGCGGCCCCCGGGCAACGACAGAGGCGCCCAAGAAGCCCTTGAGCGCCTCAAGCGCCTATCGCGCCTTTCGACTACCACGGACAGGGAGGGATTCGAACCCTCGATACCGTTGCCGGTATGCCAGTTTTCGAGACTGGTTCCTTCAGCCACTCGGACACCTGTCCAACGAACTGCCGACTTCAATTGCAGGAGGCATTTAGGCCCCTTCTATCAAATCCCGCTGCACAGCCTCGCCTTCAGGCGAGGTCTTACGAGGGCACCTGTCCAGCGGCGGGGAAAATAGGCACAACATCGGTAAGACGGTAGGCCGGTTGGGGTTAGCGCACCCTCCCCCGGCTCAGCCCCCCCGACTCCTGGCGTCGAGGGACGCCTGGAGCCGCTGGTCGTGGTCGTAGATATCCTCATAAAAGAGGATCCCCCCCTCGGGGGTCGCGACCGCGGTGGTGTAGAAGATCAGCACCGCAGTCTTCACGAGCACGGGGACCCGGACCGTGTCGGCGCCGGTGAGGGCCGAGTCGATCCGGGAGAGGTCCCACCCCGGCACATCGCGCAGCGCCCAAGCCGCCAGCGCCGGGGGATCCTGCAGCCGGATGCAGCCGTGGCTCAGGTCGCGCCGGGCCCTGTGAAAGACGGTCGTGTCGGGCGTCCCGTGGAAATAGACGTCGGCACGGTTCGGGAAATTGAACTTGGTGAGGCCGAGTGAATTCCACGGGCCGGGACGCTGGCGGACGCGGAAACGACCCTGCTGGAGCGCGGCCAGCATCGCCGGTGTCACGCTCTCGCCCAGCACCGAATCCCTGGGTCCAAGGACCTCCATCCGCTCCTTCGCCAGGAAGCGAGGATCGCGGATAATGGCCGGGATGATCTCGTTGGTGAGGATCCCGCGCGGCACATTCCAGTACGGCCGGAACTCCACGTTCCGGAGGGGTTGGAGCATTACCGGCGTGCGATGATCGAACGCTCCACCGGTGACCACCGGCATCCGCAGCGTCGGCGCACCGGTGCCGCCGATCGTGTCGAAGGCGAAGAGTTCGAAAGCGGGCACATTCACGACCAGCAGTCGCTGCCCCTCGAGCGAGGGCAGCCACCGGAGCCGTTCGAGCGCGAGGGTGATCTGGTGCACGCGGCGCGCCGGGGGGATGGAGAGCGCTTCCCTGGTGCCGCGACCGAGGATGCCGTCGGCGGTCAGGGCATGACGCGCCTGGAACCGACGGACCCCCTCGGCCAGCGTGGAGTCGTACCGGGTGGTCGGCGTGAACGACACCGCGGACGGGAGGTCGCCCAACGCGACCAGCCGGCGCCAGAGCTCAGCGGTGCCCGCGTAGCGCTGCCCCGGCCGGACCAGCGTGCGCGGGAGGGGCCGCATCACGAGCGTCGTCGCGAGTTGGCGGTACCGGGAGAGCTGCCGCAGGAGGTTCCGGTACTGGGCCAGATGCGGTTCCACCTCGCGCGCGAGCACCTCGACCGGCTCGCCCTGCCCGGCCCGCTGCAGGAGCGCCGCCGCGACCGGGACGGGGGTCTCGGGCTTGATGTGCTCGAACGGGGTCTCGGGGACCCTGCCATCGCGCAGGTCGTGCAGGTAACGCGCGATGGCGAGGGTCAGGAGGAGGTCGCGTTCGCTCCGCAGCGCGGGGTCCGCGTCGGGCGGGGCGGCGAGGAGCGAATCGAGCCGCGGGACATCGTAGTCGACGGGATCGAGCCCCCGTTCGTCGGCGGCACGGAGGGTGGCGATCGCCGCCCGGGCGAAATCGGTGTAGCCGGCCCCGACATCCCAGAAGGGCTGGTCCGCGTGCGCGGCGTAGAGCGCGTCGAGCACGCCACCTTGCTCCCGGAAGAGCGGGTGGTGTGCCGCGGGAAGCGTTCCGGTGGCTACAGTAGCGCGGATGAACGGCGCCGCAGGATCCTGTGCTTCGACCCGCGACGCGGCGACTGCCGCGACGGCGAGAAGCGCGAGCCCGCGTCGTCCGAGGGTCACGCGCGGGGGGTCGCCGGCCAGATCCGCATAGCCTCGCCGTGGGCGCGGGCCACGTCGGCCGACTCCTGGATGCGCCGGTGGTACTGCACCTGGAAGGCGTCGCCGTCCTCCTTCGGGGTCAGGAGAAAACGCGCTTCCTCGAGGAGCGGGCCGGCCGGCAGCGCGTTCTCGCCCGCCTTGGCGAAGAGCGCCTCATCGATCTGGGCGGCGAGCCCCGACATCGGCCGGATCCAGGCGAACCAGGGATCGTTCAACAACAGCTGCAGGAACGCCATCGCGCTCGGCACCCGGCCGTGCACGACCTCGTAGCGCCGGCGTTCCTCTTCGAGCAGGGCCTTGTGCGCGTGAAGGAGGGCCTGCTGGGCGGTCTGGAGGGTGGTGCGGGTGGCGGGGTCCATGTGGGAAAGGTAATGACAGGAAGGTCCGGCGAAGCCGCGTCGCGATCACCGCTCGCTGTCATCCTGAGGGGGCGAAAGCCCCCGAAGGATCTCCGGCTGGCAATGCGTGATCGTCGACCGATCCACGCTGATCGCTCGGTGCCACGCGGCCAGCGCCGATGCAGAAGAGGCTTACTCGGCATCTCGCCGATGCAGCCCGGAGATCCTTCGGGGCCTCAAGGCCCCTCAGGATGACACCCCGCAGAAACTGGAGCGCGGATTCGCCGATCGCCCTACCCCCGCTTCGCCCGAAAGAACCCCTTCAACACCTCCCCGCACTCCTCCTCCAACAGCCCGGAGATCACCTCCGGCCGATGATTGAGCCGAGGCTCCCGCAGGATGTCGAAGACCGACCCCGCCATCCCGGCCCGATGATCCCAGGCGCCGAAGACCACCCGCCCCACCCGCGCCAGCACGATCGCACCGGCGCACTGCGCGCACGGCTCGAGGGTGACGTAGAGTGTCGCGAACGGAAGCGTGTCGGCGTGCCCCGCCTGGATCGCGCGCTGGAGACCGAGCACCTCGGCGTGCGCCATCGGGTCGTGGCGTTGCACGGTCTCGTTGTGCGCCTCGCCCAGCACCTCGGAGCCGTGCATCACCACACAACCGATCGGGACTTCGTCGCGCACGGCGGCCGCGCGCGCCAGGCGGAGCGCGTGCTCCATCCCGGCGAGGTCGTGCGCGGTGGGCGCGCCCCTACGCACTCGGCGCCGTCCCCTTCCCCGCGCGCCGGGTGAACGCAAGATCCTTGCCGGTCACGCCGATCTGCACCGTGTCACCCGGAGCGTACGTGCCCTCGAGCACCAGCAGCGCCAGCGGGTTCTGCAGCCGGCGCTGAATGACCCGCTTGATGGGTCGCGCCCCGTAGACCGGATCGTACCCTTCGGCCCCGATCATCTCCTTCGCGGCGTCGGTCACTTCGAGGGTGAGCCCCTTGGCGGCCAGCATCCGCTCGAGCCCCACGAGCTGCAGCTCGACGATCCGGGCCAGTTCGGGGCGGCCGAGCTGCCGGAAGACGATCACTTCGTCGACCCGGTTGAGGAACTCAGGACGGAAGTGCGTGCGGAGCTCCTCCCGGACGGTCTCCTCGAGCTTGGCCCACGCCTTGGCCTCCGGTGCGTTCCCCGCCTCGAGGATGTAGTGGCTCCCGATATTGCTCGTCATGATGATGACGGTGTTCCGGAAGTCGACCACCCGCCCCTGGCTGTCGGTAAGCCGCCCGTCGTCGAGGATCTGGAGCAGGACGTTGAACACGTCCGGATGCGCCTTTTCGATCTCGTCGAAGAGGAGCACCGAATAGGGACGCCGCCGCACCGCTTCGGTGAGCTGGCCCCCTGCTTCATAGCCGACATACCCCGGCGGCGCTCCGATCATCCGCGCCACGGCGTGTTTCTCCATGTACTCCGACATGTCGAGCCGCACCATCGCCCGCTCGTCGTCGAACAGGAACTCGGCCAGGGCCTTGGCGGTCTCCGTCTTCCCGACGCCGGTGGGGCCGAGGAAGATGAAGGATCCTGTGGGGCGGTGCGGATCGCCCAGCCCGGCGCGACTCCGGCGCACCGCGTTGGCCACCGCCGAGACGGCGGCCTCCTGTCCGATGACGCGGCGGGTGAGCTCCGCCTCGAGCTTGGTGAGCCGCGCGCGGTCGCTCTCGAGCATCTTGCTCACCGGGATCCCGGTCCACTTCGCCACGATCTCGGCGATGTCCTCGGCGCCCACCTCTTCCTTGAGGTAGCGGGCCCCCTTCTGGACCTCCCCCAACTTGCCCTCGTCGGCCAGGAGCTGGCGCTCGAGTTCGGGGATGCGGCCGTACTGCAGCTCCGCCGCTTTCTGGAGGTCTCCGGCCCGGGTGGCGACATCCGCCTGCTGGCGGAGCTGCTCGAGTTCCTCCTTACGCCCGCGCATCCCCTGGATGGCGTCCTTCTCGGTCTGCCACTGGGCTTTCATCGCCCCGCTCTTCTCCTTGAGTTGGGCGATCTCCTTGTCGAGCGCACCGCGCCGCGCCTTGGCGGAACGGTCGGTCTCCTTGAGGAGGGCCTGGCGCTCGATCTCGAGCTGGATGATGCGGCGCTCCACCTCGTCGATCGGCAGCGGGAGCGAGTCGATCTCGATGCGGAGCTTGCTCGCCGCCTCGTCCACCAGGTCGATGGCCTTGTCCGGCAGGAACCGGTCGCCGATGTAGCGGTCGGAGAGCGTCGCCGCCGCCACGAGGGCGTCGTCGGTGATGCGGACGCCGTGGTGGACCTCGTAGCGCTCCTTCAGGCCGCGGAGGATCGCGATCGTGTCCTGGACGCTCGGCTCGCCCACCATCACCGGCTGGAACCGGCGCTCCAGAGCGGGGTCTTTCTCGACGTGGAGCCGGTACTCGTCGAGCGTCGTGGCCCCGACGACATGCAGCTCCCCGCGCGCGAGCGCCGGCTTCAGCATGTTGCCGGCGTCGACGGCCCCCTCGGCCTTGCCGGCGCCGACGATGGTATGCATCTCGTCAATGAAGACGACGTAACGTCCCTGCGCGGCGGTGAGCTCCTTGATGACCGACTTGAGTCGATCCTCGAATTCGCCGCGGTACTTGGCACCCGCAAGCATCTGGCCGATGTCGAGCGACACGAGCTCACGGCCACGGAGCGACTCGGGGACATCGCCGTTCACGATCCGCTGGGCCAGCCCTTCGACGATGGCGGTCTTGCCCACTCCCGGTTCGCCGATGAGGACCGGGTTGTTCTTGGTCCGCCGCGAGAGGACCTGGATGACACGACGGATCTCCTCGTCGCGGCCGATGACCGGGTCGAGCTTTCCCTGGCGGGCGATGTCCGTGAGGTTCCTGGTGTAGCGTTCGAGTGCCTGATACTTCTCTTCAGGCGACTGATCGGTGACTCGATGCGATCCGCGCACCGCCGCCATCGCCGTCCGCAGGTCATCGGGCGACACCCCGGCCGCGCTCAGCAGCCCCTTCGCCGCCGTCCCTGCGGTCTCGGCCAGCCCGATGACGAGGTGTTCGGTCGCGATGTACGCGTCGCCAAGCTTCTCGGCCTCCTTCTCGGCGCGATCGAAGGCGGCATTGAGCTCACGGCTGAAGGTCGGTTCGCCGCCATCTCCCTTCTGCTTCGGGAAGCGGCCGATCTCCCGCTCGATCTCCTGCGATAGCGCACCGACGTCGACCCCGGCTTTCTGCAGGAGGGGCCGCACGACCCCTTCCTCCTGCGTGAGCAGGGCGGCGAGGAGGTGGGCGTCATTGGCGACGGGATTGCCGCGCGTCCTGGCGTCGGCGAGGGCGTCGCGGAAGGCCTCCTGGGCCTTGAGGGTCAAGCGGTCGGGGCGAATGGCCATAGTGCGGAGTGCCTAGCGCCTGGCGCCTAGCGAGAGAGGTACGAGCCAAAGGTGCAGGGTC
>JANMWE010000216.1:0-4253 GCA_031393795.1 Gemmatimonadota bacterium
GCGCCGACCCTCGCGGGTCCGATGCTCGCTCCGGTGGGTGGGACCGCGATCGGCGCGATCGCCGGGCTCATCTACGCCAGACACGCCCAGGGGTGCACGGTGGGGCAGACCGCGGCCGGAGGGGGCGCAGCGGGGGCCATCGGCGGCGTGCTTGGCTCGGTCCTCTCACTGGGCTTGGGAGATGTGCCGTTGATGACCGTCGCCGTGGCCGGGGTGAGCACCCTGGTCGCCGGCGCGATCGGCGGGGTGGTGGGGCGGATGTTCGGGAACTGAAGCTGATGAGCTGACGAGCTGACGAGCTGACGAGAGCGGTCGTCTCAGGTCGATCCTCTCGTAAGCTCATCAGCTCATCAGCCCCCTCGTAAGCTCGTCAGCCCTCTCATCAGCTCATAGGCTCGTCAGCTCCTTCTCACCCGATCATGCACCCTCAGCTTCAGGCTCTCGCCGACGAATTCCATTTCGCGACTGCGCGGTTCCACGCCCTGACCCGCGCGGTGCCGGCCGAGCGGTGGCCGGTGCGCCGGGATCCGGAGCGGTGGTCGGTGGCGGAGTGCATCGTGCACCTGAACCTGACCGGAGCGGCCTATGACTCGATCCTCAGGGAGGCGCTGGACCGCGAGCCGCGGCCCAGGCCTCCCTTTGCCGGACGGTATCGTCGTGACTTCTGGGGGTGGCTCCTCTGGAAGTCGCAGCCGCCGCCGGTGCGGGTGAAGACGAAGACCATCGCCCCGTTCATCCCCCAGTCCACGGCGCCAGTGCCCCAACTCGTCGCTGACTTTGAACAGTGGCAGGAGGCACAACTTGCCCATCTGGCCAAGGCCGATGGGCTGCCGCTCAACGACATCCGGGTCGCCTCGCCGTTCAACGCCAGGTTGAAGTACAACCTCTACAGCTGCTTCTCGATCCTGGTCGCCCACCAGCACCGTCATCTCTGGCAGGGGGAGCAGGTCTGGCGCTGACAACGGAATTCAAGGTCCCTTCACGATCGAAGGGTAGATTCTGGGAATGACCTCACACACCGACTGGCGGTCCCGCGCGGTCTCCTCCGACGACGTGGTCCGCCACGTCGGCTCCGGCCACCGGGTCTACGTCCACGGGACCTCGGCCACCCCGACCCCGCTCCTCGAAGCGCTCGCCCGACGGACCGATGTCGAAGGGGTGCGATTCTATCATCTGCACCTGGACGGCCCGGTCCCCACCGCCGACCCGGTGCACGCCGGACGGTACCGCCACGTCGCGCTCTTCCTCTCAGCCCAGCTCCGGCACGCGGTGGCGGAGGGACGGGCCGATTTCATGCCGATCTTCCTCTCCGACATCCCCGGGCTCTTCACCGGTGGGCGGGTCCCGCTCGATGCGGCGCTGCTCCAGCTGTCGCCTCCGGATGCCCACGGGCTCTGCACCCTGGGCACCTCGGTGGAAGCGGCCCGTGCGGCGGCCGATACCGCAGGGATGCTGCTGGCGGAGATCAACGTCCAGATGCCGCGCACCCACGGCAATGCCTTCGTCCCGTTCGAACGGATCAAGGCATTCACGGTCACCGACCGCCCCCTCATCGAGCACGCGGTCGGACCCGAGAATGCCGTGGAAGGCGCGATCGGCGCCCTCGTGGCAGGCCTGGTCGAGGACGGCAGCACCCTGCAGGCGGGGATCGGCGGGATCCCCAATGCGGCCCTCCGCCGCCTCACGCATAAGCGTGACCTCGGCATCCACACGGAGATGTTCTCCGACGGGATGCTCGACCTCTGGGAGGCGGGCGCGATCACCAACCGTCACAAGGCGACCAGCGCCGGGCGGATCACCACGAGTTTCGTGACCGGCACCCGCCGCCTCTTCGACTTCGTGGACGACAATCCCCAGGTGGAGTTCCTCCCCTGCGACCGCACCAACGACACCCTGGTCATCCACCGGAATCCCAAGGTCGTCGCGATCAATTCGGCGCTCTCGATCGACCTGACCGGCCAGGTCTGTGCCGATTCGCTGGGGCACCGCATCTACTCCGGCATCGGGGGACAGATGGACTTCATGCGGGGGGCGGCGCGATCGGCCGGCGGGAAGCCGATCATCGCCCTCCCCTCGACCGCGTCGAGCGGCAAGGTGTCGCGCATCGTGACGGCCCTGGCCCCCGGCTCAGGGGTGGTCACCACTCGGGGGCATGTGCACTACGTCGTGACCGAGTATGGGGTCGTGAATCTGCACGGGCTCACCCTCCGTGAACGGGGGGAAGCCCTCATCGCCATCGCCCATCCTGACATGCGGGGGGAGCTCACCCGGGAGTTCCGGGAGATCCGGCACTTTACCCCCTGAGCACTGATTGCGCCTGCGGCCCGCGGGCGGTAGCCTACCTCTTCCCTCACAAGGTCCTTCGATGTCCGTTTGGCTCCGCCCGGTCGCCGGGCTGGTATTCGTCGCGGCGCTCGTCGTCCGCACCACCGAGCGACGGCTGGTGAACGCCCTCGAACTCGCGGGGGCGGTCACCCCGGAGAACGCGATCAAGCTTCCGCTCACCAATTTCCTGAAGAAGTGGATGTTCCGCCGGCTCCTCAACGCTGGCGCGGTCGGGGAGACGATGGCGCAACTCCAATACATCAATGTGGTGGGCTACGCCGAGTACCGCAGTCGGCGGCGGCGCCGGGCACTCTTCATCATCCCCGTGATCGTCGCCCTGGGACTGTTGGACTATTTTCTCACCCAACAATGATGACCCCGTTCCACTTCGCCTTCTTCGTGGGCGACCTCGACGCCACCCGCCGCTTCTACGGCGACGTCCTCGGCTGCAAGGAAGGACGCTCCACCGACGCGTGGGTCGACTTCGATTTCTTCGGCCATCAGATCTCCTGCCACAATACCGGCACGCCGGTCCCGACCACCACCGCGGGCAAGGTGGACGGCGTGGGGGTCCCGATGCCGCACTTCGGCGCGGTGCTCGGGTGGGAGCAGTTCGAGCAGGTGGCGGGACGGATCCGGAAGGCGGGGATCAGCTTCATCATCGAGCCCCGCGGCCGGTACGAGGGCCAGCCGGGCGAGCAGCGGACGATGTTCCTGCTCGACCCGAGCGGGAACGCGCTGGAATTCAAGACGTTCAAGCACCCCGAACACATCTTCACCGCGTGAACTGCAACTGCGCGCCACGAAGGCACGAAGGGCCCGGAGAAGTAACATTGCAGTCTGGTCTCAATGGAGGCTCCCTCTGAGACCGCGTCGATCGGTGTTCCTCGTGTACTTCGTGCCTTCGTGGTGCGCGATGGAATTCCCTGCCGGAGACCCCGGTTGAAGCATCCTGACGTCGTCGTGATCGGTGCCGGAGTGGTCGGCGCGTCGGTGGCATGGCACCTCGCCAGGCGGGGCGTGAAGGTCACCCTCGTCGACCGGGGCCAGGGGAAGGGCGACGGCTCCTCCGCCCGCGCCACCGGCGGATTCCGGGCCCAGTACGGCACCGCGATCAACATCCGGCTTTCGCTTCTCTCCCGCGCCAAGCTCCGGGCCTTCCAGGAAGAGGTCGGCGCCGACCCAGGGTACGAACCCGCAGGCTACCTCTGGCTCGCCACTTCCGCGCGCGAACTCGGGACCCTGGCCGAAGGGTGTGCCCTCCAGCGCGCCGAGGGTGTCACCGAGGCGACGGTGGTGAGCGCGGACGATGTCCGGCGGCTCAACCCGGCGGTCCATGACGCGAAGGTGATCGGCGGGACCTGGTGCCCCACCGATGGATTCATCCGTCCCCTCTCGATCCTGGGGGGATATCTCGCCGGCGGACGGGCGATGGGGGTCGAGGTACGGTGGGACACGCGGGTGCTCGGCGCCGAACGGAACGGCGAGTCGCTCTCGGCCGTAGTGACCGACCGGGGGAGCATCCCTTGCGGCGCAGCCGTGGTGGCCAGCGGCCCCTGGTCGGGCGAGGTCGGGCGGGCGCTGGGCGTCACCATCGCGGTCCAACCGCTCCGACGGCAGGTGGCCCTGACCGTGCCGACCCAGGCGCTGCCGAGCGGGATGCCGATGACCATCTGGGCGGGAGACGGATTTCACCTACGCGTGCGGAATGGGCGGGTCCTCCTGCTTCGGCCGACCGATGGCGACCCGCGCGACCCTTGGTCCACCGCCGTGGACGACGGCTGGGTACGCGAGGTGACCATGATGGCGCACGCACGGATCCCCGTCCTCCGCGATGTCCCGGTCGACCGGCTCGGATGCTGGGCGGGGCTGTATGAGATGTCCCCGGACAAACACGCCCTGCTCGGCCGCGTCCACGGGGCCACGAA
>JANMWE010000262.1:0-5984 GCA_031393795.1 Gemmatimonadota bacterium
CACGATCCTGTTCATCGACGAACTCCACACGCTGGTCGGTGCCGGCGGTGCGGAAGGTGCGATCGACGCGGCCAACGTGCTCAAACCTGCTCTCAGCCGCGGCGAGTTGCAGTGCATCGGAGCAACGACGCTCGACGAATACCGCAAGTACATCGAGAAGGATCACGCCCTCGAACGCCGCTTCCAATCGGTCGTCGTCGAGCCGCCCAGTCCCGAACACGCGCTGCTGATCCTCAAGGGACTGCGCGAGCGATACGCGCAGCACCACCACGTCACCTACACCGACGACGCACTGGCGAAAGCGGTTGAGTTGTCGCAGCGGTACATCACCTCGCGCTGCCTGCCGGACAAGGCGATCGACGTGATCGACGAAGCGGGCGCCCGCGCCCGGCTCGCGGCGCAGGTCCCGCCGGCCGAGGTGGCGGAGCTCAAGGCCCAGCTCGAGCAGGTGAATGTCGAGAAGGAGAACGCCGTCCGCGATCAGAACTTCGAGAAGGCCGCGGCGCTGCGCGACAAGGAGCGCGACCTGCAGCAGCAGATCCGCGCCCGCCAGGAGGAGTGGGAGAAGGAGCGCCAGACCCGCCGTCCGGTGATCGACGAAGAAGCGGTGGCGTTCATCGTGTCGCGCTGGACCGGGATCCCGGTGACGCGGATCCAGGAGGCCGAGGCGTCGCGCTTGCTGCGGATGGAAGAGGAGCTCCACGTCGCGGTGGTGGGGCAGGACGAGGCCATCAAGGCCGCCTCACGCGCCATCCGGCGTTCGCGCGCCGGGCTCAAGGACCCCAACCGCCCGATCGGCTCGTTCATCTTCTGCGGCCCCACCGGCGTCGGCAAGACCGAGCTGGCGCGGGCGCTGGCCAAGTTCCTGTTCGCCGACCCGTCCGCGCTGATCCGGGTGGACATGTCGGAGTACATGGAGAAGTTCTCGGTGTCGCGCCTGATCGGCGCGCCGCCGGGCTACGTCGGGTACGAGGATTCGGGCACGCTCACCAAGGCCGTGCGCCGGAAGCCGTACTCGGTCGTCCTCCTCGACGAGATCGAGAAGGCCCACCCCGACGTCTTCAACATCCTGCTGCAGGTGCTCGATGAGGGTCACCTCACCGATAACTACGGCCGGATGATCGATTTCAAGAACACCGTCGTGATCATGACCTCGAATGTCGGCGCCCGTGACATCATGGGCGGCGGCAAGACCCTCGGCTTCCACGATCAGTCGGGGAAGTCGAGCTACGAGGAGATGGCCCGGAAGGTGAAGGACGAGATCCAGAAGGTCTTCAATCCGGAGTTCCTGAACCGGCTCGACGACGTGATCGTCTTCCACCCGCTCGACAAGGAACACATCGCGCTGATCGTCACGATCCTGCTGCGCGAGGTGCAGCGCCGCCTGGGCGATGAGGTCCGCCTCACGCCCGCGGCGATCACTTTCCTGGCCGACCACGGGTTCGATGCACAATATGGCGCCCGCCCTTTGAAGCGGGCCATCCAACGGTATGTCGAGGACCCGCTCTCCGAGCGGATCCTGGCCGGGGAGTTCGGCAAGGGCGAAGAGATCGAGGTCGACGTCGCCCCGGAGGGCGACCGTCTGGCCTTCCGCGCCCTGACCGGCTCCAAGGCCTGACGGCGCCCACCGACCTCATCCGCTGCGTGCGGGTGGGGATCCTCTGCCTCTCCGGCCGCATGCCTCCGCGACCGCTCCACCGGTACATCCTCGCCACTCTCCTGCTTCTCGCGGGCCCCGTGGCCCTGCGCGCCCAGCAACCGGAGGCGGCCCCTGCTGCACCCCAGGCCGTCCCGCCCCTCGACTCCCTCGTGGTCGAAGGGCAGCATCGGCTCACCGCCACCCAGGTCCTCGGTACCGCCGGCCTCGTGGTGGGGCAAACGGTGGGGTATCGGGACATCCAGCGCGCCATCAACGCCCTCTTCCGGACCGGCCAGTTCGACGACGTCCACGTGGAGCAGCGCGAGGGCCCCAATGGCGAACTCGTCATCGCCATCGTCGTTCGTGAACGCCCTCTCCTGCAGCGCTGGGCCGTCCGGGGCGTCGACAAGCTCGGTGAACGGACGGTCAAGGACCGGATCCAGGTCCCCATCGGACGGGCGATCGACCGCGCCGCCGTGGCGCGGTCGCTGGCGTCCATCGACTCGCTCTACCGTGAAAAGGGATATTACCGCGCCCAGATCCGCATCCTCGAGCTGCCCCAGCCCGACGGACAGGTCCGGGTGGTGTTCGACGTGCAGGAGGGGAACCGGGTCGCGCTGAGCCAGGTGGCCGTCGAGGGGAACTCGCACATCGCGGACGACCGCAAGCTCGTCCAGCAGATGCGGACGCACCCCGAAGGGTTCTGGTGGTTCCGCCCCGGCGCGATCGACGACGACCAGGTCCAGCGCGACATGCGCGAGCGGCTGCCCGATTACTACGCCGAGCGCGGGTACATCGATTTCCAGGTGACCCACGACTCCCTCGCGGTCGACACAAGCACGGGAAAAGCGGCGCTCCAGCTTCGCGTCGACGAAGGAGAGCAGTACCACGTCGGCAAGTTCGAGGTCCTGGGCAACCACCGCTTCTCGACCGATGAACTGGGTGCGGACTACCCGTTCAAGGACGATTCGCTCGCCCCCACCACGGGGCCGCGCGTCTTCGACCGCGGGCAGTGGGACGCCGCGACCACCAAGGTCAGGACGCTGTACGGCAACAACGGCTATATCTACGCGCACGTGGAGCCGCAGGAGACGCGCCGCACGCTCCCCGACGGCACCCACCTGATCGACCTGACCTGGCAGATCACCGAAGGGCAGCCCGCGGTCATCCGGCGGATCGACATACTCGGGAACGACGTCACCCACGAGCGCGTCATCCGCGAGGCGATCCTCCTGGTGCCGGGGGAGCTGTTCAATCAGGACCGCTTCATCCGCTCGTACCAGAACATCGCCAACCTCGGTTTCTTCGAGCAGCCGATGCCGGAACCGACGGTCGACCCGGTCGACGGCGGCCCCGACGTGAATCTCACGTTCCACGTCTCGGAGAAGCGCACCGGCAACATCAACTTCGGCGCGTCGATCGGCCAGGGCACCGGCGTCGGCGGGTTCCTCGGATTGGAAGAGCCGAACCTCTTCGGCCGGGCCAAGCGCGGCAAGTTCCAGTGGCAGTTCGGGCAGAACGTCAACGATTTCACGCTGAGCTTCACCGACCCCGCGTTCCGCGAGAGCCGGGTCTCGGCCACGATCACGCTCTACAATTCGCGCCAACGCTTCACGGTGGGCGACCTGGGCCGCCGACGTCAGCGGGGCGGAAGCCTCCAGTTCGGCTTCCCCTTCATGGGCTCGCGCTACACCCGGCTCTTCCTCTCGTACGGACTGCAGGCGCAGACCTTCGAAGGAGGCTCTGCCGACCTCCAGTCGCGCTTCAACTGCAGCAACTGCACCCGGTCGACCCTGGGCGCCACCCTCGTGCGCGACACCCGGATCGGGCTCCCGTTCCCGACCGAGGGGACTTACATGAGCGTGGGGGCCGAGCAGAACGGCGGCATCCTGCGGGGCACCGGCAACTACCAGAAGGTCGACCTCGAAGGGAAATGGTTCACCCCCCTCGGCGTCGCGGGCGGCTCGGGCGGGCCCTTCGGCGGCGGCATCGCCTTCGTGCTGGGTCTCTCCGCCAAGTCGGGCTTCGTCTTCGGCGACGCGAGCCAGTTCCCGACGGACCTCTATTCGGTGGGCGGCGTCCAGTTCGGCATCCCGCTGCGCGGCTACGAGGAGTTCTCAATCACCCCCGACGGCTTCAACGCCCGTTCGGGCTCGACCTCGGCCACGGCGAACTCGTTCGGACGCAGCTACGCCGCGTTCACCCTCGAGGCCGGCGCGCGCATCAGCCAGTCGGTGTACGTCAACACCTTCCTCGACGCCGCCAATCTGTACCGCGAACCGCGCCAGTACGACCCGACCCGGCTGTACCGCGGTGCGGGGTTCGGCGCCTCGTTCGTATCCCCGCTCGGACCGCTCGGGCTCGACCTGGCCTACGGGTTCGACCGGGTCGACGTCAATGGACACCCCAATCCGGGGTGGAAGCTTCACTTCCGGCTCGGCAACTTCTTCTAGGCCGCGCCCGACCTTCACCTGAACGGCAGGCAGGCACCATGATGACCCGGAAGGCACTCCTCGCGCTCGCGCTCCTCGGCGCCGTCTCCACGGCCGCGGCGGCCCAGACGCCCTCCCGTCCTGCGGGATCGCGCGCCACCACCCAGGCGCCCGCCGCGGCGATGAAATTCGCCTACCTCAACAGCCGCGCGATCCTCGCCCAGACGCCAGGGTATGCAGCGGCCGAATCGCTCTTCGCCCGCGAGCTGAGCGCCAGCCGCGACGAAGTGGCCGCGCTGCAGCGGACGCTCGACTCCGCCGCGAGCGACTTCGAGACCGCCTCGGTCCTCCTGTCGCCCTCCGTGAAGCAGCAGCGCCAGCAGGCGCTCGTGGCCCAGCAGCAGACGGTGCAGCAGCGCCAGCAGGAGCTGCAGACCCGGATGGAGTCCCGCGAGCGCGAGCTGCTCGAGCCGTTGCAGACCCGCGTGCAGGCGATCATCGAAGGGATCCGCGCGGAGAAGAATTTCGCGATGATCTTCGACGTGGCCGCGATGGGGGGCGCGATGGTCGCGGCCGACCGGTCGCTCGACATCACGCCGCTCGTGATCCAGCGCCTGCAGGCGGCTCCACCCGGACGCTGAACGTGACCGGACCTTCGCTCACGGCACAGACGGTCGCCGACCTCGTCGGGGGCCGCCTCGTGGGCGACGGTAGCACGACACTCGTGGCCGTCGGCCCCCTCGATCGGGCCGACGGCCACACGTTGTCCTTCCTGGCTGCAGGACGCTACCTAAGCGCGTTCAAAGCCTCGACCGCCGGCGCGGTCCTCCTCCGGGAGGAGCACGCCGCCGAGCCGCTCGGCCCGGGGACCCGCATCGTCGTCGCGGAGCCCCACAAGGCGATCCATCTCGTGGCCGAGCGACTCTATCCCCAGGAAGAGCACGCCCCCGGGATCCACCCCACCGCCGTCCTCGGCACCGGCGTCGACCTGGGCCCGGAAGTGAGCATCGGACCGTACGCGGTGCTCGGGCGCCGGGTGCGGATCGGCGCGCGCGCGGTCATCGGCGCCGGGTGTGTCATCGGTGACGACGTCACGCTCGGTGCGGACGGGGTGCTCGATCCGCACGTCACGATCTACTCCGGGTGCACCCTCGGGGCCCGCGTGCTGCTCAAGTCGGGCGCCATCGTCGGCGGGCCCGGATTCGGGTATACCGAAGGGGACGACGGCCACAGCCGCCTCCTGCACGTCGGGAGCGTGATCATCGAGGATGATGTCGAGATCGGCTCGCACACCTGCGTCGACCGCGGCAGCCTGGGCGACACGGTGGTGGGGCAGGGGACCAAGATCGACAACCTGGTGCAGGTGGCCCACAACGTCCGGATCGGACCGCACTGCCTGATCGCCGGACAGGCCGGCTTCGCCGGCAGTTCCCGCACAGGACAGGGCGTCCTCATCGGCGGTGGTGCGATGATCGGCGGGCACAATAGCGTGGGAGATGGTGCGCGGATCGGAGGCGCGTCGGGTGTGACCGGCAACGTTCCTGCCGGCGAAGCGTGGAGCGGGATGCCGGCGCGCCCCCACCGCGAGTCGCTCCGGACCCAGGCGGCGCTGCAACGCCTCGCCGCGGTGGCCGTTCAGCTCGAAAAACTGGTCGCCAAGGATGGAGCAGGGTGAGTCGCCGGACCCTGGCGGGCCCGGCCAAGGTGAGCGGGATCGGGCTCCACACGGGGGCCCGGACCGAAGCGCGTTTCCTGCCCGCCGAGTCGGGGACCGGGATCCGTTTTCGGCGCATCGACCTGCCGGAAGCGGCGCCGATCCTGGCGACCCTGCCCAACGTCGAAGCGACCGAACGCCGCACCGCGCTCGGGCCGGCTCCCGCCACGATCCACACGGTGGAGCACCTCCTCGCTGC
>JANMWE010000265.1:0-10799 GCA_031393795.1 Gemmatimonadota bacterium
AATAGGTGCGAGGGCTGAGTGCAAGGAGCGAGCGGGCGAGAAAGTTGAAAGCGTGAAGGGGATCCCCTTTCACGCTTTCTCGCTTTTGACCCGCTCGTCACTTGCACTCACCCCTCGCCCCTACATGTTGCTTATCATCGCGGTCGCGAACTCGCTGCACTTCACCTCCTTCGCGCCCTCCATCAGCCGCGCGAAGTCGTAGGTCACCGTCTTCTGGGCGATGGTCTTCTCCAGCGAGCGGAGGATCAGGTCGGCGGCCTCGTGCCAGCCGAGGTGGCGGAACATCATCTCGCCGGAGAGGATCACCGAGCCGGGGTTCACCTTGTCCTGCCCGGCGTACTTGGGGGCCGTGCCGTGGGTAGCCTCGAAGATCGCGTGACCCGTGACGTAGTTGATGTTCCCCCCCGGTGCGATCCCGATCCCCCCGACCTGGGCCGCCAGCGCGTCGGAGATGTAATCGCCGTTCAGGTTCAGCGTCGCGATGACGCCGTACTCCCTGGGCCGGGTCAGGATCTGCTGCAGGAAGTTGTCGGCGATGACGTCCTTGATCACGATCCCGTTCGGCAGTTTGCACCACGGCCCGCCGTCGATCTCCACCGCGCCGAACTCCTGCTTGGCCAGCTCGTACCCCCAGTCACGGAAGCCCCCCTCCGTGAACTTCATGATGTTCCCCTTGTGCACCAGCGTCACGCTGTCGCGCTTGAGCCGGATGGCGTAGTCGATCGCCGCGCGGATCAGCCGCTTGCTCCCTTCCTCCGAGACCGGCTTGATGCCGAACGAGCTGGTGTTGGGGAAGCGGATCGCCTTCACCTTCATCGTGCCGGTCAGGAACTCGAGCACCTGCTTCGCCTCGGGGCTCCCCGCCTTGAACTCGATCCCGGCGTAGATGTCCTCCGTGTTCTCGCGGAAGATCACCATGTTCACGTCTTCCGGCCGCTTCACCGGGGAGGGGACGCCGGTGAACCACTGCACCGGACGGACACAGGCGTAGAGGTCGAGCATCTGCCGGAGCGCCACATTGAGCGACCGGATGCCGCCCCCGACCGGCGTGGTGAGCGGTCCCTTGATGCCCACGAGGTGGTGCTGGATCGCCGCGATCGTGTCGTCCGGAAGCCAGTTGTCGAACTTGGTCTTCGCCTTCTCCCCTGCGAACACCTCGAACCAGACGATCGACTTCCTGCCGCCGAAGGCCTTCTGCACCGCCGAGTCGAACACCCGCTGGGAGGCCTTCCAGATGTCGGGGCCCGTGCCGTCCCCCTCGATGAACGGGATGACCGGGCGGTCGGGGACCTGGAGCTTCCCTCCCTGCATCACGATGGTCTCGCCAGCGGTCGGCGCTTTCAGGTCGGCGTACTTGGGAGCGGGGCTCATGGGATCCACGGGTCGGTAGCATTCGGGAGGGCCCAACGGCAGGGCCCGGGTGCGCGAAGAAGCTAACGCGGCGTGTCAGCGCCGACTAGATTCCGGCCTCATTCACCTCCTGTCGGGAGTCCCCCGAATGTCTTTCGCCGCGCTCCGCTTGGCGTTCGTTCCGGTTGCCGTCGCCGTCGGATCCATCGCCGTGGCCCCGCGCCCCTACGTCCTCGACGCGACGCAGAGTGAGGTCACCTTCCTCGCCGTCTCCCGGCTCGATGACGCCCACGGCTCCTTCGGCGCCTTCACCGCCGACGTGGCGTTCGATCCCGACACCATCGCCAATTCCTCCGTTCGGATCGTCATCCAGCCGGCGAGCATCTCCACCGGGGTCGACCGCCGCGACACTCACCTGAAGAGCTGCAGCTTCTTCTGCGTCGATTCCTTCCCCCAGGTCGTCTACCAGTCCCAGAAGGTCACCCGGGTGGGCCCCGACCGGTACAACGTCGGCGGCACCCTGACGATCCGCGGGATCACCCGGCCGATGACCATTCCCACACGGATGATCTCCAATGAGGGGGGCGCGGCCCGATTCACCGGCGAGTTCGACATGGATCGCAGGGACTTCGGGCTCGGCTACAGCTCGGTGATGAATCCGATCAAGGATACCGTGCAGGTGGCGTTCACCTTTGCGCTCCACGACGCCACCCCCCAGCCGCGAGCGCAGTGACCGACACCCCGCTCTGGACCCCGAGCGCCGCCGACCGCGCCCAAGCCGAACTCACCCGGTTCCGGGCGCGGCTCCGCGAGCGGCACCCGGACGCGGGGGACATCACCTCCTACGCCGCTCTCCATCGCTGGTCGATCGACCATCCCGAGCTCTTCTGGGCCGAGCTCTGGCGGTTCGGCGGCGTGATCGCGGCTGAGTGCAGCGGCCAGGAGCCGTGGGACCGCGTGCTGGTCGGCGGCGATCGGATGGCGCCTCCGGCGCCCGGGATCGGTCCCCGTTGGTTCACGGGCACTCGGCTCAACTTCGCCGAGAACCTCCTCCGTCGGCAGGATGACGCCGATGCGATCGTCAGCTGGGATGAGCGGGGGCGGCGGTGCACCCTCTCCTTCGCGGAGCTCTGCGTGGAGGTCGGCCGCGTCGCGGGCGCACTCCGGAAGGCCGGGGTCGTCCCCGGCGATCGCGTCGCGGGATTCCTCCCCAACGCCCCGGAGGCGATCATCGCGATGCTCGCCACTGCGTCGATCGGCGCCATCTGGTCGAGCTGCTCCCCCGATTTCGGCGCCAAGGGGGTGATCGACCGGTTCGGCCAGATCCGCCCGAAGGTGCTCTTCGCCTGCGACGGCTATCGCTACGCGGGGAAGCGGATCGACCTCCGCGACCGCGTGCGCGAGGTCGTCGAGTCCCTCCCCGACCTCGTCGCCGTCATCGGCGTCCCCTGGCTCGAGAAGCGACCCGACTGGTCCGGGGTGCCGCAGGCGATCGAGTGGGACAGGTTTGCGGAGCGCGGGGCGGGGGAGCCGCTCCGGTTCGAGCGCCTCCCCTTCGATCAGCCGCTCTACATCCTCTATAGCTCCGGCACCACCGGCCTCCCCAAGTGCATCGTCCACTCGGCCGGCGGCACCCTCCTGCAGCATCTCAAGGAGCTCATCCTCCACACCGACCTGAAGCAGGGGGACCGGATCTTCTATTTCACCACCTGCGGGTGGATGATGTGGAACTGGCTGGTCTCGAGCCTGGCGGTGGGGGCGACCGTGGCGCTCTACGATGGTGCGCCGCTCGCTCCGGAGCCGGGGATCCTCTGGCGCCTCGCCGCCGAGGAACGGCTCACCATCTTCGGCACGAGTGCGAAGTATCTGGCGCTTTCGGAAAAAGAAGGGCTGACCCCCGGCACGACCTACGACCTGCGACCCCTCAGGGCGATCCTCTCCACCGGCAGCCCTCTCGCTCCGGTGAGCTACGACTGGGTCTATCGCGCCGTGAAGTCCGATGTGCGGCTCTCCTCCATCAGCGGCGGCACCGATATCGTCTCCTGCTTCGCCCTCGGCGACCCGACCGGCCCGGTCTACCGCGGCGAACTCCAATGTCTGGGCCTGGGGATGGCGGTCGAGGTCTGGAAGGCGGACGGGAGCCCGGTAGTGGGAGCGCAGGGCGAGCTGGTCTGCACCACGCCCTTCCCTGCGATGCCGGTGGCCTTCTGGGACGATCCCGACGGCGCCAAGTACCGTGCGGCATACTTCGAGTTCTGGCCCGGAGTCTGGCGGCACGGCGACTGGGCCGAGGTGACGCCGAGGGGCGGGCTGGTGATCTACGGGCGGAGCGACGCGACGCTCAATCCCGGCGGGGTCCGGATCGGGACGGCGGAGATCTACCGCCAGGTGGAACAGGAGGAGGAGGTCGTCGAGAGCGTTGTCGTCGGTCAGAGCTGGGGGGACGACGTCCGGATCGTGCTCTTTGTCCGACTCCGTGCCGGGCTCACCCTCGATGAGGAGCTGCGCGACCGCCTGCGGAAGCGGATCCGCGAGCAGACCTCCCCGCACCACGTCCCCAGGAAGATCCTCCAGGTGGCCGACATCCCGCGCACGCTGAGCGGCAAGATCACCGAGCTCGCCGTGCGCGAGGTGATCCACGGGCGGACGGTACGGAACGCGGACGCGCTGGCGAATCCGCAGGCGCTCGAGCTGTACAAGGATCTCGAAGAGCTTCGGAGCTGACTCCCCCTCTCCCAAAGGGAGAGGGGGCTGGGGGGTGAGGTCTGACCAAGGGAGAGGGGGTCGGGGGGTGAGGCGCGTGTGGAGAGGGGACTGGGGGGTGAGGTCTGACCAAGGGAGAGGGGGTCAGGGGGTGAGGTCTGACAAATTGGGAGGGGCTGTCGTGACCGGGGAGCTTTCTGCTAACTTTCGCACCTGTACCACGTTGGCACTTCGGCCTCGGGGGGATCGTCTCGCATGACCACAACGACAGCACCGGCCGGCCTGACCACCACCAAGTCCCCCTTCATCGAGCAGGCCCAGGCGAAGGGTGAGCTCTACATCACCCAGCCGTACGAGCTCTACACCGAGGACAACCACGAGGCGTGGCGCCGGCTCTATGACCGGATGCTCCCGCGGTGGCAGAAGTACGCCAATGCCCACTTCCTGAAAGGGATCGACAACCTCTCCCTCGACGCCAGCCGCGTCCCCCGGCTTGACGACGTCAACAAGTTCATGGCCCCCCTCACGGGGTTCCGCGCCAAGGCCGTGAGCGGCTACGTCCCCGCCTATCTCTTTTTCGACTGCCTGCGTAATCGCGAGTTCCCCACCACCATCACCATCCGCGACCGCAGTACCCTCGATTACCTCCCCGAACCCGACATCTTCCACGACATCGCCGGCCACGTCCCGATGCATACGGACAAGGCGTTCGCCGACGCGCTCGTGCGCTTCGGCGAAGCAGCCAAGACGGCGGCCGAGCTGGTCGCGGGGATCAAGGACGAGAAGGAGCGGGTCCGTCGCGTCATCAGCATCCAGAAGGCCCTGGCCCGGTTCTTCTGGTTCACCATCGAGTTCGGCCTGATGAAAGGGCCCGGCGGCAAGGGCTACAAAGCCTACGGCAGCGGGCTCCTCAGCTCCTTCGGCGAGATCGAGCACTGCATCGAGAGCCCGCTGGTGCAGCGCTTTCCCGTCCAGCTCGAATGGGTGGTCAACCAGTACTTCGAGATCGACCACTACCAGCCCCTCCTCTTCGTGGTCGATTCCTTCGACCATCTCTTCGACCTGGTGGGCCAGCTCGAGCAGTGGATGAAGGACGGCAAGCTCGACAACGTCTCCCCCGGCGAGCCGGCGATGAGCGAGACGGACGTCAAGTCGTTCTTGCAAGCAGGGGTCCGCGCGTAGGAGGCTATTGGCTTCTGGCTGTTGGTGGATCTCTTGCGAAGTTGGGATCCACCAAGAGCCAATGGCCAATAGCCCTGGAAGCCCCGATTTTCGCACACTACCACCCGGGAGGCCACCATGGCCACCGCCGTCAAGCCGAGCAGCACCGCCGCCCACGACACCTTCCCGATCAACGGGACGGATTACATCGAGTTCTACGTCGGCAACGCCAAGCAGAGCGCGATCTACTATCGCGCCACCTTCGGCTTCGAGCTCGTCGCCTATCGCGGCCCTGAGACCGGCGTCCGCGACCGCGCCAGCTATCTCCTGCAGCAGGACAAGATCCGCCTCGTCCTGACGTCGCCCCTCGGTCCCGAAGGCCCGATCGCCCAGCACATCGCGCTCCACGGCGACGGGGTCCGCGACATCGCGTTCTGGGTCGACGACGCCCGCGACGCCCACGCCAAGGCGGTGGAGCGTGGCGCCCGCTCCATCCAGGCCCCGACCGTGGCGAAGGACGACAAGGGCGAGGTGGTGGTCGCCGCCATCGCCACCTACGGCGACACCATCCACTCCATCGTGGAGCGGAAAGGGTACCAGGGGCTCTTCCTCCCCGGCTTCGTGCCGATGACCTCCGAGTTCGTGCCCGCCAGCGTCGGGCTCAAGTACGTCGACCACTGCGTCGGCAACGTCGAACTCGGCAAGATGAACGAGTGGGTCGGCTTCTACGAGCGGGTCCTCGGCTTCACCAACATCCTCACCTTCGACGACAAGACCATCAGCACCGAATACTCGGCCCTGATGTCCAAGGTGATGTCCAACGGCAACGGCCGGATCAAGTTCCCCATCAACGAGCCGGCCGCGGGGAAGAAGAAGTCCCAGATCGACGAGTACCTCGATTTCTATCGCGGGCCCGGCGTGCAGCACATCGCGATCGCCACCAACGACATCGTCAAGACCGTCCGGACGCTGCGGTCGCGGGGCGTTGAATTCCTCCGGGTGCCGAAAACGTATTACGACACCGTCCTCGATCGGGTCGGCAAGATCGACGAGGATCTCGCCCCGCTGGCCGAGCTCGGCATCCTGGTCGACCGCGACGACGAAGGGTACCTGCTGCAGATCTTCACCAAGCCGGTCCAGGACCGCCCGACGCTCTTCTACGAGATCATCCAGCGCAAGGGCGCCAAGAGCTTCGGCGCCGGCAACTTCAAGGCCCTGTTCGAGGCCATCGAGCGGGAACAGGACCTGCGGGGCAACCTCTAGCCAACAGGTCGTTGGTCGCTGGTCATTGGTCAGATCGCGGCAGATCGCCGTTCCACCAATGACCAACGACCAGTGACCAAAGACCACCATGCCATTCTATCACACGCTCGGCTCCATCCCCCGCAAGCGCCACATCATCTTCCGGAAGCCCGACGGCGGGCTCTACGCCGAGGAGCTGATGGGGCACGAAGGGTTCGTGGGGACGTCGTCGCTCCTCTACCACACCTGGCCCCCGACCACGGTGAAGAGCGCGCGGAAGCTCCGGGAGGTGAAGTGGGAGAAGGACGAGTCCACCTCGCTCCGCCACCGGCATTTCCTGACCCGGCTGGCGAAGAAAGGGGGTTCGCCCACTCTGGACCGCACCCCGATCCTCTTCAACCAGGACATCGGGATGCTCTGGGTCGAGCCCGACAAGGCCGACCAGCATTTCTACCGGAACTCCCAGGCCGACGAGGTGGTGTACGTGGTGGAGGGGCAGGGAACGCTCGAATCGGTCTTCGGCGACCTCGTGGTCAAGCCGGGCGATTACGTCGTGATCCACCGGAACATCACCCACCGGTGGCGGCTCGACCCCAAGGTGCCGGCCAAGCTCCTCGTGTTCGAGAGCCGCGGGCACATCCGCTGGCCCAGGCGCTACATGAACGACGTCGGGCAGCTGCTCGAGGGAGCGCCCTACTCGGAGCGCGACATCCGCCGCCCGACCGCGCTCACGCCACACGACGAGAAGGGGGAGTTCCCGATCATCGTGAAGCAGTACGACGCCCTCAACGAGCTGGTGCTCGACCACCATCCCTGCGACGTGGTGGGCTGGGACGGGTACTTCTATCCCTGGGCCTTCAACATCCACGACTTCGAGCCCATCGTCGGGCGGATCCACCAGCCGCCACCGGTCCACCAGACCTTCCAGGGCGACGGCTTCGTCATCTGCTCCTTCTGCCCGCGCCCGTACGACTTCGACCCCGAGGCCATCCCCGCGCCGTACAACCACAGCAACGTGGACTCGGATGAGGTGCTCTTCTACGCCTCGAGCGAGTTCATGAGTCGGAAGGGGATCGAGTACGGCAGCATCACCCACCACCCCGACGGGCTCCCGCACGGACCGCACCCGGGCCGCACCGAGGCCTCGATCGGCGCCAAGTACACCAACGAGCTGGCGGTGATGATGGACTCGTTCAGGCCCCTGCACGTCGCCAAGGTGGCCGAGTCGTTCGAGGATCCGAAGTACCACAAGTCCTGGGTCGAAGGGCAGGGGGAAATGTTCTCCCCGCCCACCAGCTGAACCCCTCACTCCCCCTCCGATGACCTTCGCTCCATTGATGCTGGCGGCGCTGCTGGTACAGCAGCCCGCCACCCCGCCTCTCCCCGCGCTTCCGGCGAGCCCCATCGCCCGCCTGGTGATCACCCCCGAGAAGCCGTCGATGATCGCGCGCGATTCGCTCCGGATCAGCGCCGTCGCCCTCGACTCCGCCGGTCGCCCGGTCCCCAACGCCACGATCAACTACTTCGGCGCCGGCGGACGGTTCGAGGCCAAGGTCGATTCCACCGGGATGCTCCGCTCCGGCTCGACCGGCTTCTATAACGTACGCGTGGTCGCGACCGTCCCCGGCACCAAGGCGTTCATTCAGACCATCACGGTACCGATGCTGCCCGGCCCCGTGGCGACGGTGCGTGTGGCTCCCTCGAGCGCCAAGCTGGTCGTCGGCCAGCGGATGCGGTACACCGCTCGCAGCTTCTCGGCCGCCGCCGACGTCCGCGACGACCCCATCAAGTGGCGGAGCAGCGCGCCGGCCGTCTTCCGGGTCTCGGCCGAAGGTCTGGTGACGGCGGTCGGTGCCGGACGGGCCGCCCTGATCGCCAGCGCCGGTGCCGTGGAACAGCGGCTCCCGATCCAGGTCGTCGCCAACACGATCGCTTCGATGACACTCACCCCCGCCGCGAGCAACGCGAAGACGGGGGACGTGATCCAGTTCGAAGTCAGCGCCCTCAGCGCCACCGGACGCCGCATCGAGGGGCTCACCCCCCAGTGGTCCTTCTCGCCGGGGCAGGGGCAGATCACCCCCGACGGCGCCTTCGTCGGCTACCAGGCCGGGGCCTACGTCGTCACTGCGAGCTTCGGGAACCGCACCGCCGAGGCGACGGTCACGCTGGTGCCGCGGGACGTACGGCGGCAGGTGACGATGGTCGGCCGGCTCCCGCGCACCCGGTTCACCACCGAAGAGGTCTGGGTCCATCCCAACGGGAAGGTCGCCTACCTCGGCTCCGGCTCCGGCGGCGACGTGATGTATGCCATCGACATCAGCGATCCGGCCAACCCCGTCGTCACCGACTCGGTGCAGACCAACACCCGGCGGGTCAACGACATCATGACCACCCCGGACGGGAAGACCCTCGTCTTCACGCGCGAAGGGGCGTCCGACCGGAAGAACGGCATCGTCATCTGCTCGCTCGACGATCCGAAGCATCCCAAGGTCATCGCCGAGTTCACTGAGGGCGTCCCCGGGGGCGTACACTCGGCCTTCATCTACCGGGACGCGCGCTACGGCACCAACATCTTCCTCACCAACGACGGCACCGGCGCCCTCCACGTCGTGAACATCGACGACCCGGCGCACCCGCGGCAGCTGAGCACCTGGATGACCGCGCGGCCAGACGCCGGCCGGACGCTCCATGACGTCGACGTCCAGGACGGGCTGGCGTACCTGAGCTACTGGAACGACGGCCTCGTGGTCCTCGACGTCGGGAACGGGATCAAGGGGGGCACGCCGTCCAACCCGCAGCTGGTGATGCAGTACAAGTACGACCTGAACGAGCTCTATCGTGACGTCGAGCGTTCGGCGGGACCCGGCTTCATCCGCGGGACGCACACCGCCTGGCGCCACGGCAAGTACGTCTTCATCGCCGACGAGGTCTTCCCCAACGGCCCGACGCTCCGGAACGGGCGTGACGCGTCGGCCGGCCGAGCGTACGGGCGGCTGCAGGTCATCGACGTGAGCGACTGGAACGATCCCCGTTCGGTGGCGTGGTACGAGCCCGAATTCGGCGGGGTGCATAACGTCTGGGTGGCGGGGGACACGCTGTATATGGGCGCGTACAACGCCGGCTTCCGCGCGTTCGACATCAGCGGTGAGCTGCGGGGGGACCTCCGGGCCCAGGGGCGCGAGATCGCGCACGTGAACACCGCGGACATGCAGGGGAACACCCAGAACGCCGCGATGACCTGGGGTGTGGTGGTGAAGGATGGCCTCGAGTACGTGAACGACGACAACAACGGGCTCTGGATCATCCGGATCGAGCCGCGGGCGCCGCCGGCCGCGGTGCCGTGACGGGAAGTCGAAAGGCGCTTGAGGCGCGATAGGCGGGACAGAGAGTGTGGAGGGCGCCAAGGGAGGGCGATCCCGGGGCCCTTTTTCACGGTCTTGCGAGGGGGCTCGATGACCCTCTGCTGCGCCTTTCGCGCCTTTCGCGCCTTCGGACTTGAGTGCCCCTTGTGTGCCCTAAACTGCCGGTGTATAATTGGGGCCCCTCAAGAACCGATGGTGTCGGTGGGGGCGGACAAGTGGATGGAGTCAAAGGACTTCGCCCTTGACGAACGAGTCGTGCCCGAGTATGATTGGAGGCTCCCCCGGAAAATCGGCGGCGAGCACACAAATACAAGCTCTTTGACAACCGACGTACGTGATTGAGAGAATGGGGTGCGGACCCCACGGGGCGGAGTTCAGAGCCGTCTCGTGTTTATAACGGGTTTCACTCTGAGTGATTCGGACGACTTAGTAGTACCAGTCGTTCGTTTATCGAGCTTTTGTATCATCTCTCTTGGAGAGTTTGATCCTGGCTCAGGACGAACGCTGGCGGCGTGCCTAACACATGCAAGTCGCACGGACCCGCAAGGGTCAGTGGCGAACGGGTGCGTAACACGTGAGGAACATACCTATCGGCGGGGGATAGCCGGCCCAACGGCCGGGTAATACCGCGTACGCTCTCCGAGGGGCATCCCTTGGAGAGGAAAGCAGCAATGCACCGATAGAGTGCCTCGCGGCCTATCAGCTAGTTGGTGAGGTAATGGCTCACCAAGGCTACGACGGGTAGCTGGTCTGAGAGGATGATCAGCCACATTGGGACTGAGACACGGCCCAGACTCCTACGGGAGGCAGCAGTGGGGAATCTTGCGCAATGGGCGAAAGCCTGACGCAGCGACGCCGCGTGTGGGATGAAGGCCTTCGGGTCGTAAACCACTGTCGCGAGGGACGAATAAATTGACGGTACCTCGAAAGGAAGCACCGGCTAACTCTGTGCCAGCAGCCGCGGTAATACAGAGGGTGCGA
>JANMWE010000304.1:0-3727 GCA_031393795.1 Gemmatimonadota bacterium
GGGGTGAACTGGATCCGCGAGAAGGTGGCGTGCACCGTCTCGGCCAGGGTGCGGACCGCGAGGGTCTTGGCGAGCCCCGGCACCCCTTCGAGGAGGACGTGCCCCCCCGTGAGGAGGCCGATGAGCAGCCGTTCGACCATCGACTCCTGCCCCACGATCCGCTTCGCCACTTGCTGCAAGGCGGCCTGGATCGGGGCGGGGTCGACAGGTGTCCCGTGCTGGGAGGCGCTGATGCGGGGTGCGGTCATGAGAGCTATCGGCTATCGGCTATCAGCTATCAGCCGGTCGTAAGCGAGCAGACAACAGAGGAAGGAATCTGGCACAGGAGCGCCGATAGCCGATAGCTGATGGCCGATAGCGCTCTTACTCTTTCAATCCGATCGCCTTGTAGATCTCATCCACTTCCTTCGGCTCCAGCACGCGCCACTGACCTTCCGCGAGGTCGCCGAGTTTGATCGGCCCGTACTGCAGGCGGGCGAGACGGTCGACCTTGCAGCCCAGCGCCTCGAACCACTTCCGGACGATGCGGTTGCGGCCTTCGTGGATCAGCAGGTCCACCACGCTCCGGCCATCCTTCCCTTCCCGCACCCGGAGCCCGGTCACCTTCACCGGCCGCCCTTCCACGACCGTCGGCTTCTTGACCAGCGCGGTGAGCGCCGCGGTCGTCTGGCCGTGGACCAGGGCGACATACCGTCGTCCCAGATGCCAACGAGGATGCGTGAGCCGGTGCACCGCGTCGCCATCGGTCGTCAGGAGCAGGAGCCCCGTGGTGTTGATGTCGAGCCTCCCTACGTAGGTCAGCCCGCGCGGATTCGGGATCAGGTCCATCACCGTCTTCCGACCCTGCTCGTCCGATGCGGTGGTGACCACGCCGAGCGGCTTGTGCAGCGCGATCCACCGCTTGGCGACCTTCTTCGTGGGCTTGCCGTCGACCGTGATCTTCTGCTTGGTCGGGTCGACCTTGGATCCGAGCTCCGCCACTTTGCCGTCGACCCGGACGCGACCCGACGTGATCAGTTCCTCGGAATTCCGGCGGGAGGCGATGCCGGCCTGGGCCAGGGCCCGTTGCAGACGCATCTCGCTCATCGGTCGGAGACCACGGAAGCAGCCGCGTCCTCACCCGCATCGGGCTCGGGGGGCTTGGGCGGTTGCAACGCGATGGTGAGTTCCTCGGCCCGCGGCAGCTCGGCCAGATCCTTGAGGCCCAGGAGCTCAAGGAAGAGCGCGGTGGTGCCGTAGAGCAGCGGCCTGCCGAGCTGTTCCGAGCGGCCGACCACCTCGATCATCCCCCGCTCCTGCAAGGCGCGGAGCACACCGCCCGCCGCCACGCCGCGGATCTCCTCGATCTCGGCCCGCCCGACCGGCTGGCGATAGGAGATGATGGCCAGCGTCTCGAGTGCGGCCCCGGTGAGCCGCGGCGTCCGTTGGGTGAATCCCGCCTGCTCGATCGCCTGCGCGAAGACCGGCCGCGAGAGGATCTGCCACCCGCCGGCCAGCTCCACCAATTCGACGGCGTGCTGGTCGAAATCGTAGTGCTCCCGCAATTCGTCGAGCGCGGTGCGCACGTCGGCGAGCGTCGCCTCGGCGTCGAGGGTCTGCAGCTCCTCGACGGTCAGGGGACGATTGGCGCTGAAGAGCGCCGCCTCAAACAACTGGGAGAGCGGTGTCACGGCGAATGACCATGTCGGCGAACGGCGCCGACTGGTGGAGGTGGAGGAACCCGCGCCTGGCGAGTTCCAGGAGAGCGAGGAAGGTGCTCAGCACGTCCACGATGTTGGGACGTTCGCCCAGCGCCTCGCGCCAGCCGAACTCGGACTTCTCGGCCAGGAGCGCTTCGATCCGCGCGGTCGCCCCTTCGACATCGAGCGGACGGGCCACGACCCGATGCAGCACCGGCTCGGGGATGCCGGCGATGACCCGTTGCACCGCCTCGAGCAAGGCGAGCAGGTCAAGGGTGAGCGGAAGCTGCGGCAGTTCGGGCGGCGGCGGGATGTAGCCGCGGGCGTACTGCAGCGACCGCCGCTCCGCCGAGCGCTCGAACCAGCGGACGATCTCCTTGATCTGCTGGTATTCCAGGAGCCGGCGCACCAGCTCGTGGCGCGGGTCCTCCCAGTCGTCGTCGCTCGGACGGGGCAGGAGCATCTGCGCCTTGAGGCGCAGGAGCCGACCCGCCATCTCGAGGTAGTCGGCGGCCTGGTTGATCCCCAGCTGGTGGATGGCCGACAGGAACTGGTCCGCGATCCGCGCGATCGGGATATCGGCGATCTCGACCTGCTCGTCACGGAGGAGACTGAGCAGGAGGTCGAGGGGGCCGGTGAAGGCGTCGAGCCGGACCACGAAGCCCGGTTCGGCGCCGAGCGCGGTGGTCGGGGGCTGCTGGGCAGCGCTCGGGGAGGTCACGGCTCAAGTTTAACCTTGGGCCCCGGACACCGCGACCCCTCTTTCTTGACCCAACCCCCTGCCCCGCTTATGCTTATGGTCTGTCTTGGGGCGGCCCGATGGGGGCGGCCCTGACCACCGTACCACGTGAGGGATCAGTGCCGCGCATCCAGTCCGCCAAGAAGCAGCTCCGGAAGTCCATCGCCGCCGAGAAGCGGAACCGTGCCCAGCGTTCCGAGCTCAGGACCGCCGTGAAGAAGGTCCGTGCCGCGGCCACCAAGGCTGAGGCCGCAGAGGCGCTCCTCCAGGCCAACATGCTCCTCGACCGCGCCGGCCGGAAGAACCTGGTCCACCGTGGCAACGCGGCCCGGATGAAGTCCCGCCTCGCGGCGACCGTGGCGGCCAAGAAGTAAGAAAAGGCGCGAGAGGCGCGTAAGGCGCGAAAGGGACCCCAGATCGGGGCCCCTTTTTTCTTACGCGTCTGTCGCGCCTTTCGCGCCTCTGTTCAGACCCCGGCGAGTTCCGAGCCGCACCGCTCGCAGTACCACTCGGTCGGCCGGTTCATCGTCCCGCACTCGGGACACTTCAAGGTCCGGACCTCGGGCGTGCCCTTCGGCTCCGGCACCACTTCGGGCTCGGCAGCCGGGGCCGCGGTGGCCGCTGCCGCAGCGGCCGGCTCCCCTTTCGGCTTCCTGTCCCGCTCGATCCTGGTCGTCTTCGGGAGCGCAGAAGGAGATGCCTCCGCTTCGCCCACCGTGGCACGGAGGAACTCGAGCTCGTCGGCCGGCGGCTTCGCCTTCGGCTCGCTCGGAACGAACTCCGCCCGCCCACTCTCCCGCTTGTTCGGCCCCGTCGCCTCAGCCACCGGGGCGGGAGCGGCCTTCGGCTCCGGCGCCTTGACCGGCTCCGGCTTCGGTTCGGGCGGCGGCGGTGCCGCGATCAGCTTGGCCACCTCGGCCAGCCGCTCGATATCCTCGATCACCTTGGCCAGCTCCTCGCGGGTGCCGACCAGGATCTTGTTCATCTCGGCCCGGACCTTGGTCCAGTCCCCTTCATCGTACTCGCCGACCGCATGGCGCAACTCGGCCTCGGCCAGGGTCTCCTTCGACTTGGCCTCATCCGCCATCAGCTCTTCCTTGCGGACCTTGCGCTGTTCGAGCTGCTCCCGGACGGCGTCGCCGTGCTGGGTGAGCCGCTCGATCACGCCCTCGAGCTTGGCCTGGTAGTCGGCCAGCACCTTGCCCCGGACCGCCGCCGGCGTCGTATCCTTGGTGGAATCGAGCCGGGTGATCCAGGTCTGGTACTTGTTGCGCTCCGCGAGGAGGTCGGTGACGATCGCATCGCTGGA
>JANMWE010000313.1:0-13645 GCA_031393795.1 Gemmatimonadota bacterium
ATCGTGCATCCCGCCGAGCCGCATCCCGTCGAGGGTGCGGATCGCCATCGTGCGCCGGAGGTCGCCGCGATGGTCGGCCCAGCGGGAGAGGAGGAAGGTGAGGGCCGCGGGGTGGGGGAACTTGGGGCCGCGCCCCCAGCCGCCGTAGGTCGGCTCGAAATTGCGCTCGAGCAGCGCTTCGGCCTGGAGCAGGAGCGCTTCGGTGGGGTCGGCGGGGGCGAGCTCGTCGAGCGACTCGCGAACCACGTTGGTGATGGCGGCGGCCTGGGTGGTAACGCGATCGCGTTGCTCGGACCAGATCTTGAGGATGGAGGTCAGGGCCTGGCGGAAGGAATGCCGGCCCGGCAGGGGTAGCGGTGGGAAGTAGGTGCCACCATAGAAGACCTCACCGCCGGGAGTGAGGAAGGCGGTGAGGGGCCAGCCGCCCACACCCGAGAGGGCCTGGACGGCGCGCTGGTAGCGGGCGTCGACATCGGGGCGTTCGTCGCGATCGACCTTGATGCAAACGAAGTTGTCGGAGAGCAGCTCGGCGATGGCGGGGTCTTCGTACGACTCGCCGTCCATCACGTGGCACCAGTGGCACCAGACCGCGCCGATGTCGAGCAGGATCGGGCGGTCGAGCCGCGCCGCCTCCGCGAACGCTTCCGCGCTCCACGGCCACCAGGGTACTGGCTGGTGCGCGGCGCTTGTGAGGTAGGCGGATGATGCTGAGGCCAGGCGATTCATCGGTCCAGAAGTTCTTGTGTATTGGTGAGTACAGCGGGCGCGCGAACCCAGGAAGTACCGAACCCAAGATGGTCAGTGCAAGTCGAGAACTCTCGGCAGATCAGGACGAGACCTCCTGGGTTCGGTCCCTCCTGGGTTTCCGCGCCCTGCCACGCTCGTGTTATTTCGTCCCGCTCACCATCAACGCCTCGCGCGGCCAATGGACCGAGCCGTCGGACTTCGTGGACCGCCCGAAGTACTCGATCATCTCCTTGTCCATCTTCTTCTGCGCCGTCGCATCAAGCTTTTCGTACGCCACCGCCACCCGACCGGAGGCGACCCGGAGCCGGGCCCAGGCCTCGCTCGCACCTGGCGCGGTGAAGGGGACGTCGATGGGCTGGAAGTCGAGGTAACCGAACCACTCCCCGAACCACTTCCGCGCCTTCTCCCGTTCACCCCAGTCGTACGGATCGAATCCCTGTTCCGGGCGAGGGATGTGACGGAAGACCGTTTCGTAATATGCGCCCATGTTCCCGGAGCGCGGCCAGGTCAGTATCCCGGCGCGTCCTCCCGGCACGAGCGCGCGATGCATCTCGGCCATCGCCAACCGCGGGGTCGGGGCGAAGATGACCCCGAAAGCGCTGGCGGCCACCTCGAAGGATTCGCTCAGGACCGGGAGCGCGGTCGCATCCCCCTCGATGAACTCGACCAGCCCCTGGCCCGCCCCTTCGCGCTGGGCGAGAGCCACCATCTCGGCGGAAAAATCGACGCCGGTGACCTGGGCGGCCCCGAGACGCGCCGCCTCCAGGGCGAGCGTGCCGGGTCCGCACCCGATGTCGAGCACCCGGTCGCCCGGTCCGACCCGCAGCACGTCACACAACGCTCGCGCGGCCGGCCGCAGCCCGGGAGCAAGATGCGTGAGATAGTTGCGCGCCACGTGGGACCAGGCGGCGGAGGGGGGTGGTGCGGACGGAGGCAGGGTCACAATGAGGAGGGTGCGAAGTCCGAGGTGCGAGGTCCGGGGTGTCGTTGGCGAAGTTCAACCTATCACCGGGAAGATCACTTCGCTCCTGCTCCCCGGACTTCGGACCTCGGACTTCGGACATCCGATGAAGGGCAGATCTCCGCCAGCACACACTCGCCGCACTTCGGCCGGTTGGCGATGCAGACGGCGCGGCCGTGGGTGATGAGGAGATGGGAGACCAACGTCCACTCCTTCTGCGGGATGAGCGCCATCAGGTCGCGCTCGATCTTCACGGCATCGGTGTGCCGGGTGAGCTTGAGGAGACGCGTCAGCCGGATGACGTGCGTGTCGACCGTGACGCCGGCGTTGATCTTGAACCAGTTCCCCAGCACCACGTTGGCGGTCTTCCGGCCCACGCCGGGGAGATGGTGGAGCGCTTCCATGGTATCAGGCACCTCGCCGCCGTGCTCGACGACGAGGGCCTGGGCCATCGCGATCAAGTTCTTCGCCTTGTTCCGGAAAAATCCGGTGGACCGGATGATCTCCTCCACCTCCCCCTGCCGCGCCGCTGCCAGCGCGCTCGGCGTCGGGTAGCGCGTGAAGAGCGCCGGGGTCACGAGGTTGACCCGGATGTCGGTGCATTGCGCCGAGAGAATGGTGGCCGCGAGGAGCTCGAAGGCGCTGCGGGAGTCGAGCGCGCACGTGGCGCCGGGATAGGCGCGCTTGAGGAGCGCGAGGACGGCGAGGGCACGTTCGTGCGTGACCTCTGCGGCCGTGCTCCTCGCACGGACACCCTCTCCCCCTTTCCCTCTCTCCCTGTCGGGAGAGGGGGGACGCACGGCTGGCTTCTTATTCATATGCGAGACCGGGCCACGGCCAGGAACTCGTCGGCGCTGAGGCAGTTGAGCACCTCGCCTTTGGTGAGCCCCCCTTTGCGGGCGATGCCGACGCCGAACTCCATGTTCCGGATCCCGGCGGTGTTGTGGGCGTCGGCGCCGAGGGAGATCCGGACGCCGGCCTTCCGGGCGGCGGGGAGGACGCGCCAGTCGAGGTCGAGGCGCTGGGGGTCGGCGTTGATCTCGATCGCCACGCCGCGTTGTCCCGCCACCTCGAAGATCCGGTCCTGGTCGAGCTGGTACGCCTCGCGCGAGAGCAGGAGCCGGCCGGTGAGGTGGCCGAGGATGGTGAGGTGCGGGTTCTCCATGGCGCGGCAGATGCGCGCGGTCATCTCGTCGCGCGCCATCCCGAAGCGGCTGTGGATCGAGGCGATGACGAAGTCGAGCCGGCCGAGCACCGCATCGTCGTAGTCCACCGCGCCGTCCTGCAGGATGTCGGCCTCGATCCCCTTCAGGATGCGGATCCCGCTGAGCTTGGCGTTGAGCCGGTCCACCTCGTCGGCCTGACGCTGCAGGTCGTCGGGGGAGAGGCCGCCGGCATACGCGGCCGCCTGGCTGTGATCGGTGAGCCCGACCCAGCGGTATCCCGCCTCTTTGCAGGCGAGGGCGAGCTCCTCGATGGTGGTACCGCCGTCGCTGTAATCCGAGTGACAGTGGAGCATCCCCTGCAGGTCGCCCCGTTCGATGAGCGTCGGCAGGGTGCCGGCCGCGGCGCGCGCCACTTCGTCTCCCCCTTCGCGCAGTTCGGGAGGGATGGACCCCAGCCCGAGCGCCGCGTAGATCGCCGCCTCGTCAGGCGTGGGGATGAAGGCCGATCCTTTCCAGAGCGCGGTGGCGTCGAAGGAGTGACCGACCGACTTGGCGTGAGCGGCGAGCTTCGCGAGATGGGCCTCGCTCCCGGTGGTGCGGAGCAGCACCGCACCCGCGTTGGCGGGTGCGGTCACGACCACGCGCGCCGCCCCCGCACCCGCGAACCGGAGCGTCACCTGGCGCTCGTCGCGCCCGCTGAACTCGCTCACGCCGGGGAGCCTCGTCAGCCGCTCGAAGAGCTCGGCCGGAGGCACGTCGGCCACGACGACGAGGACGAGCTCACGCACGACCTCGGAGCGGCGGCGCACTTCCCCGCTCACCTCGACCCGCACCACTCCCGGGAGCGCCGCGAGCGCGCGGGCGAGGGTCTCCGCTTCATCGCGGGCGTGATGTGCGAGGCGGAACCCGCTCGCCTCCCGGAGGAAGGTGATCCCTTTGAGGATGTTCTCCGCGGTCTTGGCGCCGAAGCGCGGGAGCTTGGCGAGGGCGCCGTCGCGCGCGGCCTCCTCGAGCTCGGCGATGGTCTCGATGTGCAGGGTCTCGCGGATCTGCCGGACCTTGGCGACGCCGAGCCCGGAGATCTGGAGCATCTCGATGAGGCCGGGGGGGACCTGCGCCTGCAGCTCCTCGAGCACCGTGCTGCGGCCGGTCTTCACCAGCTCGTGCACGATCTGCAGCGTCGCGGGGCCCACGCCCTTGGTGCCCGCGAGCGATCCGTCCGCCAGCGCTTCCTCAAGCGTACCCGGGAGCCCGTTGAGCGCGCGCTCGGCCGCGGTGAACGCGCGCACGCGGAAGGGATTCTCCCCCTTCAGCTCCAGGAGCGCGGCGATCCGCTCGAACGCCTTGGCGACGGCCTTCTTATCCATGCGCACTCCAGGCGAGGGCGAGCAACTCGTCGGGCCCGGCCACGGAACGGAGCCCCGCCGCGGCCCCACCGTCCATCAAGGGAGCGTACGGGGCCGACCCATCGGCCCTCGGCGCCAGCGGTCCCGGCGCTTTCCCCGCGACCTCGGCCACGCTGAACCCGGGCCGCTCGGGGTGCATCCCGAAGATCGCGAGCGCGCGGATCCCGTCGTGCCAGGGGTGGACGAAGAAGCCATCGAGCGGTTCGTGCGGTGCGTCGGGCTCGAGCTGGCCCCAATAGAGGTGGCTGGGGAGCTGGAGGTAGACGGGGCGCATAGGCGCGTGAGGCGCGTGAGACGGTTGCGCGGTGTCACTCGGAGTCACGAAGTGTGAACCCGCGTCCCAGAAAAGAAAGGAGTGCTGCAGCACCGCGATGAACTCGTGCAGTGACTCGGGTGGTGCGTCCTCCGGCACCAGGTCGCGCAGGAATTCGGTCACCGCCCGGTCGAGCACGAAGGCGTCCCGGCCGGCGGGATCGATCCCCGCCCCCGCCAGCGACGCCTTGAGCGCCGGGAATCGCTCCTCGGCCAGCTCCCCGAAGACCAGCGCGAACGGCGTCGTCCGGCTCACGCGCGGCCTGTCTTCGGCAGGAAGGCGTCGAGCACGCGCACGAAGGTCTCCTTCCCTTCGATGTACGGCACGTGGCCGCAGTCGGGGATGAGGGTGAACGGCGCGCGCAGGCACTCCGCGGCCTCTTCCGCGGTCTCCCACGGGATCACGTCGTCCTTGCCGTGCAGGACCACGGCAGGGACTTCGAGTTTCTGCAGGGCGGGCCGGAGGTCGTAGTCACCCAGCGACTCCCAGATCCCTTTCTGGACCCGCTCCACCAGGCGGAAGCCGCCGAGCTCGGAGACCCTGGCGGGATCCTTGAAATAGGCGATCACGGCAAGCTCGAAGATCCGGCGCTGGTACGCAGTGATGTCGCGGCTTTTGAGGTCGGACTCGCGCAGCTTCCGCCGCTCTTCCTGCGCCCACGGACCATTGGTGATCTCGGCGTAGCGGCGCTCGTACTCGATCCGCCCCGCGCGCCAGGCCGGAGCCGGAGAGACGAGGGCCAGCCGAGCGACGGAGGAGGGATGCGTGATGGTATAGAGCATCGCCAGGAGCCCGCCCCACGAATAGCCCACAAGGTCGAGCGGGTGGTCGCCCCAGAGTTCCTTGAGCGCGTGCAGGTCGGCCACCTGTTCCTGCCAGCCGACCGGCACATCGCGTCCTACGGCGCTCCGACCACCGCCCCGCTGGTCGTAGTAGGTGAGCTCCCGCCCGCCGGCCAAGGCGTCGCAGCCGGGAAGGAGATAGTCGTGGCTCGCGCCGGGGCCGCCGTGGAGGATCACGACCGGCGGCCCCTCGCCGGTGCGGCGCTCGAAGAGGGTGACGCCGTTGACCTCCCGTTCGAAGGTACGCTCAGCCACAGGCGATTCGGAGTTCATGGACCGAGGTGGCGTGGATCTCGGCGATGTCGGCGAGGTCAGGGGCGTAGCCGCCGCTCATGGCCAGGACGACAGGGAGCCCGCGCTGGCGGCAGGCGGCGAAGACGGCGCGGTCACGACGGGCCAGCCCTTCCTTGGAGAGCTGCAGGCGGCCGAAGCGGTCGCCGGCGTAGGGATCGCTCCCGGCGAGGTAGAAGACCAGGTCTGCGCGCGCCTCGTCCAGCACCTCGTCCAGGTGCCGGTCGAGGAGGGCGAGGTACTCGCGGTCGCCGGTGCCGTCGTCGAGCTCCACATCGCGCGAGCTCCGTTCCTTCTTGAAGGGGAAATTCTTCGCCCCGTGCATCGAGAAGGTGAAGGTGTCGGGATCGTCGGCGAAGATGGCCGCGGTGCCGTTCCCCTGATGTACATCCAGATCCACGACCGCGGTGCGAAGTGCGAGGTGCGAAGTGCGGAGGGTCTTGATCGCGACGGCCACATCGTTGAAGCAACAGAACCCTTCGCCGTGATCGGGGAAGGCGTGGTGGGTGCCGCCGGCGAGCGTGGCCCCGGCGCCGTCGCGGAGCGCGTCGCGCGCCGCCTCGACCGTGGCCTGGACGGTGCGGGTGGAGCGCTCGAGCAGCCCCTCGCTCCAGGGAAAGCCGAGTCGGCGCTGGTCGGGCTCCGAGAGGGTGCCCTGTGCCATCGCATCGAGGTACCGCTCGGTATGGACGCGCGCGAGGTCGCCGCGCGGGCATCGCTCGGGCGCGAGCACTTCCTTCCGCATCAGGGTCCCGCGCGCGACGACCGCGTCCCGGATCATCCGGTATTTCCGGGCAGGAAAACGATGCCCCTCCGGAAGCGGGACGTCGTAGTCGGCGGAACTCCATGCGCGCATATGCAGCCAGTGAGGAGTGAGGAGTGAGATGTGAGGAGTGGTGTTCGAGGCAGAGTGCAGTTCCTCCTCACTCCTGACTCCTCACTCCTCACTGCTCACAGCAGGACCGCCAGCGCATCCGCCACGCGCCGGACCTCCGCGTGCTCCGCGGGGGTGAAGGGATCCACGGCGTCGCTGTCGACGTCGATCTGGCCGAGGATCTCGTCGCCGCGACGGATGAGGACGACGAGCTCGGCGCGGGTCTCGAGATTGCAGGCGAGATAGTTCTCGCGGGCGCGTACGTCGGCGACGTTCTGGTCTGCGCCGAGCGCCACGGCCGTGCCGCAGACGCCGACCCCGACGGCGATCCGGGTATGGTCGGTGGCGCGGCCGGCGTGCGCCTCCAGCACCAGCTCCCCCTGCTGCATCATATAGAGGTAGACGCCGGTGTATGGCCCGCCCGCGGCCTTGATATGGTCGGCCGTGTACTGGAGCAGTCCCTGGCGTCCCACGTCCTTGGCGAAGCGGCCGCGGAGTCCGCCGACGATCTTCTGTCCGTCCAGCACCGGCATCAGCTTCCTCCGCGCACGCCGAAGGTGACCTTGGTGGTGATCCGCTGGCCGTCGCGGAGATATACGAGGTCGACTGTGTCGCCGGCGCGGTGGCTCCGGAGCACGGCGGTCATCCCCTGGAGATCGGCGACGTCGATCTCCCCCATCCGGACGATGATGTCGCCCCCCTTGAGCCCGGCGGTCTCGGCGGGACTCCCGGCCCGCACCCCCATGATCCGCACACCCCCCGGGCTCTCACTCATGTCGGGGATCGAGCCGAGGTAGGCCCCGTAGCCCGGGGTCACCGCGGTGGTCGAGCTCCCCGCGGCGGCCTGCGGCGGCGGGAGATCGACGAAGGAGAGCGGCGTGGGGCGATCACCGATCACGCCGATCACGTCGGCGGCGAAGTTCGCGACCCGCGCGATCCCCTCGGTCGAGATGAGCGCAAAGTCGTCGGTGGGGCGGTGGTAGTCCTCGTGCAGGTCGGTGAAGAAATGGAGCACCGGCCGCTTCATTGCATAGAACGACGCGTGGTCGCTCGGCCCGTAGCCGTCGCCCGAGGCCTTGAGATCGAAATGGTATCCGGCGTTGAGCGAATCGAGGAGCCGGGGCCATTCGAGTGCAGTGCCCGCACCATACACGATGAGCCGGTCGTTCCGGAGCCGGCCGACCATGTCGAAGTTGAGCATCGCGATGGTCTGATCCATCGGATAGAGCGGGTGCTTGGTGTAGTACGCCGAGCCGAGCAGCCCTTCCTCCTCGCCGGTGAACGCGATGAAGACGATGGTGCGGGCGGGGCGATGGTCCTTGAGTCGTTTGGCGATCGCCAGGATCGCGGCGGTGCCCGAGGCGTTGTCGTCCGCGCCGTTGTGGACCTTGCCGGTGCTGTCGGGGGCCATCGAACCGAAGCCGCCGAGCCCCAGGTGATCGTAGTGCGCGCCGACGATGATGATCTCGTTGCGGAGCCGGCGATCGTGACCGATGAGCACCGCGACGACGTTGCGTCCGGCGGCGCCGTTGGCGAGTCCGGCGTGGGCGGCGGCGGGGGCGCTCGGGTCGACGGTGAAGTTCTGGAACCACCCCTGCGGGCCGGGCTGGAGCCCCAGGCGCTGGAAGCGACGGGCGAGGTATTCGGCCGCGCTGTCGGCGCCGGGGGAGCCGAGCTTGCGGCCGGCGAGACGGTCGTCGGCGAGGTAGCGCACGTCGGACTGGATGTCGCGGACTTCGGCGTTCTGCGCGGCGAGGGGGGCGGCGAGCGCGAGGCTCAGCAAGGTGACAGAAATGAGGCGGCGCATAGTGGCCTAAAGATAGGTGCGTTGGGGCAGGGTCCGCTCGGTGGAGAGGACAGCCGCGCGGGAACCCAAGATGAGCAGGAACCCAAGAGGCTCCGATCTGCGGGGACGTGGTTCGTATAGACGGAGAGATGGACGGGTACAGAAATCCACAAGACCCTCAGAGCCTTGAGCGGAGGTTGGCTCCGGCACTTGGATCGGTCTTGTTGTGATCATGCGGTTTCTGAGTTCTATGGCTCTTCTTTCTGAGTTCTATGGGTTTTCAGGGTCCCTGCTCCCGACCATCTCAGCCTTGTTGCGAGGCCTCCCCCCGGGCGGATCATCCCGGGTTCCTGCGCCGCAGTCCTCGCCCTGAGCGGACGCGCCGTTCCTCACCCCGTCCCTCCCTCCTCAAGGCTCCCGGCCCCGTATACCTTTTGGCCCTCCTCTCCCGCACCCGATGAACCCACGGAATTTGGCCCTCATCCCGACCTGCGTCGCATTGAACGTGGTGCTCGGGCGCATCGTGGCGGAGCTCGCCCTCCCGGTCTTCCTCGACACGATCGGGACAGTGACCGCGACCGCGCTCGCCGGTCCCTGGGCCGGGATCACCACCGGGCTCATCAGCCAGGGGCTGGTGGCGCTCACCAGCGGCCAGATGATGTGGCTCGCCTTCGCGCCGATCCAGGTGCTCATCGCGCTGGTCGCGACGGCGGCGGCGCGGCGGGGCGGGTTCGCCAATGCGCCGCTCGCCATCCTCTGGGGCGCGCTCTGCGGCACCCTCGGCGGATTCACCTCCGCGGTGATCTCGTATTTCGTGTTCGGTGGCGTGACCACCACCGGCATCACGGCGCTCGGCGCCCTCTTCCGCTACCTCCAGTTCAGCCTTCCGGCGGCGGTGACCATCAGCTCGGTCGTGGCCGACGTGCTCGACAAGTCGCTCACCTTCGGGTTCACCGGACTCGTGCTCCGCGCGCTGCCGTTGCGGCTGGCGAGCCGATTCCCCCTGGCACTCCGGGCCACGGGGCGAGAGTGAGCCGAGCCGCCGCGCCCGACGGACTGACGGCGCGGGCCCACCCGTTCACCCCGCTCGTCGCGACCCTCGCCATCATCGCGCTCGCCTTCCTGCTCCCCGCCCCCGGCGGGCCGGTGGTGCTCGCCCTCCTCGTCGCCCTCTTCGTCCCGCTGAGCGGCGACACCCGCGCGTTCCTCCCGGCAGCGTGGCTCGCGCTCCCGTTCTGGCTCCTCCTCGGCCTCCTCCACGGGGTCCTGGGCGAAGGGCCGCGGGTCGCGGTCGGGCCGCTGACCTTCTCGGCTGCCGGGCTCACGCTCGCGCTCACGACCAGCGCCCGCCTCACTGCCGTCATCCTGGCGAGCGTCCTCCTGCTTCGCGGCTTCCGCCCGGGCCGCTTCGTGGACGCGGCCCTCGAGAACGGCTGGCCCTGGTCGATCGCGTATCTCAGCGCCGCGACCCTCAACGCCATCCCCCGGTTCCAGGCGCGCGCCACGCGGGTGCAGGAGGCGATGCGCTCGCGCGGGCTGCGCGTGCGCGGGAGCCTCGTCACGCGCCTCCTCGCCTTCATCCCCCTTGCGCTGCCGCTGATGCTCGGCGCATTGCACGACGTGGACGAGCGCGCCTTCGCCCTCGCCACCCGCCAGGTGCGCGCCGATGGCGCGCGACGCACGGCCCTTCGCCCCCCGGCCGATACGCCGGCCGACCAGGCGACGCGGTGGGGAGCCATGGCCCTGGTCGGCGGCGTGGCGCTCTGGCGGATCTTCCGATGAGCGCGCTCGAATTCACCCGGGTCACCTTCCGCTACCCGGCCTCCCGCCAGGTCCTCCGCGACGTGACCCTCCACGCCGGCGCGGGCCAGGTCACCTGGCTCTTCGGTCCGCTTGGCGCGGGCGCCAGCACGGTGCTCCTGGTGGCGGCCGGGCTCGCCCCATCTCTGACCGGCGGGACCCTCGAAGGGGAGGTCCGTGTGCTCGGCATCGCGCCGCAGGGGCAGGCGGGTCGCGCGGCGCTGCAAGGCCGGGTCGCGTACGTCACCGCGATGCCGTATCTCCAGCTCTCCGGGATGGCCGAGAGCGTCTTCGATGAAGTGGCGTTCGCCCCCGCCAACCTCGGCTGGAGTCGGGAACGGATCTGGGAGGCGGTCCCCGCGGCGCTCGAGCGCCTGGAAGTGGCGCACCTTGCTGACCGGGCGCCCGAGCAGCTCTCGGGTGGAGAGCTGCAGCGCGTGGTGATCGCGGCGATGCTGGTCCTTCGGCCGGAGGTCTGGCTCCTCGACGAGCCTTCATCCGCGCTCGATGCGGTCGGCCGCCGCACCGTCGAAGGGTTGATCCGTGCGGAGGCGCAGCGGGGGGCCGCCGTGCTGATCGCCACCGAGGACGCCGAGCTGGGGCTCACCGTGGCGGACGAAGCGATCCTGCTCGATGACGGGAGCACCATCGCGCGCGGGGCGCCGGCCGAGCTCCTCGGCACCGAGCTGATGTGGGAGATCGGGGCAGGCAGCACGACGGTGGCGGAACTGGCCCGCGCGGCGAAGCAGCTTGCGTCAGTCCCGTCCGCACAGCTGATGCCCCCCTATCCGCTCACCCTCGACGCGGCCGTGGAGCGGTGGCGATGATCCAGTTCGATCGTGTCGCCTTCAGCTTTCCCCGCAATCCGGTCCTGCGCGAGATCACACTCGCGATGGGTCCGGGCGAAGCGGTCGGGCTCTTCGGCGCGAACGGCGCGGGAAAGACCACGATCCTCCGGCTCTGCATGGCGCTGCTGCAGCCGGAGCGCGGGAGCGTGACCGTTGCAGGACGGGGAGTGGCGGGTCTCGCCCCGGAGGACCTCGCGGGCGATGTCGGGTATCTCTTCCAGCGTCCCGAGGATCAGCTCATCCGCACGTCGGTCCGGGCCGAACTCGCGTATGCGCCCGAACGGCTGGGGTGGGCGGCCGGGAAGATCGCCGCCGCCGTGCAGGAAGCGCTCGCGACCTGTCGCCTCGAGGCGCAGGCGGAGACCCATCCCTACGATCTGTCGGTCCCGAAGCGCCGGCTCGTGGCCCTCGCGAGCGTGCTGGTGACGTCGCCCAGGGTGCTGCTGCTGGACGAACCGACCGCCCTGCTCGACCGGAGCACCAGGTCGCTCGTGGCCGACGTGGTGCGGGCACGCGCCGCGGCGGGGACGGCCGTGATCGCGGTGGTGCACGACCCGGTCTTCGCGATCGAGGCGCTGGATCGGGGGATCGCGCTGGCGGAAGGGCAGGTGCGGGAGGACGGGTCGGTGGAGCAGGTGCTCAGGTCGGGGGTGGCGGGGCTGGGTCTGCCACCGGCCGCGGTGGCGGCGGAGCGGGCAGGGGTGAAGAGCGCGAGTCTCCGGATGGCGGATCTGGCGGCGGCACTGGCAAGGCGGTAAGGCGGAGATGATGCTAGGATGCTGGAGACCACATTCGGAACCGTCCCGAACGGAGTGAGGGACCTGGCCCGTCAAGCTAGGTCCCTCGTCACTTCCGCTCCTCGGGACGGTTCCGAGATTTGACCGACTTTCGCCTTGTCTTGCAGTGTTCCATGGTCGCCAGGCCGAGGGGTGGCTCGGCGACCCGAGGAGGCGTATCTTACGCTGCCGCCTTGATTTGCGCGGCCTCCCCCTATGTCCGCACCTCTCAGCGTCGTCGGCGATCTCTGGCAGATGGTCAAGCTCCTTCGCGAAAAGCCCAACGCGAAGGAGGAGCACAAGAACGTCTTCCGCCAGCTGATGATGACCCTGGGCGTGAGCGCCCTCAACCTGGAAGCGACCCCCGATGGGCTCGCCTTCCAGGAGGTCCTGGTGCAGCCCGAGACCCCGGGGGCCGAGGAGTTGAACAAGACGATGTTGATGCACGGGGTCGGCTCGCTCGAGCTCCCCGAAGGGACCCCGGCGGCATCGCTGCTGGCGCTCTGCAAGGCGCTGTCGATGCCGAAGAACACCTACGTCCACATCGACGCCTTCATCACCACCGTGGGCGAGCCGGGGGCGAGCCTGTTCAGGTTCGGGGCGCCGACCGGGGTCACGACGGCGCCGTCGCGGATCACCCCGCTCCCGACCCCGGCCCGGCCTTCGGTCGGAAGTCCACCACCCCACGGCGGCCTCCCGCGCAATCTTCCGCCCGACATGCGGATGTTCAACGCCGGCGACCAGCGCGGGACCACGCCGTCGCCGCAGATCCGCGCCAGTGAACAGCTTGCGGCCTCGCTCGGCGAAGGGGTCTTCTCGAGCGAAGATGGCGGGATGGTCCAAATGCCGTCGTCGTCCCAGGCCGCGATCGGGCGGATCGACGAGCTGCTGATCGCTCTGGAACGCGACCCCTCGGGGCCCCAGGCCGGGAACATCCTGCAGGAGCTGGTCGGGATCACCGACACCAGCGTGCAGCAGGAGAAGTGGCCCGACGTGGCCAAGGTCTGCGCCGGGATCATCCGCGCCGAGGCCACCCTCGGCGGCCCGATGAGCAGTAACGCACGGCCGTTCAACCTGGCATTGAAGCGGATCATGCCCCGGCGGACCCTCGAAGAGACCGCGCGCCTGCTGGCCAGGAAGGAGACCAGGCCCGACGCGCTCACCGTGCTCAGCCGGATGGGTGAGTCGGCCACCGACGTCCTGCTCGACCTGCTGGTGCTCGCGCCGACGGTCGATGAACGCCGCGGCTACTTCGATGCCCTCGTGCACAGTCGCAAGGGATCGGAGCAGGTGGTGCAGATGCTCGATCACCACGAATGGTTCGTGGTGCGGAACATCGCCGAGCTCTGCGGGGAGCTGAAGCTGGAGAGCGCCATCCCGGAGCTCGCCAAGCTGCTCACCCACACCGAAGAACGGGTGCGGAAGGCGGCGGTGGTGGCCTTGGCCAAGATCGGCACCAGCGCCACCGTCGAGCCGCTGCGGCAGGCCCTGAAGGACCCGGTGACGAGCGTCCGGACCCAGGCCCTGGTGCTGATCGACGGCAAGCACAACCGTGCGCTCGCGCTCCGGATCGCGACGATGCTCGGCGAAGAGGAGAACCTCCCACCCGAAGTTCAGCGCGAGATGTGCTTCGCGCTCGGCCGAACGGCGACGCCGGAGGGGGTGCAGGCGCTGGTGCGCCAGGCCAACCCGCCGCGGAAACTGCTGCGCAAGACGGCGGCCCAGCCGCGGCTCTGGGCGGTGGAAGGGCTGCGACTCGCGTTGCCCTCGAGCGGCCCCGCCAAGTCGGCGCTGGAGCAGCTCAAGGGGGACGACGACAAGGAAGTGGCGGCGGC
>JANMWE010000317.1:0-5874 GCA_031393795.1 Gemmatimonadota bacterium
GAGATCTGGCGGAACACGTTGGGACCCGACTCGGCGTCGACCCAACTGGTGGCGAACGCCTTCAACAACGACGGGCCGACGCTCTCGCCCGACGGACATTGGTTCGCCTATAGGTCCGCCGAGTCAGGTCGCTCGGAGATCTACGTCCGCCCCTATCCGGGGCCAGGGGGGCGGTGGCAGGTCTCGCTGGACGGGGGCAGCCAGCCGGTCTGGTCGGGGACAGGGCGGGAGATCTTCTACCGCAACGGTGACAAAATGATGGCGGCCACCGTCCGGACCCAGGGAAGCTTCGCAGTCGGCGAGCGGGTCCAGCTCTTCACCGGTACGTTCAACCAGGGCTTCTTCGGCGCACGGGGTTACGATGTCAGCACTGATGGCGAGACCTTCCTGATGCTCCAACCGATCGTGGGCGCGGCGCAGGACCTCATCGTCACGCTGAACTGGTTCGACAACCTGCCGAGGACGCATTGAGCGCCGATATCGCGCGCCTCACCGATGCGCTCTCCGATCACTATCGGATCGAGCGGGAGCTCGGCGCGGGCGGGATGGCCACCGTCTACCTTGCCCAGGACCTGAAGCACGACCGCAAGGTCGCGATCAAGGTGCTGCGGCCTGAGCTCGCCGCGGTGATCGGCGCCGACCGCTTCCTGACCGAGATCAAGACGACGGCCAACCTGCAGCATCCGCACATCCTGCCCCTCTTCGACTCGGGGGTGTCGGACGGCTTTCTGTATTACGTGATGCCGTTCGTCGAGGGAGAAACGCTCCGCGACCGGCTCACCCGCGAGAAGCAGCTCCCTATCGCCGACGCGATCCGGATCGGCACCGAAGTGGCGGGCGCGCTCGACTACGCCCATCGCCAGGGCGTGATCCACCGTGACATCAAGCCGGAGAACATCCTCCTCCACGATGGCCGCGCCCTGGTGGCCGACTTCGGGATCGCGCTGGCCGCGAGCCGCGCCGGCAGCACCCGGATGACGGAAACGGGGATGAGTCTGGGCACCCCCCACTATATGAGTCCAGAGCAGGCAATGGGGGAACGGGAGATCACCGCCCGCTCCGACGTGTACGCTTTGGGCTGTGTCATCTACGAGATGCTCTGCGGCGAGCCTCCATTTGGTGGCCCCACCGCGCAGGCGATCGTGGCGAAGGTCCTGACCGAGACCCCCCGCCCGCTCCTCCCCAAGCGCCACACGATCCCGCCTCACGTCGAGGTGGCGGTCCTTACCGCGCTCGAGAAGCTCCCGGCCGACCGGTACGAGACGGCGGCGGAGTTCGCGACAGCGCTGCAGGACGACAGGACGACAGGACGACAGGACGGCACACCGGCACAGCGGCACGGCGGCACGGTGTCGCTCGCCGTCGTCCGACGCCGTCGGTGGCTGAAGCCGGTGCTCCCGGTCGTGGCCCTCCTCGCCACGATATTCGCCGTCTGGGGTTGGCTCCGCGTGCGCACGTTCACCCACGCACCCACGGCCTGGCAATACATCTCCCTCGGCGACAGCGTGGCACCGACCCTGCTGACCCCCTCGCTCGCTCTTTCCCCTGACGGCAAGACCCTTGTCTTCAAGGACAACGTCGTGAACGGGCTGCTCTGGGTGAAGCGAGAGAACGCCCTCGACCCGGTGGCGATCCCCGGCACCAACCGCGCGAACAACCCGGTCTTCTCCCCCGACGGCCAGTGGGTGGCCTTCGTGGCCGACCAGCACCTCCGGAAGGTCCGCGTGTCGACCGGCGCCGTGATGACGCTGGTGGACTCGGCGGCAGGTGGCTTCGGAGGTGCCGCGTGGCTGGACGACGGGAGCCTGATCTACACCTCCCTCGAGCTGACCCAACTCCGTCGCGTCCCCGCCGGCGGCGGCGCCGGGACGATGGTGCTGGCGAACACCGGGCTCCAAGGAGTCGGATTCGCCTATCCCACGCCGTTGCCCGGGGCACGGGGGGTCCTCTTCGAGGCCTGCACCTCCGGCTGCGTCACCATGAGCCTCAGGGTACTCGACCTGCGGTCCGGCAAGGAGAAGCTCGTGGTGCGGGAGGCAGGACAAGGCTGGTACCTCCCGAGCGGACATCTCCTCTACGCCCGCCGAGATGGCGTGACGATGGTGGCCCCCTTCGACCTTGAGAAGCTGGAATTGAGCGGCGCCGCCGTGCCGGTGCTGCAGCGGGTGCAGGTGTTCAACGGCTTCGCGCAACTCGCTTGGTCCCCATCCGGGAGCGTGGTCTACGCCACCGGCACGAGCCAGACCGGGGAGAACACGATGGTGCGGGTCGCCAGGAACGGCGCCATCGTCCCGATCGACACGGCGTGGGCCGGGCCCTTCTCTTCCTTTGCGCTCTCCCCCGACGGTCGACGGATGGCGATGGGGGTGGGGGCGGGGGCCGGCGCCCTCAATATCTGGATCAAGCAGCTCGATCGCGGTCCGCTCACCCGCCTCACCTTCGGCGGGGCGGACCGGCGTCCGGTCTGGTCTCCCGATGGCCGGATGATCGCGTTCATCCGCGACACCCTGGGGACGAGTTTCGTGGCGGGGCGCTTCGTCGACGGCAGCCGGCCCGACACCATCCTCGTCCGCACGACCCGCCAGATCCAGGCGGTCGAGTGGTCCCACGACGGCAAATGGTTGGTGGTCCGCACCGACAACGGCGAGGCCGGCGCGGGCGACCTGATCGGGTTCCGGACCAGCGGTGACACCACGGCGGTCCCGTTGGCCGCGACCCCGTTCACCGAGATCGGACCGGCGCTCTCCCCCGATGGCCGTTGGCTGGCCTATTCCTCCAACGAGTCAGGGGCGTTCGAGGTCTACGTCCGTCCCTTCCCCAACACCAACGACGGGCGGTGGCAGATCTCCACCGGAGGGGGCGGAAGCCCGCGCTGGTCTCCGGACAGCCGGACACTTTACTTCCTCGACACTCCGGGAGAACTGATGGCGGTGAAGATCACCGCGACCCCGTCGTTCGAGGCAGGGACCCCCCAGCCCCTCTTCGACGCCTCCGGGTTCTACTTTGACGCGTTCCACCACTCGTTCGACGTCTCACCCGACGGGCGGTCCTTTATTTTCGCGGCTCCCCGGCAACGCGCTGCTGTGACCCGCGCCCAGAGCCTGGTCCGGGTCGACCATTGGTTCCGCGAACTGCACTCCCAGTTGGAGCAATAAGCATGTCCGATCCACTCCCCCGCCTCACCGACGCCGCTTCGGCGCCCTCCTGTCCAGGATCCGCTTCGTGACGCTCGAGCGCCTCAGTGCAAGCCTGTCCGATCACTACCGGGTCGAGCGCGAGCTCGGCGCGGGCGGGATGGCCACGGTCTACCTCGCCCAGGACCTGAAACACGACCGCAAGGTCGCGATCAAGGTGCTGCGGCCTGAGCTCGCCGCGGTGATCGGCGCCGACCGGTTCCTGACCGAGATCAAGACGACGGCCAACTTGCAGCACCCGCATATCCTCCCGCTCTTCGACTCGGGGGTGTCGGATGGCTTCCTCTATTACGTGATGCCGTTTGTTGAAGGAGAAACGCTTCGGGACCGGCTCACCCGCGAAAAGCAGCTCCCCATCGCTGACGCCGTCCGGATCGGCACCGAAGTGGCGAGCGCGCTCGATTACGCCCACCGTCACGGGGTGATCCACCGCGACATCAAGCCGGAGAACATCCTGATCCACGACGGCCGCGCGCTGGTGGCCGACTTCGGGATCGCGCTGGCCGCGAGCCGCGCGGGAAGCACCCGGATGACGGAAACGGGGATGAGCTTGGGGACTCCCCACTATATGAGCCCCGAGCAGGCGATGGGGGAGCGGGAGATCACCGCCCGCTCCGACGTCTATGCGTTGGGCTGCGTGGTCTACGAGATGCTCTGCGGCGAGCCCCCCTTCGGCGGCCCCACCGCGCAGGCGATCGTGGCCAAGGTCCTGACCGAGGTCCCCCGCCCCCTCCTCCCCAAGCGCCACACCATCCCCCGCTACATCGAGGCGGCAGTACTGACGGCGCTTGAGAAGCTCCCCGCCGATCGTTACGCGTCGGCGGCCGAGTTCGCGACGGCGCTGACGACCCCGGTGGCGACCACCGGCCCGATGCGGAGCGCCCTCCCGATGGGGCGGCGCCAGCGCTGGGTCGGCGGCGCGCTCGTGGCGCTCGCCTTCGCCGCCATCGGGTGGATGGCGGCCATCTGGTGGCGCGGTCGCGGCGCGGAGGATCCCGTCGTGGTCCGCTTCAACGTCGATGTGCCGGCCTCGATGCTGGCAACGAATGTCGCCATCGGCACCAATCTGGCCATCGCCCCCGACGGGAAAGCGATCGCGTACATCCAGATCTTGAGCTCCGGGGTCCCGCGGATCTACTACCGGCGGCTCGAGGACGCCGTCGCCCAGCCCCTCCCCGGCACGGACGGCGCCCAGACCCCGACGTTCTCCCCGGACAGCAAATGGCTGGCGTACATGCTCGGCAACGTCGTCTGGAAAGTGCAGACGACGGGGGGCGCCCCGGTGATCGTGGGACCGACCGATGCGACCCCGGTCGGACTCACCTGGACCACCACCGGGGAACTCATCACCGGGACGCGTCGCGGACTGCTCTCGATCCCGGCGACCGGCGGCGTGGCCACCGTCCTCGCCACACCGGACACCGCCCAGGGAGAGCTCTACTTCAACCAGCCCCACACGCTTTCCGACGGGGAGACCATCCTCTTCGCCATCCAGTCGGTCGGCGGGCTCACCCGGAGCAAGATCGCCACCTTCTCGTTGTCGCGCCGCACCGTCGCACGGACCGACCTCGTTGGCTTCGATGCCCTCGGGTACCTCGACGGCGCCCTGGTGTACTGCACCTCCAGTGGCGCCCTGACCGCCGTGGCGATGGACCTCAAGAAGGGCCATGTGACCGGGAACCCGGTCGCCCTCGGCCCCACGGCGGTCACGACCGTCGCCGGAGCGAGCGAGGCGGTACTCTCCCCCACCGGCACGCTGGTCTACACCCCGGCCAACGAGGACTCCCGGATCGGCTGGGTGGATCTCGGAGGGAGGTTCACGCCCCTCTTGACCGACCCGCAGGCATATTCGTACCCACGACTTTCCCCCGATGGGCGCCGCATCGTGATGTCGGTGGGGACCGGGGGCCGGGCCGACGTCTGGGTCTACGACTTCGCCTCCGCTACACCGACGCGGATCACCTCGACGGGGAACTACAATGACCGACCCGAGTGGAGCGCCGATGGCCGCTTCGTCCTTTTCCGGTCCGACCGCGAAGCGCGCACGGCGATCTGGACGCAACCGGTCGACCTGAGCGAGCCCGCGGTGAAGATCCAGTCCAGCACCCAGCACGACTTTTACGAAGGGGTCCCCTCGCCCGATGGCCGCTACCTGCTGTACCAGATCGACGACGCCGGTGAGCACCAGGCCGACGTGATGTACCGCGCACTGTCGGGGGACACCGCCTCCCGACCGGTGGCGGTCACGACCGCGGTCGAGGCCCAGCCGCGTGTCTCCCCCGATGGCCGCTGGGTGGCGTACGTCTCCGACGCCTCGGGGGTCGCCCAAGTCGTGGTCCGACCCTTCCCGGGCCCGGGGGGACAGGTCCAGGTCTCTGTCGCCGGAGGTTCGGAGCCCGTCTGGGCCCGCAACGGACGCCAGCTCTTCTATCGCGACGGGCGTCACATGGTGGCCGCCACCATCAAGACCACGCCCACCTTCGCCGTCACCGGGCGGACGGACCTGTTCCCGGACGAATACGTCTTCGCCCAGGCCCCGCACGCCAACTTCGACGTCGCCCCGGACGGGTCACGCTTCCTGATGATCCGGAGCGCCGAGGGGGTGAAGCTCTCGGTGGTATACGGCTTCCAGCACGAACTCCACGCGCGACTACACGCCGCGGCGGGGCAATGACCGACC
>JANMWE010000106.1:0-1721 GCA_031393795.1 Gemmatimonadota bacterium
TCGCCGACGGTGAAGGTCCCTTCACCGCCGAGGGTCTCCTGCCCCTTGGGATCGAGGAAGCGGATCTTGAGCTGGTGTTCGCCGATCTCGTTCCGCCGACCGACCACGCGCACCACCAGGTGGGTGCGCGGATGCAGCGCCGGCGCCCGCCGGATCCAGATATGGCTGAAGATGCCGACCACCGAGAGGCGGCCGGCCTGGTCGATCAGTGCATAATCGGCGAGCGCCGCGAGGACGACCTGCAACGGGTCAGCTCACCCGGATCGATTCGATCACGTCACCCTGGTGGATCGCGTCGACGAACTCGATCCCCTTGGTGACCTGACCGAAGACGGTGTGCTTCCCGTCGAGGTGGGCTTGCGGCGCGTGACAGACGAAGAACTGGCTGCCGCCGGTGTCCTTCCCGGCGTGGGCCATCGAGAGCGTGCCACGGATATGCTTGTGGGTGTTCTTCTGGGTCTCGCACTTGATGGTGTAGCCCGGACCGCCGGAGCCGGCGCGGGGGTTGTTGGCGTCCTTCGAGAGCGGGTCGCCCCCCTGGATCATGAAGTTGGGGATCACCCGATGGAAGCGGGTGCCGTCGTAGAAGCCGTCGTTGGCGAGCTTCTCGAAGTTCGCGACGGTGCCGGGGGCCTCGTCGGCGTAGAGCTCAAGGGTCAGGGTGCCGTTGGCGGTCTTCAGGGTAGCGGTCTTGTGGGGGAGGGGGGGTAGTTAGTGGAAGGGGGCTATTGGCTTCTGGCTATTGGTGGATCGAGGCGATGCCGGCAACAGCCCGGATCCACCAAGAGCCAATAGCTAGGAGCTCTTCGGGATGGATGCCAAGCGCTCAGCCCATTCGGTATCGTGGGACGCGGGCGCCAGACACGACTCTCCCCGGCAAACGTAGGCGCGTGGCGTACTCCCGTCCACTATCGCCCTGAGGTGTGGCGGGAGGGTGACTGCCCCCACTGCCGCTGTGCCGCTGTGCCGCTGCACCACCTTCCGAGGGATGAACGTGGAAAGCGCCCGGCGATGCATTCGGTCGGCCTCCTCGTCCTCGCCGACGATCACGAGGTGGGTCACCGGCGCCAGCGCCCAGGTCATCGCCAGCAGGAAAGTGGCACCATAGAGCCCCAATTCGGCCGCGCGGCCCGCGAAGACCTGCACCAACCTCAGGTGCCGCTCCTGCCAAGTGGCCGAATCGAGGTGGTGGCCGAGTCGGGCGGCGTTGAGGGCGGCGACACCGTTGGGGGAGGGGGTGGGAGTGTCTTGTACCGGCTTGGCGCGGGCCGGGAGGAGCCCCTCGCCGCCCCGGTCGCGTGGCCCGTCAAAGAGCCCGCCGGCCTCGTCGTCGTGATACTCCCGCCAGACCCGTTCCATCAGCGCGGCAGACCACTCCAGCCAGCGCACCTCCCCGGTCAACTCGTACGCGTCGAGCGCGGCCGCCGCGACCTGCACCTGGTCATCCAACAGGAGCACAGGCCTCTGGCCTGTGGAAGGCTGTCCCTGCACATGCCCCACCCCATCGGGGTCCCGGGCCTCGTGGCGGATCCGCTCGAGCGTCTTGAGGCCGTGCGCTCGCGCCCACTCGTCGCCCAGCTCCCCGCCGGCGCGGAGCATCGCGCTTGCGAGCATCCCGTTCCAGTTGGTGTATCGCGTCCGATCGATGATGGGCGACGTACGCTTCAGGCGCGCGGTACGGAGCTTCTCCTGCGCGTTGGCGAGCTCCTGCGCCACCTGGG
>JANMWE010000132.1:0-2555 GCA_031393795.1 Gemmatimonadota bacterium
GGGAGGGGGCTTCCGGGTGAAGACCACCAAGGGAGAGTATGAGGCCCGCCACGTCGTCCTCGCCATCGGGCGGCGCGGTATCCCGCGGAAGCTCGGCATCCCCGGCGAGGGGCTCCCGAAAGTCAGCTATTCGTTGCTCGAGCCCGAGGCGTATCAGGGGGATCGCATCGTGGTGGTGGGCGGCGGCGACTCCGCGGTCGAGGCCGCGATCGCCCTCGCCGACCAGCCGGGGAACCAGGTCCACATCTCCTACCGGCAGGAGAAATTCTCCCGCATCAAGTCGGGCAATCAGCACCGCATCGAAGGGGCGATCCATACGGGCAAGGTGACTCCCCTCTGGCAGACGAACCTCACCGAGATCACCTCGACCGAGGTGGCGTACAAAGACGAACGGGATGCGGTGCACCGCATCCCCAACAGTCAGGTCTTCATCTTCGCCGGCGGGGAGCTCCCGACCCCCTTCCTCCGCGCCTGCGGCGTCCAGATCGAGACGAAGTTCGGGGAGCGGTAGCCCCTACTCCTCCGTCGGACGCCGCAGCGTGAACGTCCCTTCCGGCGGGTGGCTGGAGAACTCCAGCACCCAGTGCCCGGTGATCTTGTCGCCTGCCCAGCGTCCGGCGAGGCCGAGGTTGCCGCAGTTGGAGCAGCGCCCCTGCAGTCGCAGGTAGATCACCACCGAGCTGTCGGCGTCCACGTACCCGGAAACACCGGAATCCACCGGCGCGGCGGTGAGCCAGGCGCTGTCCTGCAGGTGGAACACCCCCTCGAGCGTGGCACCGCGGAGCGCCACCGGGACCGCCGCATCGTCGGCCGCGGAGCGGGCCAGGAGGAGGTGCGCCACCAGGTCGGGATGTCCCTCGCGCTGCACCACGAGATCCCAGGCACCGGCCAGCACCGTCGCGTCTCCCGGATGCGGATCATCTCCGTGCGAGGGGGCGCACCCCGCGAGGGCAAGCCCGAGGGCGAGCCTCAGCGCGTGGGTGCGCATCTACCGTCTCCCCGTGTGCCGGCTGAACACCGCCCCGTGTGGCACCGCGGCCGCGTTCCCGCCGTGGGGCCAGGTGATGTTCTCCAAATGGACCCCGACCTCGCTGCTCCCGGCATCGCGGAATCGCGTGTCGAGCGCCAGCGCTCCCGTGATCTCGTCGAACCGGGCGATCACCACGTGCGTCTTCATCTCCCGGTACCCGGTGATCACCACTCGGCGATGGTCGGGCTCGATCCCGATCCAGTGCGGCACGTCGTCGGGGCCGAGCACCACGCGGGAGACCTCGCGCGGATGTTCCGGGTCGGAGATGTCGAGGCTCACCACCGCGCTCCACGCCGGCACCGTGACGAGGTAGTAATGCCCCACCACGATCGGGATGGCGCAGCTGGTCCGTTCCTTCCGCGGGAACGACGCCACCAGCCGCGCGGTGGGCGTGGCGCTGGCGATCCCGTCGAGGAGATAGAGCCCACAGTTGAAGGTCGAGACCAGCACCGTCCTTCCGTCGGAGAGCACCCGCGGCTCGGCGGTGTGGCGCCCTTCGTCCCCCCGGGGCCCCGCGGGGAGCTCGATCGTGGCCTGCAGCGTGAGGTCGGAGAGGCGCCAGAACTGGAGGGCGCTGCTGCTGTCGCGCCCATCCATGTCGGTGGTCGTGACCACCACCCGGTCCAATACCGGGAGGACCGCGGCCGAGTAGGGACGGATGCGCCGGTCGGCGCCCGGGAGGTCGGCGGTGGCGCTCCGCACCACGTCGCCCCGTGGGGTGAGCTCCGCCAGTCCGCCGGGCGCCGTGCCGAGCGAATCGTGCTGCATCTGGAATGTGGCGAGGACGTTGCCGTTGGGGAGCCGCCAGAAGCTGTGCGGGTGCATCAGCGCGCCGACCTCCCCGAACTGCCGCACCAGCCGCGGGGCTGCCGGTCGGGAAAGATCGAAGATGGTGGTGAGCCCCGACTGGAAGTCGTTGGCGAAGAGCTGGCGGTCGGCCGCCAGCGCGTGCTCGGTGTGATGGGTCTTGTGGCCGCTTCCCGGCACCACGAGCGTGGTGACCAGCGTGCCATATCGTGCGGTGGGGCCCCGTTCGCGCACATCGTACACCGCCAGAAAGTCGGGGGCGGTGCTGTCCGTGGACGCGGCCCAGAGGTAGAGGTAATCACTGGAGCGGCGGGGCACCGCCTGCGCCGCCCCGGACACCGGGCAGCAGATGGCGAGCACCGACAGGAGGACGTGGATGGCCGAACGGAGAAACGCCAAGGGATGACTCACTGTTGAGAATTGATTGACAGAGTCCTGATCCGGCGGTCTGACCGAGGGCCGCCCCTCTGGGGCGGCCGTTCGGCGAAATAAAATACCTCAACGGCCGCGCGAGGCGCGCGGCCCTCCGCCATGCCCCCGCCCTGAGTCACAGGGATCCCGACCGGACCTCCCTCCCACAAGCCGTGCGCCGAGTCACCCCCTCTCCCGTAAGGGAGAGGGGGTGGGGGGTGAGGTTGTCACGGGGAGAGGCCGGGGGGAGAGGCAGTAACCGGTACCGATCACCCCGACCCCCGACCCCCGACCCCCGACCCCCGAC
>JANMWE010000151.1:0-3052 GCA_031393795.1 Gemmatimonadota bacterium
ACCGGCCAGGTATCGGAGGGCTTCGGGAACTTCGCGATCGCGAGGGTCCCATCCCGATCCCGCACGGAGGCCTTGGGACGGGCGCCGCCGAGGGATGAGCCGGGTGCGAGGAGCAGCGCGAGATCCTCGTCGCTCTCCTGAGCCTGCTCCACCCGGTCCGTGGCGGCCAGCAGTCGCGGGAGATCCACCAGCGGCGGGACCGCGGGGCGACGGTCGGCCAGGAACGGTCCCCCCTCGAGCGCAGTGAATCGCAACGCGCCCTGGCGGGTCAGGTCGTGGACACCGAGGAGATAGTCGAGTTCGTGCAGCGCACGCGGGGGGCGTCCTTCCCGCGTGGCCGCTCGGCGTTCAACGCGCTGCATCAGGACGCGTCCCCAGCGGTCGGGCGCGGAGTCGCTGAAGGCGCCGAAGAGGGCGCGGTCGTTGGGAGGGTAGCTCATTCCCGAGGCGAGCTGCAACGCGGGCTCGAGGGCGAACCGGTCGGGACGGGCCAGCCACCCGGGCTCGTACTCGAACCCCGCCCGTTCCCCACCCCGCGCGCTGACGGCGCGCAGCCGCCCGACCAGGAGGGTCTCCCCCTCCAAGTCGATGTGCACCAAGGCGCCGCGGGGGTCCGGCATCGGCTACGCTCCCGCGGGGCGCTTCGGCGTGCGGACCCGCTGCGGCAGCCGCTCCTGGTCCAGGGCTTGGCCGATCAGGTCCCCCGTGGGCGCCGCGACCTGGGCCAGCGGGTCGATGAGGCCCAGGACCCAGAGGACCGTGGCGTAGATGCCGAGGGAGACCCCGGCGTCTCCCCGCTCCACGCGGAGCAGGGTGGGCGGGGAGATCTGGGCGCGCTCCGCCACCACCGCTGCCCGCAGGCTGCGGCGGATGCGTGCACTCCGGATATCCGCGCCCAGCTGGCGCAGTGTCCGGGCGACGGGGAGTGGCAGGTTCGGAGTTTCTCGGCCCATAACAATATATCTCTGTTCTTAGAGCATTTATGATAAAAGATATATTGTGTTATGTCAACCCCATGCGCCCCTATTCGCCATTCGGCGTATTGGCCCGGCATTCCAGGTCGGCGCACCCTGCAAGGAGCGCCTCGAACCGTGGCGCGTCCGCAGGCAGCATCCCCTCCCCCACCATCCGCTGGTAGTCGTCCGCCACGGCTGTGCGGAGCGGCCCCTGCGGAACGAGCTGCAGCCCTCCTGCGATGGCGCGGGCATACTCCACCACCTCTCCTGCGGCGTCCTTCATTTCGAAGAAGGCCTGCTTGTGACGTGCCACCCGGGTGCCGAGTGACCGGTCCGCGAGTGCGCGCGCGGCGACGCCCGCACCGTCCAACGCGACCAGGTCATACCAGTGTCTGGAGAGGCGCTCGCCATTCGCCTCCCCCTTCAGACACCAGGCGTGCACCGCCGTGGCCTTCTCCCAGAAGGTCCGCTCGGCGGTCATGACCCGAGGACGCGCCTCAGGCAACACGACCCCCTGGGCGAACGGTGCGAGGTCGCACCGGACCAGATGGGGCTCGGCCGGTTCCCCGGTCGCGCGACCGCCGAACTCCAGCAAAATCTCCGGACGGACATATCCCCCACCGCCGGTGACCGGCTCGAACCGGATCGCGACCCGATCCGCGCCAAGCTCGAGGGTCGCTGAAGCTCCGTCGCGCGCCAGCGCCCCCTCCAGCGTGGCGGCGACCTCTTCCCGCACCCACGAAGCGAGCCGATCCTCGACGATCTTCCTCCACTTCCGCGCTTGCGACCCGCTGGCCGGGATGGGATCCTCGCCGCTGGCGAGTTCCGGGATCAGGGTGCGAATATCGCGGGTGACATCGACGTCCTCCGAGAAGCGGGTGATGCGCGGTCCCGAATGGGGCGTCGAACAGCGCCTGCAGTGCCCAGACCACCCACACGTCCTTCTCGAGGAGGAACGCCGATCGACGCAAGGTCGCCGCGGCTCCCTCGAGCAGGGCCCGACGATCCCGTAGCGGCAGGCCCATGAACATCTCAGGCATGGACCGCGAACACCTCGCTCACCGCCTCGGCGAGCCATGTTGGTTGCCGGGATCGCTCTCGCAGCAGCCGCTCCCGCTCCGCGGTGGGCAGGGTCGGGCGCAACTGGCGTGCGGCCGAGCGGACTGCGAGGGGCCCGAACGAGGCGAGCGCCCGCGCCGCGACCCCTCCGAGGAGCCACGCGGGGGCGTGTTGCAGCTCCACCTCGTGGCCCCCGACCTGGAGCCGACGCCCCCTGCCCGAGGTCAGATACACATATCGGACCGGGTTCTGCGTGGTGAGCCCGAGCACGTTGGCCGCACTCCCCATACCCGGCACAATGGTCTCGCCGGTGACGGCGGAGAGCGCTGCCATGACCAGCGGGGGCGACGGCGCGTAGGTACCGAACCGGCTCCGGACCGGTGCCACATACACCCCCCGCCCGACGCGCAGCAGCGCCCCCGTTCGGGCCAGCCGCGACAGGGCCTGATCGACCGCGGCACGCGACCCGAAGTGGAGGAGTGACTTGGCGGTGAGCACGGTCCCTTCCGGGGCCGTGGTGGCGAGTTCGAGGATCTTGGTGGCGATATGCACTGGCTACCTCCTGGTGTCAGAAATATACTATCATCTTCTGACAGATGTCAATTACCCTGGTTCGCAGGCTCAATGACCCCAACAGCTTGCCCCCTGCAGGCAGGGAGGCGCAGGGGCGGCGGAGCATTTGAAGATTGAACCGCCGCTTCGCTTCCTTCGCGTTGCTCAGGACAGGCAGGACAGGCCCGGGCGGCCGTTACAGGCAATTTTTCTTCCGCAAAGGCCGCCCCCCGGAGGGGCGGCCCTCGATCATGCATCTCGATCGATCGCACCGATCATCGAGCGCCACTTCCCGGACCGACCGGCCCCCGAGGTCCCACGTCGGCCGAAAGGGGGAACGGGATCCCTGAGCGGCGCGTGGCGGCTTGGATCCAAGCATCGACCGCAGTGTCTCGGCAGCCACCCGCAAGCGGCATCGCGTCGCGCGCGACGAACGGACTCGGCCGGTCGTGATCGGTGGCCAGCATGACACCCGTCACCACGTT
>JANMWE010000153.1:0-1673 GCA_031393795.1 Gemmatimonadota bacterium
CGTCTTCTTCATCAGGTTCTGCACCGCAAGGATCGGCGCGAAGAAGAGCTCCTTCGGGTCGCCGCCGCCGGTGGCGTAGCCGGTGATCCGGGCGAGCACCGGGAGGCCGTTGGCCTTCGCGAAGGCGAGCGACGTGACCACCAGCGCGCTCGCGCCGTCGTTCAACCCCGGCGCATTGCCCGCCGTCACTCGGCCATCCTTCCGGAAGCTGGGCTTGAGCTTGGCCAGCGCCTCGACCGAAGTGTCCTTCCTGGGGCCCTCATCCTTGCTCACCACGACCGGCGTCTTCCCTGCCACGGTCACCGGGAGGATCTCGGCCTCGAACTTCCCACCCTCCATCGCCGCGACCGCCTTCTGGTGGCTCTTGAAGGCGAACTCATCCATCTCCGCCCGCGTCACGCCACTCTTGTCGGCAGTGTACTCGGCGTACTCACCCATATGCACGTTGCCGAACGAGTCCCAGAGCCCGTCCCGGATCATCCCGTCGACCATCGTCTGGTCGCCGGCCTTGATCCCGCTGCGGTAGCCGTAGACGTAGTGCGGCGAGGAGCTCATCGCTTCCTGTCCACCCGCGACGATCGCCTGCGCATCGCCGGCCTTGATGGCCTGAGCGGCGAGCATCACCGCCTTCAGTCCGGAGCCGCACACCTTGTTGATGGTGAGGGCGGGAACGCTGCCAGGGATCCCGGAATGGATCAGCGCCTGGCGGCCGGGGGCCTGACCGGAGCCTCCTTGGAGCACCTGGCCGAAGATGACCTCATCGACCTTGCTACCGTCGAGCTTGGCGCGGACGAGCGCCTCCTTGATGACCAGCGCGCCCAACTGGGGCGCGCTGAAGCTGCTCAGCCCGCCGAGGTAGCGGCCGATGGGGGTGCGGACGGCGGAAACGATGACCGGCGTGGTGCTATCGGACACGGGAGTCCCCGTTGAGGTTCAGGACTCCAAAATAGGGGGTCGGGGGGTCGGATGGTATGGCTGATAGGGCGGCGCGTATCGCGCCCTCGATTGTGCCGGTACAGCGCGACCCGCGGCGCAGCCGCGGCGGGTGGCCTTGCCCGGTGAAGTGCGGGCCCGCGATTTATCGCGGGCAAGAGGACCGGAAGCCGGCCGAGGGACCGCCCTCCGGGTGGTCCGAAGGGTATGGAAATGCTCCCGGTAACGGACCGACCGGAGGTCGGTCCCTCGGCATTCACCTCTGCGAAAGGCCCGCGGTGAATCGCGGGCCCGCAGGGATCGATCCTATGACAGACGGCGGGGCTGAAAGCCCCGCCCTGATTCGTCACGGCACCAACGCCCGACTCTTGTTCTCCCCCACCACCTTCGCTACGAACTCCGTCACCGGCATCACCGTCTGCTTGTTCCCTGCCCCACGCACCCGGACGGCCACCGCTCCGGAGTCGGCCTCGCGCTGACCCACCACCGCCATGTACGGCACCTTCATCACCTCGCCGTGGCGGATCCGGTAGTTGAGGGTCTCGTTGCTCTCGTCGATCGTGGCGCGGACCCCTGCCGAACGGAGTTCGGCCACAACGGCGCGCGCCGCCTCGGCCTGCGCGTCGCTGATCGGGAGCACCCGCACCTGCTCCGGGGCGAGCCACACCGGGAACGCCCCGGCAAAGTGCTCGATCAGGATCGCGATGAACCGCTCGAACGACCCGCTCACGGCGCGGTGG
>JANMWE010000166.1:0-7065 GCA_031393795.1 Gemmatimonadota bacterium
CTTCCACGACACCCTGCTCGTCGATCCGGCCGCCTTCTACACTGTGGTGAACACCAGGTTCAAGGAGATCGATACGATCCCGAACCTGACTTACCAGAACCTCGATCTCAGCAACGGGACGAACATCGTCCTGGCCGAGAACATCACGGCGAGCGGGCTGCTGAGCCTCGACGCCAGCACGCCAGGGGGCCAGGACTTGACGCTCAACGGCCATACGGTCACCGTCGGCGCCCTCGCGACACAGGGGGAGGGCCGCCTGACGATGACCAACGCGCTCGACAACCTCGTGGTCCTCGGGAATGCCACCTTCGGCGGCGGCTCCACCACCGGCCGACTGACCGCTGGCACCCTTCAGATCCGCGGTAGTCTCACCCAAGCCGCCACCACGAGCCCGTCGAGTTTCGACGCGGGGCCCGGCAACATCACGTTCCGTACGTACTTCACCGGGGGGACCGGGTACAGCGCGACATTCGCGACGCCGGATTCCTCCCGGTTCGGCGAGCTCCAGCTCGACCGCGACACCCTGCGGCTCAGTGCTGGTGCCGTTGCCGGCTACTTCCAGGGGAATGGCGGCGTGATCGCAAGCGCTGACCAGCAGCTCAAGGTCACGACGGATATGGCAGTCGATGCCGTCACCTTCAACGGCACCCGGATGCTGTTCGATGGCACGAGCACAGGGTTCCAGTACTTCGACAACGCCACCTTCGTCAACATGAACCTGAGTCTCCCGCAGTTGAAGCTGAACTACGCCGGCACGGGGAGTAAGTCGCTCCTGAACGATGACTTCGACAATGCAGGTGCGCTCTTCGTGGAGGCCACCTCGGTGTTCGGTACCCCGTTCTCCTTGAGCTTCAACGGGCCCGATGTCTTGGCGGGACCCGCCAAGACGAGCACCCCCGGGAATCAGGTCACGGTCACCTGGCCCTGACCTAAGCCGAGCCTGAGCGGACGCCGGCCGGTGGAGCCCATCCCGCTGGCCTTCGTCGTTCCCGACACCCGCGAAGCGGCGGGATCGAAACGGACTCCCCGTTGCGGCGCGCCTCGGCGCGCGGTCTTGAGCCGTCGGAACAGACCCGCCTCCCCGAACTCCGGACCGGGCTTCGGTGCGCGGCAAGCCGCGCCGCCACGGCCCCATCGTCCCACTTTCCTCCCCCTGTGACCCCTGACCTAGCCCCCTGCCGCACGACCGGTACATTTGCGGTATCCCTCCGTTCAGACGGTTTGTGACGGGGATCACACGCCCCGCCTCACCATAGAATTTCCAAATCCGTTGAGCTATTTCCCTGGGCCTGAACGGCGCGAGCGTCACCCCCTTCTGGCCCCGGTCGCTTGACCTCCGCCCGCTGACCCTCTAATAAGCAGGGTGGCTCTGAGCCACCCTGCTTCATTCCCAGCCTCCAGCGATCTCCGGGTCCCCTGGATCCCGGTCGAAACGAGTCCCCTATGTCGTTGACACGCCGCCACTTCGCCTCGCTCCTGATGGCCACCACCGTGGCCTGCGTGGAGTCTCCGATGGAACCGGGCCAGCTGCACCAGCTGCCGGCCATCTCCGCGAAGCTGGTCCTTCCCCCGGGGGCCACCCCGGCTTCATTCGGGCTGGTACTCGACACCGTCACGGTCCTGATCGAGCAGTTCGACAGCACCTTCTGCGATTGCAGCCCCCCGATCGATACGGTCTTCGTGAACTCCAAGATCGCGTGGGCCTCCAACCAGGAGTCCATCCAGCTCCGGGTGGATGTGCCCGAGCCACCGCTCAGCCACGTGATCTACGTCTACCTCTCGTACTCCAGCCGCGGGGTCGTGATGTTCCAGGGGAGCTCCCTGGTCGATTTCCGCCGAGGCGACATCCGGGTCCCCGTCATCCCGATGTACTATTTCGGCCCCGGCTACCTCTCCGACGACATCCAGCTCTTCCCCGGCGACACGGCCATGGCGCCCGGCGACACCCTCCAGTTCGTGGCCACCGCCTTTCAGATCGCCCTCCCCCTCGACACCGCCTACATCTCCTGGCGGGTCAGCGACAGCACCAAGGCCAAGATCGACCACCTCGGCCGCCTGACCCTCCGCCCCGGCGCCCTGGGGAGCACGTTCAACGTCCTGGCCAGCATTCCGAGCGGCGTCGTGAGTTCCAGTCGAGTGTCGGTGCCCAACACGGTCACCTCCCTGCAGAAGGTCTCGGGCGACAGCCAGAGCACTCCCCTCGGCCAGAGCTTGGCCAAGGCACTCACCGTGCGAGCGGTGGACGCGGGTGGCAAGCCGGTAGCAGGGGCGCGGATCAGGTTCTTCCCGACTGTGCCGGCCACGGTCGCCGTGCCCGACAGTGTCATCTTCACCGACGGTCAGGGACTCGCCCGCAGCGGCCCGATCCCCATCATCCTCGGCAATGTGACGGTGCGGGGCCAGGTCACCGGAGCCGCGAAGCAGATCGACTTCACCGTCACCGGGACCGCCGCGGGCGCGTACCCCCCGCTCCTCTTCGCCAGCGACAGCGGCGCCAACGGCTGGCAGCTCCATCGGGCCGACACCCTCGGCGGCAACCGGATCATCCTCGGCTACCTGGGCAGCTCCGGATTGGAGTGGACCTCGCCTCACTGGAACTACGCGCGGACCCGGGTGGCGTACACGTCTCACAGCAACGTCACCGCAAATTTCGATCTGCGGATCACCACCGCCATCGGAGACACCACGGCGACGCTGGTGACCGACACCTACGGGTCCGGCGCGCGCTTCAGCCCGACCGGCAAGATCCTCGCCTTCGCCTGCGGCAATCTCGCGAGCGACATCTCGGGCTATGTCTGTACCCTCAGCGGGGTCGACGGGGCCGTCGGGACCCTCAACAACACCGGCAACGGTGCGGGCCGGACCGAAGTGACCGCAGTGGTGCCGGGCCGCCTGAACGGCCCGATCGCGTTCGCCTGGCGGCCCGACGCCAGCACCCGCATCGCCTTTGTGCGCGATACCGCGAGCACCGACCTGTTGAGCCCCTGGCAGTCCAGCCGGATCTACCAGACCAATGCCGATGGCACGGCCCTGACCGCGCTCTCGCCCAAGGTGATGGACCTCGGCAACGGCCCGCTCCTGGTCCACGGTACGATGGACTGGGCGCCGGACGGCTCGACGATCGTCTTCTCCGCGACCGATACCACCTTCGCCGGGCAGTCCACCCGTTCGCTCTACGCCCTCGACGTCGCCACGGGCAATGTCCGCCGCCTGACAACGCCCGCCGGCGGCTGGATCGGGGACCTCCATCCCCACTTCTCGCCCGATGGTCAGCGGATCCTCTTCTACCGGACGTACTACGGGGGTTCGGACTACTTCGTCGTCCGGGTGACCGGCGGGAGTCCCAGCCGCATCACGTGGGCCGCCAACACCTGGGCAGGGGGCGACCCCTTCTACCTCGGCGGCGACTGGGCCCCGGATGGCCGGTCCGTCATCGTGGCCGCCCCCAACGGCCTCGGCGGCAAAGCGGCCTACGTCGTCCCGCTCGATACCCAGAATCAGGCGGATTACCTGGTCCGCCGGCGTCTGGTGGGGACCGCAGGGATCGTGGGACTCCGGGATCTGGCGGTGAGCTGGGGGCCGTGACCTCACCCCCTGACCCCATCTCGTTCAAACCTCACCCCCTGACCCCCTCTCCCTTACGGGAGAGGGGGAACAAGTCCGATGCGCTCCCCCTCTCCCGTAAGGGAGAGGGGGCCGGGGGGTGAGGTATGAACGGGAGGGGGGCGAGGGGTGAGTGCAAGGGGCGAGTCGGAGAAAAGGAACGAGCGCGGAAGGGAGATCATCCTTTCGCGCTCGTCGCTTACTACCCACTCATACCTTGTACTCACCCCTCGCCCCTGGAGAAGCCGTTAGGCGACGACGGCCCTCACCGCCCCTGAATCCCCGGAGCGCCCCGCCGGGACGTCCACTCCGTCGAGCGCTTCGGAGAACTCCGCCGCGCTCTTCCAGCGCGCTTCCCGGGTCTTCTCGAGCGCCTTGAGCACGATGAGCGCCAGGTCGTGCGGGATGGCGGGGTTGAGCGTCCGCGGGTCGGGCGGGGCCTGCTCCACCTGGGCCAGGATCAGCGCCGTGACCGAGGGCGCCTCGAACACCACCCGTCCGGTGAGGCACTCGAAGAGCACCGCCCCGGCGGCGTAGAGGTCGCTCCGCGCGTCGAGATCGGTGGCCATCAACTGCTCGGGGCTCATGTACTGCGGCGTGCCGATCACGCTCCCGACGGCCGTGAGCCCCTTCGAGTCGTGCGAATGGGACTCCGCCAGCCGGGCGATGCCGAAGTCCATCACCTTCACCAGGCCGGTCGGTTCGACCACGATGTTCTGCGGCTTGATGTCGCGGTGGATGACCCCCATCTCGTGGGCGGCCTCGAGGGCGCGGAGCAGCTGCTTGGCGACGGTGAGGGCCACGCTCACCGGCAGCTTGCCGCGCTGGCGCAGCAGCTTCTCGAGAGTGGTCCCCTCGACATATTCCATCGTGATGTAGAGCATCCCGTCGAACTCGCCCAGATCGTAGTTCCGCACCACGTTGCGGTGCGAGATCTTGCGGGCGAGGCGGATCTCCTGCTTGAACCGCTCGATGCTCTGCGCATCCATCACCTCGGGCTTCAGCGTCTTGATCGCCACCGCCTCCTGCAGGTCGCGGTCCCACGCCCGGAACACCACCCCCATCCCGCCGGCACCGAGGATCTCCTTGATCTCGTAGCGGTTGGAGAGGGTCTGCCCCGGCATCAGCGAGATCCCCATCGCCGACGGGCGCGATATCACCGCGCCGCTGGTCGCCAATCGCAGGTCGCCGGAGGTCATCTGGACCGTGCTGCCCGTCCCCGTGCTGAGCAAGTTGACAAGGTCCTGCTTCTCCTTGAGCTCACCCACCATCCGGCGGAAGGCCTCGGCCAGCTCCCCGATCTCGTCGCGGGTGCCGACCACGATCTCGCCGCTGAACTTGCCGTCGCGTACGTCGCGCGTGGCCCTGACCAGGCGGTTGACCGGCCCGGTCACCGTCCGCGCGATCGCGAGCGAGGAGACCAGTGCGATCAGGAGCCCGGCGAGGAACGCGGTGGGAAAGCTGTCCTTGAGTGCCGTGAACGCTGCCAGCTCAGTGCGCCGGTTCCGGAGGCCGACGTATCCACCGAGGGTATCCCCGGCCGCGGTCAGGAGGAGACCTCCCACACCCGACCACGCCTCTCCCGCCACCGACAACTCGACCTGAGTGGAGTCGTTGACCATCTTCGAGTCGGCCGACATCGCCGCCAGTGAGGGCGCAAGGTCCACACTGGAGGGCAAGGTGGTGACCGAGGGCACCGGATGCCCTCCCTGATCCAGCAGGTAGAAGACGATCTCCGAATTCGTCTGCCGCTGCAGCTCCTGGGCGAACGCCGAATCGATCGGCAGCGCCGCGACCATCACCGCCACGATGGGGGCCGCGTCGCCGCCGGAGTGGACCGGCACCGCCACCGCCTGGAAGGGTCGATCGACGGGGTGCCCGCTGCTCGAATCGATCTCGATCCACGGGCCCCGGGTCATGTCCCCTTCCAGTGCCAGTCCGACCAATGCCCCATCACCCAGCGAATCCCCTTGAGCGGCCGGATCGCGCGTGGATGCCTGGAGCACCCCGCTGGGGTCGGTGATCAGGACCCACGCCGCACCGGTGAGTTCCTGGAACTCCGTGGCCCGGTTCAGGAGGTTGCTGCGATTATGGCTCTGGAGGCTCGCCTGGATGCTCGCGTAATAGGGGCTCTGCTTGGCGATGATCTGCAGGGCCTTCGTCAGCTCGCTGTAGCGGCCGTCGAGCCGGGCCTGGATGTTCGATCGCGTGGCGACGAGCGCGCGATGGATCGACTGATCCGCCGCCGCGTCCGCCTTCCGCTTGGTCAGGAAGAGGGCGCCGCCGAGGGCCACGACCACCACGAGGGCGGTCGCGACGAACACCTTCACTCCGAGTTTGTTCAGGGCGGCGAGCATCAGTAGCGGCGTCCTGTCCGGGCGTAGGGGCGGCCGAACTTGTTGAGGTGTTCGCGCTGCACGAAGTCGCGGGCGTCGAGCTGCAAGTCAGGAAGTTGGAGCCCCGCGGCCGTCACCGTCACCCGCTGGGTCGATTCCGGGGCCCGCTCATGCCACAGATGCAGCACGTACTCCCCCGGCGGAACGTTCCCGAAGGTGAAACTCCCGTCCACCGACGGCTGGGCGAACCAGGGGGTGCTCCGCACCACGATGATGGCGCTCATCGTCGAGTGCACGTTGCAGAAGACGTTCACCACTCCGGCGTTCGGGAGCACCGTCGTCTTCCCCTCCCCCCGGTCGTAGAGGCCGAGGTCGAAGGCGTTCCCCTCGGTCAAGGAGAAGACGTTGTGGTTGAACCCGTCGCGGTTCGGGAACCGGACGGTGGATCCGGCGGTCACGACCGTGATGTGGGGGCTGAAGGTGCGGTTCTCGGTGGTGATGTCGGCTCGGCCGGTCGGGACCGCCGGTGGAGCGCCACGGGCCGGCATCAGGAACACCACTCCCTGCTGCACGTCCGGGGCGGTCTGCCCTCCCCGGTCGATCACCTTCAGCCGCCCGGAAACGACCGCCAGCGGGGCCGGAACAGGGGGCCGCGGCCCCAACACCAGGGTAGCCCCCAGGACCGCCTTGAACACTAGATTGGGAAGGGAGAGCATCCCCAAACTTAGCGGTCGGCCAGACCCCCGTCCAACGCCTTCAGGAGCCTCAGGTGAGCCACGTCACACGCCGCGCTTACACACTCATCCTCTCCCTTTCCGCCCTCGCGACCCCCCGGCTCGCCGCCCAGGAAGCAAAGCACGTCGCGTGGGAATGGGGGTTCCACGGCACCCTGCTGATGAACAGCTTCTACAACGACGCTCCGGTCAGCACCAGCGACGATCCCGCCTTTGCACTCGCCGCCGCGCCCCCCGGGTCCTTGCCCGGAAAGGCGCTCGGCGCGGCGATCCGGCAGACCCGACTGGTCGGGACCGCGGACCTCGCCGGATTCGCCGGCGGTGCCCTCCACTCCGAACTCGACGTCGACTTCTTCGGAGCCCAGCTCGCCGCGGGACGCTCCGGGCCGGCC
>JANMWE010000181.1:0-4453 GCA_031393795.1 Gemmatimonadota bacterium
TGGGTCCGTCCCGAAGGGGTCCACGTCACACTCAAGTTCTTCGGGGAGGTACCGCAGGAGCGGGCCGAAGCCATCGCCGAGTCGATCGATTTTGCGGTCGCGGGGATCGGTCCGCTCGCGTTGACGCTCACGGGGTTCGGCGCCTTCCCGGGGCCAGACCGTGTCCGCGTGCTCTGGGCCGGCATCGAGGCCCCGACCGGACTTGAACTGCTGCAGGACCGGATCGAGACTCGCGCGGAAGAGCTCGGCTTCGCCGGCGAGGGGATCGTCTTCCGACCGCACGTCACCCTCGGGCGGGTGCGGGAAGGGGAGCGGGTGCCCCGCGGGGAGTCCGACCGACTCTTTGCCACCCCGCTCTCGGCGTCGTTCACCGCCGATCGCGTGATGCTCTACGAGAGCACGATGCGGGAGGGGGGTGCGGAGTACTCGGCGCTGCACACCGCGGTGCTCAGCGGATGAAAGGCTGCCTCCTCTGGCCGCTCCGGCTGCTGCTCGTCCTCTTCCTGCTGCTCCTGCTGGGCGGGGCCTGGCTCTATCGGCACGAGCTGGCCGGAATGTGGCGGTTCTGGCGGAGCGGCGCGCGCACGGAGGTGCCGGTGACCGGGCGCGCCTCGGCGCAGGGGCTCGCGGCCGCGACCGACCTCGTCGATTCATTGAATGGCTGGCGGGCCGACTCGATCATCCTGACGGCGGAGGAGCTGGCCAGTCTCCTGCAGGCCGGCCTGGGTGGTTCGGCGGCGCGCTATCTCGATTCTGTCGAGGTCACGCTCGGCAATGAGCACGCCACGGTGACCGCCTCCCTGGCCACCGAAGCGATCCCACGCGGCGCGCTCGGCCCGTTCCGTCGGCTCGTGCGCGCGCGCGAGCGGGTGAGCGTGGGCGGGAGGCTCGTGGTGCTCGGCTCCGAGGTCGGGGCGTTGCAAGTGGACGCGGTGCGCTTGCGCGGGATCCCGTTCCCCGAGTCGCTGGTCGGCCGCTTCATGTCGAGCAGCCTCGGGGCGTCGGAGGACGGGACGGTGCGCTTCAAGTTGCCGCACGGGATCCGCGACCTGAAGGTCCGCCCGAGCGGCGTGGTGCTGTACGGAGGGGGACGATGAGCGGCGAACGGGTGCTGGTGGTCGATGACGAGGCGGGGATCCGCGAGGCGATCCGCCAGATCCTCGAGTACGAGGGGCTGGTGGTGAAGACCGCCGGCTCCGGTGGGGAGGCGATCACGCTCCACACCGACTTCAAGCCGCAGGTGATCTTCCTCGACGTGAAGATGGCCGGGCTCGACGGACTCGATACGCTGGCGCGGCTCAAGGCGCTGGAGCCGCCGGCCCAGGTGGTGATGATCTCGGGGCACGGCAGCATCCAGACCGCGCTCGAGGCCGTGCGCCGCGGCGCGTTCGACTTCCTCGAGAAGCCGCTCGACAGCGACCGGCTGCTGGTGACGCTCCGGAACGCCCTGTCGCAGGGGGCGCTCCGGGTCGAGAACGCGAAGCTGCGCGGGGCCTCCAGCAGCGCCTACGGGATGGTGGGGAAGAGCGCAGGTCTCCGGGGCGTGCGCGAGCTCGTGACCAAGGTCGGGCCGACCGCGGCGCGGGTGCTCATCACCGGCGAGAACGGGACGGGGAAGGAACTTGTCGCCCGGGCGCTCCACGCGGCGTCGCCACGCCGAGAGGCACCGTTCGTCGAGGTGAATTGCGCTGCAATCCCCTCCGAGCTCATCGAGAGCGAGCTCTTCGGCCACGTGAAGGGGTCGTTCACCGGCGCAGTGGTCGACCGGGCCGGAAAGTTCGAGCAGGCCGACGGCGGCACCCTCTTCCTCGACGAGATCGGCGACATGGCGCTCGCGGCGCAGGCGAAGGTGCTCCGCGCGCTGCAGGAGGGGATCGTGACCCGGATCGGGGGGGCGAAGCCGATCCAGGTGGACGTTCGGGTCCTGGCCGCGACCAACAAGCGGGTCGAGGTGGAGATCGCCGAAGGCAGGTTCCGCGAGGACCTCTTCTATCGATTGAACGTGGTGCCGGTCCACGTGCCGCCCCTCCGGGAGCGCCGGGAGGATATCCCCGCGCTGGTCGAGCACTTTGCCGAGACCCTCGCCAGCGCGAGCGGGCTCGCCCCGAAGCGGTTCGAGGCGGGCGCGGTGGAGGCGCTCGCGCGGCGCCCCTGGCCCGGCAACATCCGGGAACTCCGGAACGGGATCGAGCGGTTGCTGATCCTGGCGGGCGGGAACACGGTCACGGCCTCGGATGTCGCGCGCCTCCTCCCGATGGTGGGCGAGGTGGCACAGGAGGCCGAGGCCGTGACAGAGATGGCGGAGGAGACGATGGAGGCGGGTGAGGGGAACGGCGCGGGCGCCGGGTCGTTCGAGGCCTTCCGTGAGGAGGCCGAGCGGCAGTTCCTGTTGCAGAAGCTGCGCGAACATGGATGGAACGTCTCCGAGACCGCGCGGGCGATCGCGATGCCGCGGTCCAACTTGTACAAGAAGATCGAACGCTACGGACTCACCCGGGAGCAGTGATGGCGGATCAGCGACGTGATTGGGACAAGGAGATGGCGGCGATCGACCAGGTGATCGCGAAAGGGGGCTACGTGGCCCCGGGCGGCGGCGCGCCGGCCGCCATGTCGGCGACGGGAGCCGCGCCGGTCGCCGCGGCCGCCCCCCCGGCACTGGGCCGGCGGGCCTGGCTCGGGACGTGGGTACGCACGCTGCTCGGGGTGGCGCTCGCGGTCGGGCTCAACGCCTGGCCCTGGAGCCACCTCTGCGGCCTCCGCCTCGATTGGTACCTGGCGGCCATCGGCCTCCTTACCTGCACGGGGATCTGGGTGATGCTGGTGAGCTGGCGCCGCCGCTCCGGACTCTCGCACACCCTGGGGCTCCTGATGCTCGGCTACGCGCTCTGGCTGGGCGCGAGCGAGATCCTGCCGCGGGTGGGGTATGCCAAGGTGGTCCAGACCTGGGCCTGTACGAACTAGGTCATTGGTCGCTGGTCATTGGTCTGTCCGACCTCTGCGCAGACGCCCCGACCTGATGCGATAGACCAACTACCAACGATCAGAGACCAACATGGCGAAGACCTACAAGAATTTCATCAACGGGCAGTGGGTCGCCCCCTCGACCGGCAAGCATTTTGAGAACCGGAACCCCGCCGATACCGACGACCTGATCGGGCGCTTCCCCGACTCGGGCGCGAAGGACATCGCCGAGGCGGTGAAGAGTGCGAAGCGCGGGTTCGAACTGTGGCGGAAGGTCCCGGCCCCCGCCCGCGGTGACGTGCTCCGGCGCCTGGGCGACCTGCTGACGACGCACAAGGAGGAGATCGCCGACGGGATGACGCGGGAAATGGGGAAGGTCCTGGCCGAGACGCGGGGCGACGTGCAGGAAGGGATCGACACCGCGTTCTACGCCGCGACCGAAGGGCGCCGGCTCTTCGGACACGTGGTGCCGTCGGAGCTGCGCGACAAATGGGCGATGACCTACCGCCGGCCGATCGGCGTGGCGGGGCTCATCACGCCGTTCAACTTCCCGCTGGCCATCCCGACCTGGAAGATGTTCCCGGCGCTCCTCTGCGGGAACAGTGTGGTCATCAAGCCGAGCGAGGATGTGCCGCACACGACGCACCGGCTGGTGGAGTTGCTGCTCGAGGCGGGGCTCCCGCCCGAGGTGATCCAGCTGGTGCACGGCCGCGGGGCGACCGCGGGACAGGCGCTGGTGGAGCACCCCGACGTGCCGGTGATCTCGTTCACGGGCTCGACCGCCACCGGGAGCCGGATCGGCGAGATCTGCGGCCGGATGCACAAGCGCCTCTCGCTCGAGATGGGCGGGAAGAACGCGATGATCGTGATGGATGACGCGGACCTCGACCTGGCGCTCGACGGCGTGCTCTGGGGCGCGTTCGGCACCACCGGGCAGCGCTGCACCGCCACGTCGCGGCTGATCGTGCATCGCAAGGTGCACGACAAGTTGGTGTCCCGGCTGGTGGCGGCGGCCGGCAAGCTGGTCCTCGGCGATGGCCGCGGGGCGCGCACGCAGGTCGGGCCATTGATCCACGCGGCAGCGCGCGAAAAGGTGGAGTACTACCTCGACCCGGCGGTGCTGCAGGGGGCGGAGGTGGCCTGCGGCGGCTCGCGCCCGAGGGGGGCGCGCACTGCGAACGGCTACTTCTACCGGCCCACGGTTGTGGTGGGCGTCAAGCCGGGATCGCGGCTGGCGACCGAGGAGATCTTCGGCCCAGTGCTCAGTGTCATCCGCGTCGGGTCATACGAGCACGCCGCCAAGGTCAACAACGAGGTGAAGTACGGCTTGTCGAGTTCGATTTACACCAGCGATGTGAACCTTGCCTTCCGGGCGATGGACGACCTCCAGAACGGCATCACCTACGTCAACGCGCCGACCATCGGCGCCGAAGCACACCTGCCGTTTGGCGGCGTGAAGCAGACCGGCAACGGACACCGCGAGGGCGGCTGG
>JANMWE010000202.1:0-9082 GCA_031393795.1 Gemmatimonadota bacterium
GTGATCCTGCCGGAAGTAGGCCCGCGCGGCCCAGAGCGCGGCGTCGGGGATCACTTCGCTCTGCGGATAGTCGCTGGCCAGCCGTTCGGCGGTGCGGACGACAGCGGGGAGATCCCCGCGGGCGAAATTCAGCTGCATCAACCGCAGCAGCGCGTCGTCCGACCAGGCCGAGCCGTTGAACTCCACCACCAGCCGCTGGAACTGGCGCTCCATCTCGGCGCTGGTCGCCGCGACCAGGCCGGCCGAGTAGAGCGCCTCCGCGTAGAGCGGCGCCGACGCCGGTGTGGCGTCAAGGATCCGCTTCACCTGCACCCGCGCGGAGTCGCCCTGACCTTCCTGCGCGAGGCGCACGGCGGCCACGAGGCGGGGGTCGGATTGGGCGCTGAGGCGCCGGGGCGCTGCGGCGGTGAACAACAGGATTGCGGCGGGGACCGCCCACGCACCACGTACCACGTACCACGTACGAGGCATCACGCAGCTCCTTCGGCTGGCATCCGAGCCGCAATTTGAAGTACGAGATCCGTCAACACACCCTCTTCGGTCGAGACCCGCGTGTCCTTCAGCGCCTGGTCGGCCGCGAGGAGGGCGGCGAGGGCGCGGCGGAGCCGGCCTTGCGTCCAGTCGCTCGCGACCTCGACCAGCAGGTTGGCGAACCCCTTCCAGTCGCCGATGCGGCCGGGGCGGTTCTTCTGCATCGTTTCCCAGGTCGCCCGGTTGAGATCGAACCCGCGCTTCTTCTGGTCGTAATGCGCGCGGGCCACGCCGAGGATGATGAGGGAGGTGCCGAGGAGGGAAACGAGGCCCACGCCGGAGACACCGCTCTGGCCCAGGATGCGGGGGAGCATCTCGACCGCCCCGGCCACGTCGCGCCGGAGCACCGCGTCGCGCCAATCGAAGATCGTTTCCCCGAAGCGAATGCCGACCATTTCACCGACCACATCGACGCCGATCGGGTCGTTGCTGCCGAGGGCGGCGAGCTTCTCGAGTTCGAGGCGGAGCAGGGCGAGGGAAGGCCCCGCGGCGTTGACGAGGTGGGCCGCGCCCTCGCTCGTGAGCGGGATGTCCTGCTGCTTGGCGCGGCGCGTCACCCATACAAGCGCTTCATCCGTGTCGAGCTCGGCGAAGTTCACCACCTGCGCATAGGTCGCGAGTTCCTTGTCCACCTCGTCCTTGTCATCGCCCTTGGGTGGCCCCTGGTGCAGGACGAGGAGGGTCTCTGCCGCCGGCTTGGCGACGTACTCGAGGAGGACTTTGCGCGCCGGGCTCTTCACGGTCCAGCCGTCGACGTCCCGGATCACGACCACCCGCTTTTCCGCCATCATCGGGAGGGTGTTGACCAGGGCGTGGAGCGCTTCGGGGTCGAGAGTGGTGGCGTGGCGAACATCGTAGTTGAAATCGCGGGAGGCGGGATCGACCGCGAGGTCCACCAGGGCGGCCAAGGCCTCCTCCTTCAGCGTCTCCTCGGCGCCGTGGAAGTAGTAGACCGAGGCCAACTTACCGGCCTTGACCTCCTTCCGGAGGGCGTTGAGCGAGAGGGTGGGCATGACACTCTAATGTAGGCGCGTAGGCGGGTAGGCGGGTAGGCGGGTAGCTCCCCCTGTCCCGGTCAGACCTCACCCCCCGGCGCCTTCCGAGTTCAGACCTCACCCCCCGGCGCCTTCCGAGTTCAGACCTCACCCCCCGGCCCCCTCTCCCTCCCGGAGAAGGGGGTTGTAATCCACCTGTAATCTTTCCGACCCACCCCCGCCATCTGCGGACCATACTTTCGAATCAGCCAGCACCCAATACCTCCTTACTCCTTACTCCTTACTCCTTACTCCTTACTCCTCACCCCTCACCCCCATCTACACCACCTGCCTCTACTGCCACTCCCCCCTCGGCGCGAACGAGACCCTCGACCTCTTCCCGGTCGGTCGCCGGGTCGCGTTCGACCAGCGGCGGGGGCGGCTCTGGGTGGTCTGCACCACCTGTGCCCGGTGGAACCTCTCGCCGCTCGACGAGCGATTCGAGGTGATCGAGTGCTGCGAGCGGCTCTACCGCGACACCCCGAAACGGATGAGCACCGACCAGATCGGGCTCGCCAAGATGTCCGATGGGATGATGCTGGTCCGCATCGGCGACCCGGTCTTCCCCGAGTACGCTTCCTGGCGCTACGGCCAACGCTTCATGCAGCGAGAACAACACGCCCTCGTCTCGACCTCGGCCGGCGTCGCGGCGCTGCTCGTCGGACTGGTGATGGTCGGTGGTCCGCTCGCGCCGATCAGCGGGGCGGGGCTCACCCTGTACGGCTCGTATCGGCTGAGCCGGCTGGCGGTGAGGAAGATCAGCGGCTGGCGTCGGCTCGGGGCGATCCCGCTGGCGGACGGACGCACCGAGATGCTCAACGTGGCGCGGGCCCGGAGTGCCCGCATCGTGGCGTTGCCCTCCGGCGGGTGGACCATCGCCATTCCCGAGTTCCGCGGCGGCCGTCCGCTGATGCGCGACGCCGTGGTGGACGAGGTGAACGAGGAGGAATCGTGGGATGGCCACGGGATCGAAGGGCGTCAACGGACCTTCGATCTGGTCGACCCCGCACACGCCGAAGACATCGGGCGACGGATCATGCCGGTGGTGAACCACGCGGGCGGGGATGACGACATGGTGCGCGGTGCCGCCAAGCTCCACGAACAGTGGGAGGGACAGATCGGCGAAACGGTCTCGAAGCTGGTGGAATGGCGGAAGAAGCCGATCGCGCTCGCCGGAGAGCCGCACCTCGCGCTGGCCTTCGAGATGTCGGTGTACGAGGATCAGGAGCGGCGCTGGCTGCAGACCCAGCTCTATCTCCTGAAGCACGCCTGGAAGGAGGCCGAAGAACTTGCCGCCATCGCGGACGACCTGACCCTGCCGGAGTGGGTGGCGGAACGCATTGGCCATCTGCGTGGATCTGGGTGATGGATCCGGTCCAGTGGGGAGATGGGAGTCAGAAGGGGTGCAACCCGGAGCCTTTGTCTGGTCTGCACCCCTCCGAACTCCTAACTCCCAACTCTTACGGCAGTGGTCTCCCCTGTACATCTCGGAGCTCTACCGGCCCCAGATTCGCGTTCTCGATCCCGGGCCGGATCTTGGCGAGGTCACCTACGACCACGATCGTCATCCGAGTCGGGTCGAGGTACTTCCGCGCCACCCGCTGCACGTCGGCGCGGGTCACCCGCATCACCTGCTGCACGTAGCCGTTCCAGTACGTGAAGGGCATCCCGAATCGTAGCAGCTCCCCCACCTGGTCTGCCACCTGCCCGGTGGTCTCGAAATCACCCGGGAGGCCGAGGGCGAGGTACGCCTGCGCCCGCTGGAGCTCGACCGGGTCGACCAGCGAGTCGCGGATGAGGGTGATCTGGTGCCGGAACTCCACCAGCGAGCTGTCGGTCACGTCGGTGCGCACCGAGGCGCTCGCGCGCCACGGTCCCGGCACCGGCCGGAAGGCGAACCCCGACCCGGCACCGTAGGTCCATCCCTTGGTCTCCCGCAATTCCGTATTGAGCCGGGACGAGAACGACCCGCCGAGGATGGTGTTCATCACCTGGAGGGCGTAGTAGTCGGGTGACGAGCGCTCGACCCCCGGCCGCGCGAGCGCGAGGACCGATTGCGCCGCCCCCGGCTTGTCGACCAGGTAGATCCGCGTCGCGCGATCGACCGGGGCGGGGAGCTGCGCGGCGGCGGCGGGGTCGTACCGCGCCATCCGATCCTGCGTCCATCCGCCGAACCGCGCGGTGATCAGGCGCTGGGCCTCGGCCATGTTCAGGTCGCCGGTGACGACGAAGGTCGTGCGATCGGGCTTGAACTGGGTGGCGTAGAAGCCGCGCACCGCGGTCGAGTCGAGCCGCGCGGTGGAAGCCGAGTCGCCGCCCGCGGGACGGTGGAACGGATGCCCCTCAGGGAAGAGCAACGCGTTCAGGACCACCCCGTTCACCGCGTTCGGTTCATCGCGGGCGGAGATGATGTTGGCGAGCCGGAGGTCGCGCTGCTTCTGGACCTCGTTGGCCTTGAACTGGGGCCGGAGCACCACGTCGGCCAGGAGGTCGAGCGCCGGTTCGAGGGTCCGCTTGGGGACGGAGAGTTCCACCTCGCTGTAGTCCCAGTCGGCGCCGGTGCTCATCTGGGCGCCGAGGTAGGCCGCTTCGGACGCGATGGCGAGGGCATCACGGGTGCCGGCGCCTTCGTCGAGCATCCCGGCCGTGAAGGTGGCGAGCCCCGCCAAGTCGTGGTCGGCGCGGGCGCCGGCGCTGCGGACCATCACGTCCACCTCGACCAGCGGGAGTTCGTGCATCTCCACGAGGTCGATGGTGATCCCGTTGGGGAGGTGCGCGGTCTGGACCCGCGGTGTGACGAACGCGGGGGGCGCCGGGACGGTCGGGGCCTTAGTGCGGTCGAACGCGGGCGCTTGGGCGCTGAGGCGCTGGGGCGCTGTCGCAAAGATTACCGCGCTGGCGAGGACCAGCGGATAGCTGATAGCTGATAGCGGATGACGGATCATGGGGTCACTCCAGTGCGACCGGCCGCGAGTTCGCGATGTCCTTCGGGCACCACGCTCAACACCACGCGCGGCGCCTGCAGGTACTGCCGGGCCACGCGCTGCACGTCGGCCGCGGTCACGGCGCGGGTGCGGGCGAGGTCCTGGGCGAGAAAGTCGGGCTGGCCGGTGAAGTAGTAGTAGTAGTTGAGCTGGTCGGCCTTCGCGTCCACGTTCTCGAGCTGGCGGAGCTGCGAAGCCTCGAGCGAATTCTGCGCCTGGTCGAGTTCGTGCTGCGTCGGCCCCTGGGCGATGAGGCGCGCGAGCTCGCGGTCGACGATGGCCTGGAGGGTGTCCAGCGGCGTGCCCGGCTTGCCGGTGGCGATCACGCTGAAGTCGCCGTCCCGGAGCTTCCCGTCCTGGCCGGCGAAGACGTTGGTGGCCACCTGGCGATCGTACACCAGCGTCTGGGTGAGCCGGCCGTTCTTCGCGCCGGTCAGGACGTAGGCCAGCACGTTGAGCGCCGCGTCGTCGGTGGCGTACCCCTTCACCGTGTGCCAGTCGATGTAGAGCCTCGGCAACTGCACCCGGTCCTCGAGGACGACGGTGGTGTCACGCGGGAGCTGGAAGGTCGGGGTCGGTGGGCGGTCGGGCGCGGGGCCGCGCGGGATCTCGGCGAAGTACTGCCGCACCAGCCGACGCACCTCCACCGGATCGACGTCCCCCGCCACGACGAGCGTCGCGTTGTTGGGGGCGTAGAACATCCGGAAGAAGTTCTTCACGTCCTCGACGCTGGCGGCGGTGAGGTCGCGCATCGAGCCGATGACCGGCCAGGAGTACGGATGTCCCGGCGGATACATCGCGCTGGGCAGGTTGATGAACGCCTGGCCGTAGGGCCGGTTCTCATAGCTCTGCCGCCGCTCGTTCTTCACCACGTCGCGCTGGAGGTCGACCTTGGCGCTGTCCATCGTGGGGAGGAGCCACCCCATCCGGTCGGCCTCGAGCCAGAGCATCAGCGGGAGCGCGGTGCGGGGGCCGGACTCGTAGTAGTTGGTCCGGTCCTCGGTGGTGCTGCCGTTGTTGTTCCCGCCCGCCGCCTCGAGCAGCCGGTCGAAGGCGGGATAGACCGCATTCTGCGAGCCCATGAACATCAGGTGCTCGAAGAGGTGCGCGAAGCCGGTGCGACCGACCCGCTCGTCGCCCGAGCCCACGTGGTACCAGACATTCACCGCGACCGTCGGCACCGAGCGATCCTCGTGTACGATCAACGTCAGGCCGTTGGGTAGCGTGTCGATGGTGTAGGGGAGATGGAGCGCGGGGGTCTGCGCGGCCAGACGGCAAGGTGGCAAGACGGCGAGTACGCCGACGGCCAGCATTGCTCCGAGCCATCGGGCACGTCGGGGGAAGCACTGGGACATCACGACCTCAAGAATAGGGGACAGCTGGTTTGACGTAGAAAAGTTGGGAAATGTTGCATGACAACCTCACCCCCCTGCCCCCTCTCCCGCTGGGGGAGGGGGAGTGGCTCCGATCTGTTCCCCCTCTCCCAAAGGGAGAGGGGGCTAGGGGGTGAGGTCTGCCCCGGAGAGGGGGCAGGGGGTGAGGTCAGGGCGTCAGGTACACCACCGGCAGCTTCACTCCTTCCGCCAGAAGGTACCCCCACTCCCGCGCCCCCGAGATCGGGCTCGCGGTGGCGGGCGAGGTCCAGGCGGTGAGGCCGTGCCGGTGCGCGACCACGCGCAGCCGAGCCATGTGGAACGCGTCGCTCACCAGCAGCACGTCGGTCAGCGCGCGGCTCCGGACCCAGTCCGCCACGGCGTTCATCGTCTCGTCGGTGTCCCGCCCCTTGGCCAGCACGACCACCGCGGAGTCGGGCACCCCCTGTCCGAGCAGATACCGTCGCCCGACGGTGGCCTCGCTCTCGCGATCGCCCGAGCCGATCCCGCCGGTCACCACGATGAGCGGCGCCAACCCCTCCCGCTGCAGCTCCAGCGCGTGGTCGAGCCGGGCCCGGAGGACCGGTGACGGTTTCCCGTTGTACTGCGCCGCGCCCAGCACCACGACCGCCCCCGCCGCTCGGCGCTGGTCCTCGCGCGCGGCGCGCCAGACGATCGCGAGCGCGACCCCGTACCCCACACCGGCCAGGCCGAGGAGGAGGAGTACGACGCGCGTACGAGGCCGGGCCACCGCTACTGCAGCCGGAACGATTGGCCCTGCGTCGGCAGCACGACCTCCGGCACTCCTTCGGAGCGGAGGAGCTCGGCCATCGCGTCCCGCGCGGTGTTCTCGCCGTGCACGATGAACGCCCGCTTGACCGGCCCGCCGAGTCCGCGTACCCACTTTCGCAACTCGGTCCGGTCGGCGTGGGCCGAGTACCCGCCGATGGTCACGACCTCGGCGCGGACCGGCAGCAGGTCGCCATGCACCTTCACCTCCGTGTCCCCGCGCTGGATCTTGAAGCCCAGCGTGTGCTCCGCCTGGAACCCCACGAAGAGCACCACGTTCTTGTGGTCGCCGACGCCGTGGGCCAGGTGATGGAGGATCCGCCCCGCCTCGCACATCCCCGACGCCGCGATGATCACCGCCGGCCCGGTGAGCTGGTTCAGCTTCTTCGACTCTTCCACGTCGCGCGTGTACCGCACCAGGGGGAAGTCGAAGAGCTTCGAGGTGCGCCCCGCCAGGCGCTCGCGCCGGTCGAACACTTCCGGATGCATCCGGAAGACCTGCGTGGCGTCGATCGCGAGCGGAGAATCGATGTAGATCGGGATCTCCGGGATCTGCTTGTTGCGCCAGAGCTGGTGCAGCGCGTAGACCAGCTCCTGCGTCCGCCCCACCGCGAACGACGGGATCAGCACCTTCCCTCCGCGCTTCGCCACCCGCGCCACCACCTCGCCCAGGCGCGCTTCGGCGTCGGCCACCGACTCGTGGTCTCGGCCGGCATAGGTGGACTCGATGATCAGGGTATCGACCGGACCGCTCGGCGGCTCGGGGTCGCGGATGATCGGGAGGCCCCATCGGCCGATGTCCCCCGAAAAGACGAGGCGATGCCCCGCCCCTTCGGCGAACCGGAGGTCGACCGACGCGGAGCCGAGGATGTGGCCGGCGTCGGTGAATTCGAAGGAGAGGTTGCGGCGGAGGTAGAAGGGGCGGTGGTAGGGGAGCCCGATCATCAGCTCCTGGGTCTCGGTCGCGTCGTTCCCGGTGTAGAGCGGGGCGACCGCTTCCTTGCCGTGCCGCTTCAGGTAGTCGGCGTCGCGTTCCTGGATCTCGGCCGAGTCGGCGAGCATCACCGCGCAGAGGTCACGAGTGGCGGGGGTGGCGTAGATCGGGGCGTGAAAGCCCTCGCGCACCAGCATCGGCAGGCGCCCGCTGTGGTCGATGTGCGCGTGCGAGAGGACCACGGCGCTGAGCGTCCGCGGATCGACCGTCAGCGACCGGTTCCGCTGGTCGGCCTCGGCGCGGCGGCCCTGGAACATCCCGGCGTCGAGCAGGAACTTGCCCCCTGCGCACTCGAGCAGGTGCATCGAGCCGGTGACCTGTCCATCCACGGCGCCGTGGAAGGTGAGGTGCATCTCGCTCATGGACGCTTCGCGTGGTCGTGGGTCATGGGTCGTGGGTCCTCAAGGGAAGGGATCGAGGTCGGTGCGTCGGGATGACTCACGACCCACGATTCACGACCGATGACTCAATTCGTCCCGAACAGTCGGTCGCCCGCGTCGCCGAGCCCCGGGAGGATGTACCCCTTTTCGTTCAGCTGACGGTCGAGGGCGGCGGCGTAGATCCGGACATCGGGGTGGGCGGCGTGGAGCGCCTTCACCCCTTCGGGTGCGGCGACCAGACAGAGGAAGCGGAGGTCTTTCGCCCCCGCTTCCTTGAGCTTGGCCATCGCCGCGACCGCGGAACCCCCGGTGGCGAGCATCGGGTCGAGCACCAGGAAACGGGCAGCGGGGCCGAAGGGAGGGAGCTTGAAGTAGTACTGGTGCGGGACCAGCGTGTCGTGATCGCGGTAGAGCCCTACGTGCCCCACCCGCGCGGTCGGGAGGAGCCGAGTGATCCCGTCGACGAAGCCGAGTCCGGCGCGGAGGATCGGGACGAGGACGAGGTCCTTGCCGTCGACCTGGCGCCCGGTGGTCTGCTCGAGCGGGGTCTGGACAGCGACCTCCGCCGACGGCAGGTCGCGCGTCGCCTCGTAGGCGAGGAGCATCCCGATCTCCGCGACCAGTTCCTTGAAGTCGCGCGTGTTGGTCCCCTGGTCGCGGAGGAGCGCGACCTTGTGCTGGACCAACGGATGATCGAGGACAACGAGTTGCGGGGTCGGGGAGGGCATATCTAATAGTAGGCGGGTAGGCGGTTAGGCGGCTAGGCGGGTGGACAGATGGACAGGGAGACAGGTCGACAGGGGTGAGCGGGCTTTCGGAGTGGTTCTAACTCGTTGTCTGCCAGTCTGTTGCAGAGTAGGGGGTGGTATGTCGACCGCCCTACCGTCAGACCGCCTTACCGCATATAATTCCCGCCCTTCCGAGGCTAGGTAGCTCAGTTGGTAGAGCAGCGGACTGAAAATCCGCGTGTCGGGGGTTCGACTCCCTCCCTAGCCAT
>JANMWE010000256.1:0-1681 GCA_031393795.1 Gemmatimonadota bacterium
TGACCCGACCAGCCTCGGCTGGAACGTGGCCACGACGAGCCTCGCCGGGACCCCTGCCCTCCTCCCCGACACGATCCTCGGCAACCTCGACCTGACCGGGACCGTCACCCTCGCCAGGCCGATCGTCGTCAAGGGGAACCTGACGCCGAACGGCATCAGCGTGCTCTCCCTGAATGGCTTCGGGATGCGGGTCGATGGCGGGATGACCGTGGGCGGCGGCGCGCAGGTCAAGATGCAGAGCGCCCCCGACAGCCTCGACGTGGCCGGCGCGATCAACTGGAACGGCTCCACCACCGCCGGGCTCCTCACCGCCGGCACCCTGGTGGTGCGCGGCAACTTCAACGAGCCGAGCGGCTCGGCGGTGTTCCAGGCCGTCGCCGGCCACAAGACCGTCTTCGCGGGGAGCGCGGCCCAGACCGTCTTCTTCGGCTCCGCGGCCATCGCAGGGAACCGGTTCGGCAACGTCAACTTCGCCAACCCGGCGGGGGTCACGCTCACGAGCAACGCCGCCGCGGCGGGCAGCGGCAGTGTGAGTGCGGGAGTGGTCACCGGCAGCCTCGCGACCACGACGATCACGATCGGCGGCAGCGGCGTCACCGACCCGACGTCGACCTCGTGGCAGGTCCCGATCACGGTGCTGGCGGGCACGCCGACCACCCTCCCCGATTCCTTCCCGGCCGGCGTGACCGTCACCGGCAACGTGTCGCTCGCCAAGCCGCTCGTGATCAAGGGACCCTACAGCCAGTCGTCCGGCGTGTTCGCGCCGAGCGGCTTCGCGGTCCGGGTGGACAGCTCGTTCACGCTGACCGGCTCGGGTCAGGTGAAGATGCAGAATGGCACCGACACCGTCGCCATCGTCGGGACGACGAGCTGGAATGGCTCGACCGCGACCGGGCTCCTCACCGCCGGCACCCTGATCTTGCGCGGCAACTTCAGTGAGCCGAGCGGGTCGACCGAGTTCCAGGCGACCGGGACCCACACGACCATCTTCGCCGGGGCGACGCCGCAGACGGTGGCGTTCGCCGCCCAGAACCTGGCGGGGAACCACTTCCAGGACCTGGTGATCACGAACGCGGCGGGGGTCAACTTCACCGCCGGCGCGGCGGTCGCGGGGAACGCCTCGATCGCAGGGGGCGTGGTCACCTCCTCGGCGAACCAGATCCTGACGGTCAACGGCAACCTCACCGACCCGACCAACGTGTCGTGGCGGCCGGAGATCACCAGCCTGACCGGCACGCCGTCGATCCTCCCCGATTCGTTCACCCGCAACGTCACGGTGAGCGGGAACGTCCAGCTGAGCCACAACATCGCCTTCAAGGCGAACTTGACCGGGACCGCCGGGGTGATCATTCCGGCCGGCTTCCGCATCCGGGTCGACAGCGGGTTCACCCTGAATGGCAGCGGGCAGTTCAAGATGCAGAACGGCGCCGATACCCTCGATGTCGCTGGCGCGACTTCGTGGAACGGCTCGACCGCGACCGGGCTCCTCACCGCCGGCACCCTGATCTTCCGCGGCAACTTCAGTGAGCCGAGCGGGTCGACCGAGTTCCAGGCGACCGGGACCCACACCACCATCTTCGCCGGGGCGACGCCGCAGACGGTGACGTTCGCCGCCCAGAGCCTGGCGGGGAACCACTTCCAGGATCTCGTCATCGCGAACGCCGCGGGAGTGAACTTCGCC
>JANMWE010000257.1:0-4673 GCA_031393795.1 Gemmatimonadota bacterium
ACCTTCTCGGCCCAGGTGGAGATGGAGCTCTCCGAGCTCCCGGCCGCCGATCGGAAGGATTTCCTCGAATCGCTCGGTCTCACCGAGAGCGGCCTCGACCGCCTCGCCCACGCGGCGTATCACCTGCTGGGCCTGCAGAGCTACTTCACCGCCGGTGAGAAGGAGGTCCGCGCCTGGACCATCCACCGCGGCGACCGGGCGCCCCAGGCGGCCGGGGTGATCCATTCGGACTTTGAGAAGGGATTCATCAAGGCGGAGACCGTGGCGTTCCAGACCTTCATCGAATCCGGCGGCTGGAAGGGGGCCCGCGACAAGGGGCTCGCCCGCGCCGAGGGGAAGGAGTACGTGGTGCAGGATGGGGATGTGCTCTTGTTCCGGTTCAATAATTGAACAATGAGAGGGCCGGGGTCTCCCCCGGCCCTCTCCACTCCCGCGCCCCTGCGTCGGAACTAGGAGGGCCTGCGTCTCGCGGCGAGGGTGTGGATGTACAGCGCCACGGCACGCATCTCTTCAACAGTCAGCTTCTCCTTGAACGGCTTCATGTTGGTATCGATCCCGTGCGTGAGGATCGCCACAATGGAGTCCTGGCTGATGCCGGACACGAATCCGGAGTCGCCAAGGGCGCGGAGCTTGCGGTACTTGGCCGCTTCCCGCGCGGGAGGAACACCGTTGATCCCGTGGCAGGACTTGCACTCCTCCCGGTAGACCGCCTGGCCGTCCGGCTGCTGGGCCGAGAGCCCGCGGACAGCGCCCCCCGCCAGCACCAGTCCGACCACCAACGTCAGCGTACGCTTCATCGACAAACTCCTATGGGAGAGGGCCGCCACTTTCGGCGGCCTTTTCGTTGCGTTCGTCCACCTGGTCAGAAGTTCAGCATCATCTCGGCCGCGAGGCCGTGCTGCTTCGGTCCGCCCCCCTGGGGGGCGACGAGCGTGTACTCAAGTGCCAAGCGCAGGTATTCGGGCAGGGTCACCGGCAAGACCCCTCCGGCCACGAAGCGCCGGTTGGCGTCGTTGGAGACGTCGGTATTCTGGTCGGCGTACTCGTACCGGCCGAAGACGGTCAGGGGCATCCCCGGATCATCGGCGGTGCCGCGCTTCTGGAAGGTGTATCCACCGTACAGGAAATAGCCGAGGCCGTTGATCTTCGGGGTCGCGAAGGCGCCACCGCCGACCACCGGGAGATCGTTGTCCTTGCCGTAGACGACGGTGCCGGACACCTCGCAATTCTTGACGATCTTGTTGGCGCTGAGGCCGAAGCGATAGTAATGCGACGTCGCTGTGGGCGCGAGCGGGTCGGCTCCGACCATGGTCCCGTAATACCCGATCCCGGTGATCCCCGAGCCCGCTTCGTCCATCAGGAACTGCTCGGTGAGGACGAAGTCCTTCTTGGTGTCCTGATCACCCATATCCCCTGCTCCGTTCGGATCGAAGCCGTTGAGGACCATGACCCCGATCCGGTTCCGGCCCGCGACATAGAACCCTTCCGCACCGATCTCGTGCGCACCGAAGGAGAACGGGACCCCGGCCGTGACACGGTCATCGACCGGGAGGGGGTCGCTGATGCCGGTCGGGCGATCGAATCCGGCCAATCCCGATTCAAGGCTCCAGTGCATCTGCCCGGCGCGGAACCCACCATGATTGCGCTCGGTCCCCCAGACCCCGACCACCTGGGCGGTGAGGCCGATGTCGTCCGGCGCGCCCCGTTCAAGCTCGAAGAACGCGCCAAAATTCTTCCCGAAGGGGCCCGCATAGAAGATCGTCGCGTCCGGCGTGCCGAACGCGTTCTCCGAGGCCGGCTGTCCGGCGGTCTTGGCGTAGGCGTAGGACATCCGCCCGCGGAGAGCGAGGTAGTTCTGCACCTTCTCGACGTTGGCGGCCTGCCCGATATCCTCCGGCATCCGATAGCCCGCCCAACGGAAGCGGACGCCGGTGGCGTTCAGACGGGGTACGGCCGGGGCGTGGCAGTGGCTGCAATTGACGTTGTATCGTCGCGCCCAGGCCGGGATGGCCGACGCGTCGCTGAAGGCGACGACGCTCAGAAATGCGCTGGATATGATCAGCGAAAGGGCCCGCATGTGGTTCCTCACAGTAGGGGGACCGACCACACGCTCGTGCGTGGGCCTGCACGAATCCTAGGCCTGTCGGGATAAAGCCCCGCGGAACCCCTGATGAAGTTTTCTTGCCGATCCACCGGGACGCGGTCTATCTCGGGGGGACCGAGGGGAATGTGTCGTGGAATTCGGCCCGCACTCCTGGGGCCGCCTTGCCCCGCAGGGACGCGAGGTATTGCGCCAGCTCTTCGATCTCGGTGTGGGACAAGGTCGGCGGCCCGAAGGTCGGCATCTCGGTCGTATCCGACCGGAAGCGCGTCGGGGCCTCGACGAAGCTGTGGATCCAGGCCGCCGAATGATGCAACCCGATCTCGCTCAGGTCCGGCGCCTTGTCGGAGCCCACCCCGGCGATGGTATGACAATCCGAGCACTTTTGGCTCTGGTAGAGCGCCCGCCCCGCACGCTCGACCGACGTCAGCGGGCGGCCCACTTCGGCCACCACGGCATCGGGTCCCTCCTCCCGGAGGGCCGAGCCCAGCAGAAAGCCGGCCCCGCCGAGGATGACGCCCAGTCCCGCCATCGCGATCGGACGGTGCAGCAGGTTCCGGGTACTCCGCCGATCGAACAGCGGCAGCGCGATCAGGGTCACCATCAGGATCGTGGGGATCCCGACCGCGACCACGCTCTCCAGCGAACCCGGCACCAGCTTGAGCAGCTGGTAGAGCGGCAGGAAATACCACTCGGGGGTCGGCACGTAGGCGGTGTCGGTCGGATTGGCCGGCGGCTCCAGCGGTGCCCCGCGGAGGTACGCGAGGAGCACGATCACGACCACCACCAGCGTGGCCACGATGATGTCCTTGCCGACGATATCGGGATAGAACCGTGTGCCGGTGCTCTTGGTCGCCGCATACGCCCCCCGGTAATACTCGGGATACGCGGGGTCATCGGTGCGCGGCGGCGCGCCCTCCTCGAGTGCCCGCGGTCGCGGGGCGATGCCCTGCTTGACCACCAGGGCGAGATGCACCGCCACGATGAGGCCGAGCGCTCCGGGCAGCCACAGCACGTGGAAGGCATAGAATCGGCTCAGCGTCGCCGCCCCGAGCTCTCCCCCACCCCGAAGGATCGTGACCAGTCCCGACCCGACGATCGGGGTCGTCCCGGCGATGCTGGTCCCCACGGCCGTGGCCCAATAGGCCTTCTGGTCCCACGGCAGCAGATAGCCCGTGAAGCTGAAACCCATGACGAGGACGAAGAGGCCCACCCCCAGCAGCCAGTTGATCTCGCGGGGATACTTGTACGCCCCCATCGAGAACACCCTGATCATGTGGGCCAGGATGAGGATGACCATCGCGCTGGCCGCCCAGTGGTGGATCCCGCGGAGGAGACTGCCCCCGGCCACCTGTTGCTGGATGTACTCGATGCTATTGTAGGCGTGATCGGGCGATGCCGAGTAGTAGGTCGCGAGGACGATGCCCGTGACGACCTGCACCATGAATACGGCGAGTGTAGCGCTGCCGAGGGTGTGCCACCAGGTGAGCCGGTCCGGGACCTCCCGGTCGAGCAGGACCGACTTCAGTGCGCGGAGGCCCAGGCGCGTGTCCAGCCACTCGAAGACTGCCTTCAGCATGGGCATCTCATGCCACCGGGATCTGTTCGGAGATACCAGCCCGGAAGGTCTGGTATGCGACGTACAGTACGCCGTTCTCGACCTTCGTCTCCAGCCGGTCGAGCGGACGGGGGGGAGGGCCGTCGAGGACCGCCCCGCTCTTCAGATCGAAGAAGCCGTGGTGGCAGGGACATTCGAACCGCTTGGCAACACTGTCGAAGGCGTAACTGCACCCGAGATGGGTACACTGCCCGTTGTAGACGATGAATTCGGTGCCATCTTCGGTGTAGATCCACACACCGCGAAGCGCCCGGGTCTCGACCCAGGCATCATTCACCGTCTCCGCGAAATCGAGCCTGGTCGGCACGCCCATCTCGATCTGATCGACCTCGCCCGCCTTGATCCACCGCTTCGTTGCCGGAGGCCGGAACGCGGGAGACAGGAAGGCCCGAAGGGTCGGGAGACCGACCAACGCACCGGAAAAGAGGGACCCGATGGTCGCAGCCCATTTAAGGAACGCACGGCGCGCTTCGTTCACGTGAGCCTCCGTTGGTGGCTAAACATCTCTTTATACTCCGCGACACTCAAGAATCCTGCACTTTAGGCCTCACATTGTGAAGAGGGCCATCAAGCAAGGCGAACATTCCTTCAGGCGGAGCACCGGAGGCACCGATCCGTGCACGGCACCACCTTATAGTGCACACCGTGGCGTGACAGTTGGCGCTTCGCGTTTCGGCGTTTCGCGATACATTTCCCGTGTTGGTGGGCCCTCACCGACAACTTTCCGGATGGTACCTCCTATGACCGACCCCAACGTCCTGCGCGGGCAGACCGCCCCGACCACCACCGATCTGGCGGCCGCCGAGCGGATCACGACCTTCCTGACCCGCACCTACGGCTGGATGTTCGCCGGGCTGCTGGTGACCGCGGGCGTGGCGACCGTGACGGCCGGGTCCCCCGCCCTGCTCCGGCTGATCTTCGGCCACACGATCCTCTTCTTCGCCCTGATCATCG
>JANMWE010000293.1:0-7091 GCA_031393795.1 Gemmatimonadota bacterium
GGCGTTCCTCGACCAGCGGGACAACCGCGTCATCGCTGGTGCGCTGGCTCGCGAAGGAGGGACCGCGCTCGACTGCTTCGCCTATCACGGTTCCTTCGCGATGCACCTCGCCAAGCGGTCCGGCCGGGTGACCGCCGTGGACCAGAGCAAGGAAGCGCTCGTCCGCGGGACGGAGAACGCCGTGCTCAACGGGTTCTCCAACATCGACTGGGTCGAGGCCGACGCCTTCGAGCTGGTACGGAGCTGGGAACGGGCCGGCCGGAAGTTCGACACCATCGTGGTCGACCCTCCCGCGTTCGCGAAGAGCAAGAGCGCGGTCGCCGGGGCGCTCCGGGGATATCACGAGATCAACCTCCGGGCGATGCGGCTCCTCGCCCCCGGCGGCACGCTCCTCACCGCGAGCTGCTCCTTCCACGTGCGGCTCCCGATGTTCCTCGAGATGCTGTCCGGCGCCGCGTCCGACAGCGGTCGACGGCTGACGCTGGCGCGGGTGCTCGGGCAGGGGCAGGATCACCCGGAGATCGTCACCGTGCCGGAAACGGGATACTTGAAGGGGGCGGTCTTGGTCGCAGTATAGAGGGGCGAGTGCAAGGGGCGAGTCGGCGCGCAAGCGAGAAAGTGGAAAGGGGTCTCCGGGGGGGAGGCCCCTTTCGCGCTCGTCGCATTCACGCCCACTCGTCCCTTGCACTCCCCCCACTCGACTCGAGGGGGCCTAAATCGTTGTCATTATTGACAATACAGGGGGTCTACCCCGATTTTCAGGGGAATGTCCATGGACACCCCTGCCCAGGCCCGTGAGCGCGCTGTCCGGCGCGTCCTCGCCGCCTTGCTCCTGGCCAACCTCGCGGTCGTCGCGATCAAGGCGGTCATCGGGTTCGCCACCGGCTCGCTCTCGGTCCTGAGCGACGCGGTCGCCTCGTCCGTCGACGGCATCAACAACATCCTCGGCCTCGCGGTCGTGCGATTCGCCGCGCGCGATCCGGACGATGACCATCCCTACGGCCACGCCAAATTCGAGACCCTCGGCGCGCTGGCCATCGTGGTGTTCCTCTCGGTCTCGATCTTCGAACTGGTCCGCACCGCCATCGGCCATCTGCTCCATGGCGGGGAGCCCATCACGGTGCGTCCGGTCGACTTGGCCCTCCTGGGCCTCACACTCGCCATCAACATCTGGGTGGCCTGGTACGAACGCCGCCGCGGCCAGGCGCTCCAGAGCGAGATCCTGCTGGCCGATGCCGCGCACACCCAGGCCGACGTGTACGTGACCATGGCGGTCATCATCGGGCTGATGCTCACCCAGGCCGGGTTCGGCTGGGCCGACCCGGTGCTGACCCTGATCGTCGCGGTGTTCGTGGCGCACACGGGCTGGGCCGTCGTGATGCAGGCGATGCCCACGCTGATGGACCAGGCGGCGCTCGACTCCCGGGAGATCCGGCGGGTGGCAACCGACGTCCCGGGGGTCGAGTCGGCCTACGCCATCCGGTCCCGATCGACCGGCCATCAGCGCTTTGCCGAGCTCACGATCAGCGTCCCGGGTCAGGTCTCGGTCGAGTCGGCGCATCACGTCACGGATGCCGTCGAGGATGCGCTCCGGCGCGACCTCGGCTTCCACGTCGTCGTGGTGCACGTCGAACCGTGCTGACCGCCGCCGAGGCCACTGGCCGCCGCGTGCGCCGCAGGGCGCCGATCTCGCTGCAGCAGCAGTATCAGCAGTACATCATGCAGCGGATCGAGGCCTACAAGCACTCGCTGTCGCGCAACGAGCTGATGAAGCTCGCGGCGGAGTCGACCGCGGAGATGGTCGCCTCGCTCGAAGGGCAGCTGGTCCTCACCGAAGTGCTCGTGCTCGAATCGGTGGACCGGCTCATCGCCAAACGGATCAAGCTGCCGTCGTACAAGCGGTGGCGCACGCACTTCCAGAGCATCCGGGAGGCCCAGCGCGAACCGAACCGGTGGGGACTCACCCCCCATCACCCCGTGGTCCGTCTCCTGAACCGCCTCGAACCGGGGGACCGCGCGCTGCTGATCGGGACCGGGTGCGGCGCCGCGGCCTGCCTGCTGGCCGCCTACGACGTGCAGGTGACCTTCCTCGCCGCCGACCTGGCGCGGGTGGAAGCGCTCGAGCTGCAGCTCGCCTCCGAGGCGCTGGGCGAGACCGTCGAGGCGTACGTCGTCCAGCTGGGGAACGGGTGGCTCCCGCCGATCGAGAGTGAGGCCCACCTCGTCATGATCGACGCCGAGGCCCTTCGCGCCCTGACGCCGGCGGAGCGGGACTGGCTGGTGACCACGCTGCAGCAGGTGACCGGACCGGCGGGGGCCCACGCCTTGATGGCCGGGGAAGGTTCGCCCGCGACGACCCTGCTGAGCTATTACGACGGGTGGATGCGCGAGCACGAGTCGCCGCGCCGGCGGGCGGGGACCGCGGGGAGCCAGGATCTGCTGCTGGAAAAGCCGTGTCATTCTGACGACACATCGAACGAGTCAGATGGACACAAACTACTTGATGCTCGGGACTAAATCGTTGGTAGTCAAGAGTTTAGAGTTGGGAGTTTGATGGCACGCTGAGTGCTCCTACAGGGGGTGCAGGGTCGTCTCCCTGCCTGACCCAAGGAGCATTTGTGGCACCGACGACCGCGATCACTGAGAATGAGCCGATGGGGATCATCGTGACGCTCGGCAACGAAGCCGAGGCGCCGGCGTCCATCTGGGCGTATATGTGGGTGGAGGATGAGGGTGAGGGCGCGGCCGATCATTGGCATTATCACGTGCCGGTCGACTGAGCCACGAGTCGTCAGTGCAAGGGGCGAGTGGGTCGAAAGCCCGCAAGCCAAGAGGGGTCCCTGATCGGGGCCCCTTTCTGCTTTCCGCTTTCGCGCCAACTCGGAACTTGCACTCGTCCCTTGCCCCTCGAACGAAGTGGACCCGGCAACGGCCGGGCCCATATCCTGCTTCGCTTCGCTCGTCCCCCAAGATTGGAAAGACGGCAGGATCGCGCAATAGGGAGCGAAGAGGGATGAGTGCAAGGTGCGGGTCGGTCGAAAGTCACGAGCGCGAAAGGGGGCTCTTGGTGAAAGGCCATTCGCGCTTGCCGCTTCCACGCCCACTCGCACCTTGCACTCAACCCTCGTCCCTATATCCTCCATCCATGCCCTCCATCACCCTGAACGGAACCAAGCGGGACTTTGCAGCGGGCCAGACCATCCTCGACGTCGCGCGCGCGGCGGAGATCGACGTCCCGACCCTCTGCTGGTACCCCAAGCTGCCCAACGTGGCCAACTGCCGGATCTGCCTCGTCTCGGTGGCGGGCCAGCCGAAGCTCGTCCCCTCGTGCGGCACCGCCGCGGCCGACGGGATGGTGGTGGAGACCCATTCGGACGCCGCCAACGAGAATCGCAAGGGGGTCCTCCAGATGCTGCTGGAGCGCTATCCGGGAGAGCACCTCGCCAACGGCGGTCGCGAACACCCGAAGAACGAGTTCGAGGAGTACGTGGTGGAGTACGGGGTGATGCCGCGCGCCAAGCGTGAACTTCCGCTCCGCGGAGGCGACGAGCGCCCCGGCGACCCGATGATCCAGCACGACATGACGCACTGCATCCTCTGCACCCGCTGTGTGCGCGCGTGCGAGGACATCCAGGAGGTCGGCGTGCTCGACGTGGGCGACCGCGGCGGTCACGCCCACATCATCGTCGGCGGCGACGGCGACCCCGATCACGCCGGCTGCACCTGGTGCGGCGAGTGCGTCCGCGTCTGTCCCACGGGGGCGATCTTCGAGTTCATCCCCCGCACCCGCTTCGGCGAGGAGACGGTCCGCGCCCCCGACCAGGTGACGCGCTCGGTCTGCCCCTACTGCGGCGTCGGATGCCAGATCGACATCGCGTCCAAGGGCGATCAGGTGGTCCGGGTCACCTCCCCCTGGATCGAGGAGAAGACCCCCAACCAGGGCTCCACCTGCGTGAAGGGGCGTTTCGGGTATGACTTCCCCCAGCACCGCGACCGCCTCATGCACCCGCTGATCCGGAAGGGGTGGATGCACGAGGGCGGTGAATGGAAATGGACCGGTGAATCGCCGCGGCACCGCGAGGGGCCGTGGCACAACATCGAGGAGCAGGGGCGCCAGCAAAAGCCCCGCCCTCCCATGCGCGCGGTCGGGAAGCCGCCGCAGACGGGCCTCCCGATCGCGGTCGGTGAGGACGACGCGCGCGACCGCGTGGCCACCCCTGAGAGCTGGTACAGCGCTTTCCGTGAGGCGACCTGGGAAGAAGCGATGAGCCTCACCGCCCAGGAGCTCCTTCGTCTCAAGCGCACCCAGGGTCCCGAGTCGCTCGCGGCCCTCTCCTCGGCCAAGTGCAGCAACGAGGAGAATTACGCGATGATGCGGATGGTGCGTGCCGCCTTCGGCACCAACAACATCGACCATTGCACCCGCCTCTGCCACAGCACCTCGGTGGCGGCGATGAGCCGGGCGTTGAGCACCAGTGCCGCCTCGGGGTCGATGCGCGAGATCGAGGAGGCGTGCGACGTCATCTTCATCTCTGGCGCCAACACCACCGAGACCCATCCGGTCTTCGGCGCACTCATCAAGCGCGCGGTGGCCAAGGGGGCCAAGCTCATCGTGGCCGATGTGCGGCGCACCGAGCTCGCCGGCCTCGCCGACATCCACCTGCAGATGATGCCGGGCACCGACGTGGTGCTCTACAACGCGATGGTGCGCCATATCATCGCGCAGGACCTGCACGACAAGTCGTTCATCGCCGCGCGCACCAAGGAGTTCGAGCAGCTGAAGGCCGCGGTCGAACCCTACACCCTGGCCCTCGGCGAACAGATCACCGGGATCCCCGCGGCCACCATCGCCGCCGGCGCCGAGATGTACGCCCGGGGGCCCAACACCTCGACCCTCTGGGCGATGGGGCTCACCCAGCACTCGACCGGCACCGACATCGTGGCCTCGCTGCTCAACCTGATGCTGGTCTGCGGGATGGTGGGACGGTGGGGGGCGGCGATGATGCCGGTGCGGGGCCAGAACAACGTGCAGGGCGCCTCGGACATGGGGGCCATCCCCTTCGCTTACACCGACTACCGCACCGTCACCGACCCGGCCAATCGGAAGGAATACGCGGAGGCGTGGGGGGTCCCGGAAGAGTCCCTCTCGCTCAAGCTGGGCACGATGGTCACCGAGATGGTGCTCGACGGCTCGCCGATCCGGGGCATCTATATCTTCGGCGAGAACCCGGTGATGTCGGACCCGAACATCTCGCACGCTGAGGAATGGGTGCGGGGGCTCGAGTTCCTGGCGGTGCAGGACCTCTTCCTGACCGAGACGGCCCGCTGGGCCGACGTGGTCCTCCCCGGGAGCTCCTTCGCCGAGAAACTGGGCACCACGGCCAATACCGACCGCCACGTGCAGCTGATGCGCCCGGCGGTACCGACCCCCGGCAACACCCGCCAGGACCTCGACATCATTGTCGACCTCTCCCGACGCCTCGGCCTCAAGACCGAGTGGCGGGGGGCGGCGGAAGTGATGGAGGAGATCGCGCGGGTCACACCGACCTATCGCGGGATCAGCTTCGAACGGCTCGAGGAACTCGGCTCTCTCCAGTATCCGGTCCCGACCAAGGACCACCCGGGCACGACCTTTCTCTTCGCCGACGAGTTCCCGACGCCTGACGGGAAGGCGCTCCTCGTGCCAGTGGAATACCTGCCGCCGAACGAGCTCCCGGACGCCGAGTATCCCTTCGTGCTCAACACCGGCCGCCAGATGTATCACTGGCATACCGGCACGATGACGCGCCGCTCCGCCGGCCTCGACGCGCGCGAACCGACCCCCGTGGTCGACATGCACGCCGCCGACGCCCTCGCGCTGGGCGTGGGGGAGGGGGACACGGTGCGGGTCACTTCACGCCGGGGCTCGATGCTCATCGGCGTGCGCGTCTCCGACCGGCAGGCCAAGGGACAGATCTTCATCCCGATGCACTTCCGCGAGGCGGCGGCCAACCTGCTGACCAATCCAAAGCTCGACCCCTATGCCAAGATCGCGTCGTTCAAGGTCTCGGCAGTCAAGATCGAAGCGGTGTTGGAGTCGGTGGTCGGTAGTCGGTAGCGATGGATCTCGGACTTCGTGGCAAGGCCGCCCTCGTCTGCGGCGCTTCTTCCGGACTCGGCTATGCCGTGGCCGAGGCGCTGGCGCGCGAGGGGTGCAAGGTGGCGATCAACGCCCGGACGGCGGGGAGTCTTCGCGCGGCCGCCGACAAGCTGCGCAACGACACCGGCGCCGAGGTCGTGGCGCTTGCGGCGGACGTCTCGGTGCCGGCCGAGGCTGAGAAGCTCGTCAAGGATGCGGCCAAGGCTTTCGGCAAGCTCGACATCGTGCTCGCCAATGCCGGTGGTCCGGCGGCGGGGCCCTTCCTGTCACACGATCACGCCACCTGGGTGAAAGCCCTCGAGACGAACTTCCTCTCGACCGTCTCGCTCTTCCGCGCGGCGCTTCCAGCGATGATCGAACGTAAGTGGGGACGTCTCCTGGTCCTCACCTCACTGAGCGCGCTCGAACCGATCCCGGGACTCATCCTCTCTTCAGGATCGCGCCCGGGAGTACTGGGGTTAGTGAAGGGACTCTCGGATGAGGTGGCCCCGCACGGGGTGACGGTGAACGCCTTCTGCCCCGGGATGTTCGGCACCGCACGACTCGCCGAGCTCTGGGAGGCACGCGCGAAAAGTTCGGGGCTGGGAGTCGCCGAGGAAGAGAAGAAGGCCATCAAGGCGATCCCTGCCGGGCGACTCGGCGATCCGAAGGAATTCGGGGGGCTCGCCGCGTTCCTGGCGAGCGAGCGGGCCGGGTTCATCACGGGGCAGGCGATCAGGATCGATGGAGGGCAGGGGCGGGCGATCTAGGGATAGGGAGCCGTCCCGAGGAGCGAAGTGACGAGGGACCTAGCCCGCTTCGATCTGATGCAGGCAAGGTCCCGCGCTCCGCTCGGGACGGTTCCGTTCTAGCTCCCCCTCTCCCGCAAGGGAGAGGGGGCCGGGGGGTGGGGTGTATATTCCCCGCTCCACTTACCAGTTGTAAATGAAAGCCCTCGTCAAAGAATCGGCCG
>JANMWE010000018.1:0-12884 GCA_031393795.1 Gemmatimonadota bacterium
TACGGATACTTCCAATCATGCGGCGGGACGAAGTTCTCCTTCATCAGCCTGGGCGAGATCCATCGGATCAGGTTCAGGATCGACCCCGCCTTGTCGTTGGTCCCGCTGGCGCGGGCGCCGCCGAACGGCTGCTGACCCACCACCGCACCGGTCGGCTTGTCGTTGATGTAGTAGTTGCCGGCGGCGTTCCGGAGCGCCCGGTTGGCGACGTCCTGCGCGGCGCGATCCTGGGCGAAGACCGCCCCGGTGAGCGCGTAGGGCGAGGTGCTGTCCACCAGCGCCAGCGTCTCCTCCCACTTGGCCTCGGGGTAGACGTGCACGGTGAGCACCGGCCCGAAGATCTCCTCGCACATCGTGCGATACTTCGGATCCTCGACCTTGAGCACCGTCGGCTCGATGAACCACCCCTTGGAGTCATCGCACTTGCCGCCGGCCACGAAGGTGACCCCCGCCTTGGTGCGCGCCTCGTCGAGATACCCCTTGATCCGCTCGAACGCCTTCTTGTCGATCACCGCACCCAAGAAATTCCGGAAGTCGCTCACGTCTCCCATCTTGATCTCCGCCAGCGCGGCGAGCATCCGCTCCTGCACCTTGGGCCAGAGGTTGGACGGGATGTAGGCGCGGCTCGCAGCCGAGCACTTCTGTCCCTGGTATTCGAAGGCGCCGCGCACGAGGGCCACCGCCAACGCGTCGACGTCGGCGCTCGCGTGCGCGACGACGAAGTCCTTGCCCCCGGTCTCACCGACCAGCCGCGGATATCCCTTGTAGTTGGGCAGGTTCTTCGCCACCCCCTGCCAGAGCGACTGGAACACCTCGGTGCTGCCGGTGAAGTGGATCCCGGCCAGCCGCGGATCGCTGAGCAGCAGGTCGGAGATCGTGCTCGCCGGCCCCGGGACGAAATTGATGACTCCCGGCGGGAGCCCCGCCTCGAGCAACACCTTGTAGACGAACCAGTTGCTCACCGACGCCGAGGCCGCAGGCTTCCAGACCGCCACGTTGCCGAGCATCGCCGGCGCGGTAGGGAGATTGCCGCCGATGGCGGTGAAGTTGAACGGCGTGATGGCGTAGATGAACCCTTCGAGCGGCCGGTGATCGAGCCGGTTCCACATCCCCTTGTCGCTGATCGGTTGCTCCTGATAGAGCCGCTCGGCGTACTGGACATTGAAGCGCCAGAAGTCGATCAGCTCACAGGCGGCGTCGACCTCGGCCTGATGCGCCGTCTTGCTCTGGCCCCACATCGTGGCGCCGACGACGGTGGGACGATGCGGGCCGGCCAGGAGATCGGCCGCCTTGAGGAAGATCGAGGCCCGATCCTCCCACCTGGTGTGCTGCCACCACTTCTGCGCTTCGATGGCCGACTCGACCGCCGCCTTCACCTCCGCCGGCCCCGCCTGGTGGACCTTGGCGAGCACCTTCCGGTGGTCGTGCGGCGAGGTGACGTCGATGGTCTTGCCGGTGCGGACCTCCTTGCCACCGATGACCAGGGGGATATCGAGCACCGACCCGCCGAGCTCGGCGAGCTTCGCCTTGAGGGCGGCCTTCTCGGGAGAACCCGGCGCGTAGCCGAGGATCGGTTCGTTGATGGGATGCGGGGTGGTGAACATGGGGCCCTTCGGGCGTGGTGCGTGGTACGTCGTGGTCGGGCGGTCCGGCCACCGGTCGAAGGTTGGAAAGATAAGCGTCTCAGCGATACCACAGCCCGATGCCCGCCTGGTCCGCCTCTCCCCCCTGCCCGTAAACCACCTCACCCCCCGGCCCCCTCTCCCGACCAGACCTCACCCCCCGGCCCCCTCTCCCGACCAGACCTCACCCCCCGGCCCCCTCTCCCTTGCGGGAGAGGGGGAGCGGATCCCGAATACACGTTCCCCCGCTCCGCGTACAGGGAGCGGGGGTCAGGTGGTGAGGCGGATCAACGCGCCAACGCCCTCAACCACGATGGCACATTTCCGTTCACCACCGGCTTGTCCAGCACCCTGAACCCGTTCCGGGTCAGGACCTCACGCCCCGCAGGGCCGAAGAGCCATTGGACGAAGGCCTGCGCGCCCGCGGGGTTCGTCGCCTCCTTGGGGATCGCGAGCGCGTAGAGGATCGGGGCGCCCCGGATGGTGATCGAGTCGCGGGCCTGCCCTGCGCCCGGTCGAAGGGTCGCGGGTCGCGCGTCGTGGGACACGGCACGCGGGATGCGGATCGAGGCGGTGGCGTAGAGGTCGGCCCGGGCCGGATCGCTCAAGTCCACCTCGGGTGGGAGATCCACATACTTCAGACCGGCCGCCTGTGCGACCGACTTGTACGACCAGGCGTAGTCCAGCTCACCCGTCTGCAGCTGGGCGACGAGGTCGGCCTCCTTGGGACGGATGTAGCGCTCCGGCATCGCGTCCAGGAGCCGGGCGGCGAGCCCGCGCGTCCCCGACCGGCGCTCCTCGAGCTGCAGCACCATCAGCGTCCGATAACCGTTGGGATCGAGGGCCGGATCGGAGCGGCCGGTACGGACGTCGGGTCGGAGCAGGATGGTGGTCCAGTTGGCGGGAGTGATCTCCCCGGCCCCGACGGAACGGTCGGTGTACGCGAGCACCATCTCGTTCCGTGCAAAGGCGGCGTACCACCCCACCTGTCGCGGCATCAAGAGCGCCGGGAAGATCGCTTCGTCCGCCAGCGCGATGATGTCGGGGATCTTGCCGAGCTCGGTGAGCTTGCGCGCCGATTCGAGGGAGCCGGCGTTCTCCTGGGCCACTTCAGTACCTGGAGCGGTGATGGCATACGCGTTCAGCGCCTCCCGCAGCGGACGACCGAGGGAGCCGGCGTTGAAGACGGTGAGACGGTGCGGCGCTTGGGCGCTGAGGCGCTGAATCGCCACAAGCGCGAAAAGGGACCCCACCAGCAGTGGGACCCCACACACGACGCGCCACGCACCACGCACCTCGTTCATTCCTTGATCGCGTCCATTTCGCCCGTCGCACGCTTGAAGCATGCATCGACGCGCTCGGCGAAATGCTCGGGTTCGAACGGCTTCCGGATGAACCCGGCCGCTCCCTGCTCCTCCGCCTCGGCCGCGAATCCGGGCGAGCTCGTGGCGCTGACATACACGACGGGGATGCCCGAGGTGTGTCCCGAGGACTTGAGCCGCTTCCACACTGCCTCACCCCCACCCGCCGGCATCTGGAGATCGAGCAGGATGAGGTCGGGGCGTTCCTTCTGCGCGACCATGAATCCGGAGGCACCGTCGAAGGCAGCGAAGGCCTGATACCCCGCCTTGCGGAGCAGGGTCGTCATCAACGTCACGAGCGTGCGGTCGTCGTCGATGATGAGGACGCGGCGGGGTGCCATGCTGGGGATTTACCCCCCTCTGGCTACCGCCGCAAGCCCGGAATGTCGGCAGTCCAGCGCAACTCGGTGCCACGGGGGCCCGTAAGGAATTGCGGGGAGGTGATACCGAAGATCCGCCACTTCCCGTCCACCACCTTTGCCACGGTCGTGCCGAGCACGGCGCCCGCGACGACGTCCGAAAGCCAGTGGTGATTGCCGACCACGCGTGACACTCCCGTGCCCGCCGCCAAGGTGTACAGCCCTATGTCGGCCCACCGATTGTCGATGGCGTCGGCCAGCGTCGTTGAGACGGCGAACGCGGTGATGGTATGGCCCGACGGGAAGGCGTAGTTGCTCCCGAACGGACTGAAGGTGTATTGGTCGCTCGCCTCGCTGGGCCGATGGCGCCCGATCGACTTCTTCAGCCCCCATCCCACGATGGCCACCCCCGCCAACGACGCCGCGAGCCGTTCGCCGGTGCGGGTCACCGCGGGCTTCTGCAGGATGAGCCCGGTCCCGATGGTGCCGAGGGTGATCCCGACGGGGATGATCCCCTCGCCCCATTTCTGCCACTGGACCGCAAGGTCCTGCTGGCCCTGGGTGCGGTGGTCCACCACCCAGCGCTGGACATCCTTGTCGGCGACGCTGATGGCCGCGACGCCGACGATACCTGCTCCGACGTGCCACCACTTGATCGCTGGGGCGCTGGGGGGCCGAGGGCCGGGAGTCTCCGCCGGCCGCGAGGCAGGGACCGAATCGGGGGTCTGGGCGGTGGCGGCAGTGGCCGAGAGCAACAGGACGACCGCAGAGATGAGGCGTGGGAAGGTCATCGGGGCAAGATAGCCGGGGGAGGATTACATTCTTGTGACAACGTCCGCCCCCTCGTGACCCGGAGTCAGGAGCCCGTTCCGATGCAGAAGCTCAGCGCCGTCGCCCTCGTCCTCCTCCTCGGGGGGGCCTGCCGTCCCTACCAGAAGGAACAGTACCTCGCCGACCAGAACGGGCTCCTGCCGGCGGATCGTTACGCGATGTACGGCGTCGAGCAGGCCGAAGCGGTCGCGATCGGGCGGGAGATGGGGGCATCGCACGGGAAGGCGCAGCCGGAACAGATCGCGGCGGCGGTCGAATACGCCAAGAAGCAGCCTGACGTGGTGAACGTCGTGGCCGACACCCTCGGCTGGCGGCTTCAGGTGCGGTTCAAGAGCGGCTGGATCAAGGGGATCGTGCCGATCGACGACGGCAAGCACGGCGCCGAGACGGTGAACCTGCCGGGTGTGAGCCAGCCGCAAGGGTGATGTAAGTCCGGAGGCGCTTGAGGCGCGAAAGGTGCTCAACGAGGTGACCGAGGGATCCGTCCGGGTGGGCGGGTCCCTCTTGATCTGTTGTGGGGCCCGCCCGTCTCGGGCGGCTTCACGCCGTGCGCTCGGATGTGGAGCTTGGCCGTCCCGGCCGAGCGCAGGGATGTTTTTCGCCTGGCGGGGTCGCCCGTCGCGTCGCGACATGGCCGATGGCGATGGCGGATCGCCTTCGTTTCAAGCCGAGGGGCGGCCGCCTCGGCTGCCCGTGTGCGGGGTACAAAGATCCCTGTGCGGGCGCGCGGGGCGCGCGCCCCTCGGCTGGCGTGCTAAGATTTCCGCCGCTGCGCGGGGCCGCAGATGCTGGTACGGTGACCAAGCACGCACCCGATCGAGATGCCTGGCCGAGGGGCGGCCGCCTCGGCCGCCCGTGTGCGGGGTACAAAGATCCCTGTGTAGGGTACAAAGATCCCTGTGCGGGCGCGCGGGGCGCGCGCCCCTCGGCTGGCGTGCTAAGATTTCCGCCGCTGCGCGGGGCCCTCTACCCGCCTACCCGCCTCACCGCCTACCTTCTGACATGTCCCTCATCATTGTCACCACCACGCTGCCCTCTCGCGAGGCCGCAGAAGTGATCGCCACGCAGCTGGTGGAAGAGGGGCTGGCGGCATGCGTCCAGGTGCTCGGGCCGATCGAGAGCACCTATCGCTGGGAGGGGACCATCGAGCGTGCCAAGGAGTGGTACTGCCACTGCAAGGCGCCGGTCGAGCAGCGCGATGAGTTGATGGCCCGGATCAAGGCGCTGCACCCCTACGAGGTCCCGGAGATCGTGGCGGTCCGTGCCGACGCCGTGGATGTGGAGTATCTTGGGTGGGTGAAGGGGTTGAACAAGAACTAGTGCGAAGTGCGGGGTGCTTGTTGGCCTCGGTCCCAGCCGTCACGCTCCCACGCTTTCGCAGCTTCTGCTTCGCACATCGCACATCGCACTTCGCACCTCGCATGTCGCACCCCATTCAGCGAGACACCCATGTCCGATGTAACACCCCCCCCCGCCCCGCCCGGCACGCCGTACTGGGAAGATTTCATCGATATCTTCACCAGCCCGAGCGCGGTGTTCGCCCGGCGGAAAGAGGATCCGAACTTCTTCATCCCGCTCCTCGTGGTGACGCTGGTGGTCGGGCTCATCATGTTCGGCACCAAGGACCTGATGCAGCCGATCTTCGACGCCGAGTTCGCTCGTGGGATGGCGATCGCGCAGAAGCAGAATCCGAGCCTCACCGCGGAGCAGATGGAGGCCGGCAAGGGGATCGCGCGGATCGCGGCCACCTTCGGCGGGTTCATCTTCATCCCGATCGCGATCTGCCTGGTGGGGATCATCACCTTCCTGGCGGGCAAGATCGTGCAGGCGAGCACCACCTTCGGTCAGGCGATGATGATCGGGGCGTATGCGTACGTCCCCAAGATCATCGGCGCGATCCTCAGCGCTGTGCAGGCCGCGCTGATGGACCCGGCGAACCTCAACAGCCAGTTCGCCATCCACGCAGGGCCGGCGCGCTTCTTCGACGTGGCGACCACGAGCCTCGCGACGATGACGCTGATGGGCCGACTGGAGCTGTTCACGCTCTGGTCGACGGTGCTGATCGCGATCGGGCTCAAGGTCACCGGCAAGCTCGACACCACCAAGGCGGCCCTCGGCGGGTTCGTGGTGTGGCTGATCGCGTCGCTCTACCCGATGTGGGCGGCCATCCGGGCGGGGTGAGGCGACTCCTACTATAGAAACCATCATGAAACGCTCGACGCTCCTCACCCTTGCCGCCCTGCTCGCGTTCGCGGCGCTCCTCCTCTACTCGACCCTGTCGGGATCGAAGGCCGAGTGCGAGGTCTGCGTCTCGTTCAACGGCCGCGACAATTGCGCGTCCGCGCGTGGCTCGACGGAGATGGAGGCGCAGCGCTCGGCCCAGTCGACCGCGTGCGGGACCATCGCCTCGGGGATGGCCGAATCGATCAACTGCGGCAACGTGGTCCCCAAGAGCCGGCGCTGCCGGACCACCTAGGCGACCTGCCAGCTCTCCGTGCACCCCGCAGGGGCCCGGGGAGCCCCGTACGAGATCGCACACGGTGTAAGTCATTGTGAATGAACCACTTGGGGTGCCATCAGAAATTGGCACCCCGATTGCGTTGAACCAACGGGTCTGCCAGGCCCCGGGTAGCCCCCCTGCCCGCTGGTCCGCCTGCCGATGGGAACGCAATGAGCGAGTTGATCATCCGCGAGATGGACCGTGGCGAGGAGTTCGAGGGCTGGTTCGGTGATCTGGTCGACCGGCAGGACGCCGCCACCGGCTCCCACCTCAAATACGACGACCACCTCCTGGTGCTCACGAACGACGTGGGCGACTGGGTCGGTGGCGTCCGTTATTACCTCCGGGGTGGCGTCGCCCACTTGCTCGAATTCGCGGTGCTCGAGGACCAGGAGGACCTGGGCTACGGGCTCCGGCTCCTCGAGGCGTTCGAGGGCCGGGCCCGCGAGGCCGGCGCCCATCTCCTCGAGTTCTGGACCAACGACCTCGAGTCCGCGACGATCTACAGCGACCTCGGCTGGCGCGAGATCCTCCAGCGCCCCCGCTATGTCGGCGGCGATGCCTGGGTCCTGATGGAGAAGGCCCTGACCCCCCCGGTCGCCTGACCCTTCCCCGGGGGGGGCCGCCCGCCCAGATTTGGGCATGTCCCTTACCAACTCCGCCCGCCAACTGCTGACCAAGGTCGAGGTCCTCCGGGACCTCGAGGCCAAGGTGGCCGAGCTGATGGCCGCCCACGAGGCAAAGCGTCCGCTCTGGTTCCCGGCCGATCTCCTCGATGCCAAGCCCGGAGAGTCCCAGGTCGAGCACGAAAAGGGACTGACGGCGCGCGCACTCTCGATGCCCGACCCGATCAAGGCGTCGCTCGCGCTCAACCTGCTGACCGAAGAAGGGCTCCCGCATTTCCATCGCCTGCTGGCGGTCTACCTCGGCGACGACAGCCACTGGACCAGCTGGAACAACCTGTGGACCGCGGAAGAGGACCGGCACGGCGCCGTCCTGACCGACTACTGCAAAAGCACCCGGATCCTCGACCGCCGCACCCTCGAAGTGATGCAGTTCGCCTACATCAAGGCGGGGTTCCAGCCGGCGTGGGACAAGGATCCGTACCGCGTCTTCGCCTACACCACGGTGCAGGAGCGCGCGACCCAGGTGAGCCACGGCAACACCGGCAAGATCTGCGCGGAGTACGACCCCGTGCTGGGCGAGGCGCTCGCCAACGTGGCCAGCGAGGAGGCACGGCACTTCGCCTTCTACCGCACGATGGTGACCGAGATCCTGGTGCGCGACCCGAACGAGATGCTGCTCTCGCTCGCGCTCGTCCTCCCGGGCATCGACATGCCGGGGCACACCATCCCCGGGTTCGTCCAGCTGGCCGACGTCATCCGCCGCTCCGAGATCTACGGGCCGCGTGACTATCTCAAGATCGTCCAGGAACAGCTCAAGCACTGGAAGATCGACACCCTTGAAGGGTTGAACGAGATGGGGCGGAAGGCGCAGGAGAAGCTCATGGCCATCCCGGCCCGGCTGGAACGCGTGGCCCAGATCATGGAGACACGCCGCCACGCCAAGACCTTCTCCTTCGAAGTGGTGTTCAACCGCGAATTCGCGATGGACTGACGCCGATGCGAGCCTTCCCGCTGGTCACCCTGATCCTGCTCTCCGCCTGCTTCGGCCCCAAGGGGACGACGGCCACCGGCGCGCGCGGCCGCCGGCCGGATGCGTCGGTCTCCGACAATGCGGCGGGTGAAGCGCAGGCCCTCGGACGGGAGCTCTTCGGCATCATGGACCAGGTGATGGCGTACAAGTCGGCGCACTTCAACAACCTCCCGCGCGACCTGCCGTCGATGGGGATCGACTCCCTGAGCCGCACCACCGTGCGCCGCCTGTCGGTCCAGGGCGGCACACCGAGCCTGACGGTGGTGTATCGGCACGCCGAGGGTCACGCCATCAAGCAGTGCGCCGGCACCAACAAGGTGATCGAAGACTCGATGTTGAACGGCGGCGCGTTCGAGGTGGACTGTACCCTCAGCTCGGGCGAAGCGCGCGCGTTCACCGTCGGTGGCTGACCTCGTCCTCCTGATCGTGCGCGGCGCCGTGGCCTTGGGCTGCGGCGCCGCCGGCGTTGTGGCCCTCACCCACTGGCTGGTGCGGCGCGGCACCCTTGCCCCCTTCGGGGCCTGGCCGCGCGCCGTGCGGGGCGCCGCCAGCGGCGTGACCCGTCCGATGGAGCGTCGCCTGGTGGCACGCGGCGGGAGCCCGCAGGACGCCCCCTACTGGGTGCTCGGCTTGGCCGTGGTCGGCGGCCTGATCCTGATCTCGGTCACCCAGTGGATCATCGAGTATGGCCAGGCGGTGACGTCGGCCGCGCAGAGCGGCCCGCACGGCATCGCGGCCTTCATCGTCGCGGCGGCGTGCGATCTGCTGACGCTCGCCCTCTTCGTGCGCGTGATCGGCTCCTGGTTCGGGATCGGTCGGTGGACCCCGTGGATGCGCCCCTTCCACCAGGCCACCGACTGGCTGCTCCGTCCGTTGCAGCGATTCATCCCGCCCATCGGGATGATCGACATCACGCCGATCGTCGCCTATTTCCTGATCCTGCTGCTCCGGCCGTTCCTGCTCCGGCTCGTCGGATGACGATGATCGCCGCCATCCCAGGCGGCGTCGAGTTGTCGCTCCACCTCCAGCCGAAGGCGGGCCGCACCGAGGTCGTCGGCCCGTACGGCGACGCCCTCAAGATCCGGCTCGCGGCCCCTCCGGTCGATGGCGCGGCGAACGAGGAGCTGGTCCGCTTCCTGGCCAAGACCCTCGGCGTCGCGAAGAGGGCGGTATCGATCGAAAGCGGGGCGACGGGGAGGAAGAAGCGGGTGCGGGTGATGGGAGTGGGGATGGCGCAGGCAGCGCTGCTCCTCGGCATTTTAGACCTCACGCCGTAGCCCCTCTCCGCGGCCAGACCTCACCCCCCGACCCCCTCTCCGATCCCGCCTCACCCCCTTGATCCCCTCTCCCTGGTCAGACCTCACCCCCGACCCCCTCTCCCTTTGGGAGAGGGGGAGCTATATCTTAGCTTCCACAATCGATCGTTCGTCGTGGTGATTTGCGCAGCTTGCGGCCACGTTAAACAAACCGCTAAAACGCGCGCCCATCCCGGGAGCCGTTTTCGGCCCCCGGGCTTTTTCATTTTGGAGCGAACAGACTTTTGACCGCCCGACCGCAGGATCCTTCGCTGACGCTCAGGACAGGCCGCGGGACCGCCCCATTCACGCGCCTCTCGCGCCTGTCGCGCCTTGAGTCGCTCTTCCAGGAACGCATCCTGCTCCTGGACGGCGCGATGGGCACGATGATCCAGCGCCACGAACTCACGGAAGCCGACTTCCGCGGGGAGCGCTTTCGCGAGTGGCCGGTGGACCTGCGCGGCAACAGCGACCTGCTGCTGCTCACGCAGCCGGAGATCATCGCGGGGATCCATCGTGAATACCTCGCCGCCGGCGCTGATATCCTCGAGACCAACACCTTCACGTCCACGACCATCGCCCAGGCCGACTACCGGATGGAGGCCCTGGCGCCCGAGTTGAACCGCACCGGCGCCGCCCTCGCCCGAGCGGTCGCCGACGAGTTCGAGGCCAAGGACGGCCGACCGCGGTACGTCGCCGGCATCCTGGGGCCGCTCAACCGCACCCTCTCGCTCAGCCCCAAGGTGGAGGACCCCGGGTACCGCGCGGTGGAGTGGGCCGAGGTCGTGGCCGCGTATCGTGAAGCGGTCGAAGCGCTGGTCGCCGGGGGCGCCGACCTCCTGATGGTCGAGACGATCTTCGATACGCTCAATTGCAAGGCGGCCCTCTTCGCGATCGAAGAGGCGTTCGACGCCGGCACCCCGCGCATCCCGGTGATGATCTCGGCCACCATCACCGACCGGAGCGGCCGCACCCTCTCGGGCCAGACGGTCGAGGCCTTCTGGAACTCCGTGGCCCACGCCCGCCCCCTCACCGTGGGGCTCAACTGCGCTCTCGGCGCGGCCGACCTGCACCAGTACGTGCAGGAACTCTCCCGGGTCGCGACCTGCCGGGTCACCACCCACCCCAACGCCGGGCTCCCCAACGCCTTCGGCGGCTATGACGAGACGCCGGCGTACATGGCGGGGGTGCTCCGTCACTTCGCCGAGCAGGAACTGGTCAACGTCGTGGGCGGCTGCTGCGGCACGACGCCCGACCATATCCGCGCGATCGCCGAGGCCGTGCAGGGGCTCCCGCCACGGACGCCGGCGACACCCCCGGGGCGGTTGCGTCTTTCGGGACTCGAGCCCCTCACCATCGGACCCGAGACCCTCTTCGTCAATATCGGCGAGCGGTGCAACGTCACCGGGTCACGCCGCTTCGCGAAGCTGATCCTCGACGGGAAGTACTCCGATGCGGTCGCGGTGGCACGGACCCAGGTCGAGACCGGCGCGCAGATGCTCGACCTCAACTTCGATGAGGCGCTCCTCGACGGCGCCGCCGCGATGGGGCGCTTCCTCCGCCTCCTCGCCGCCGAGCCGGACATCGCCAAGGTCCCCGTGGTCGTCGACTCCTCGAAGTGGAGCGTGATCGAGGCGGGGCTGCAGCACTGCCAGGGGAAGTCGGTGGTGAACTCGATCTCCCTCAAGGAGGGTGAAGGCGAATTCCTCCGCCAGGCGCGGCTCGCTCGGCGCTACGGCGCCGCGGTCATCGTGATGGCGTTCGACGAGAAGGGACAGGCCGACACCGTGGAGCGAAAGGTCGCCATCGCCACCCGGGCGTACCGCCTGCTGGTGGACGTGGCCGGTTTCCTGCCCGACGACGTCATCGTCGATCCGAACATCTTCGCCATCGGCACCGGGATCGAGGAGCACGCCGGCTACGCCCTGGCCTACCTCGAGGCGACCCGCCGCATCAAGGCGACCCTGCCGGGCGCCCGGATCAGCGGCGGTCTCTCCAACCTCTCGTTCTCGTTCCGCGGCAACGACCCGCTGCGCGAGGCGATCCACGCCGCCTTCCTCCTCCACGCCATCCGCGCGGGAATGGACATGGGGATCGTGAACGCCGGCGCCCTCCCGATCTACGAGGACATCCCCGCGGACCTCCGCGACCTGGTGGAGGACCTCGTCCTCGACCGCCGCCCGGACGCCACCGAGCGGCTCCTCGCGCGCGCCGCCGGGATGGGCCCGCGCGTCGTGGGAGAGAAGAGCGCCGCCGAGTGGCGCGGCAAGCCGGTGCACGAGCGGCTCTCTTACGCGCTGGTGCACGGCCTCGACGAATTCGTGGTGGCCGACACCGAAGAGGCGCGCCTCACTGCCACCCGCCCCCTCGATGTGATCGAAGGACCGCTGATGGCGGGGATGAGCGTCGTGGGCGACCTCTTCGGCGCGGGGAAGATGTTCCTGCCCCAGGTGGTGAAGAGCGCCCGGGTGATGAAGAAGGCGGTCGCCCACCTCATCCCCTTCATCGAGGCGGAGAAGAAGCTGAGCGGGGAACGTCAGGCGGCGGGGCGGATCGTGCTGGCCACCGTGAAGGGTGACGTGCACGACATCGGCAAGAACATCGTGGGCGTCGTGCTCCAGTGCAACAACTTCGAAGTGTTCGACCTCGGCGTGATGGTCTCTTCCGACCGCATCATCGCCGCCGCGCGCGAGCACCAGGCCGACCTGATCGGGCTTTCGGGGCTGATCACGCCGTCACTCGAAGAGATGACCTTCGTGGCCGGAGAGCTCGAGCGGGAAGGATTCACCACGCCGCTCCTCATCGGCGGCGCCACGACCAGCAAGGCGCACACCGCCATCCGCATCGCCCCCCGCTACTCGGCGCCGGTGGTGCACATCAACGACGCGTCCCGCGCGGTCCCGGCGGCGAGCGCTTTGATGAGCGACGCCCACCGGCCGGCCTACGCCAGCCAGGTCGCCGCCGAGTACGCGAGGCTCCGCAAGGAGCGCGAGGGGGAAGGGGAGCGCACGCTGACGCCGCTCGCCGATGCGCGCGCGCAGGCGCTCACGATCGCTGCGACCGCGGCCCCCCGCCCCGCCTGGCTCGGCGCCCGGTCGTTCGACTGGCCGCTGGAGGACCTGATCCAACGGATCGACTGGACCCCCTTCTTCCAGGCGTGGGAGCTGAAGGGGAGCTACCCGGGGATCCTCGAGCGCCCCGAAGCGCGAGAACTCTTCACGGACGCGCAGACGCTCCTCAAGCGCATCGTCGGCGACAAG
>JANMWE010000042.1:0-3326 GCA_031393795.1 Gemmatimonadota bacterium
ATCGCATTCCGTCCCGACGCCTTGGCCCGGTACAGCGCCCGGTCGGCCAGCTCCATCAGGTCGCCCACCGGCGGCGACTCCGGATCGAATGCCGCCACCCCGAATGACGCCGTCACCGCCCCGTCCGGAAGCCCCAGCCCCTTCCCCACGTTCGCCAGCCGCTCCCGCAGGATCTCCGCCACCCGCTCCGCACCCCCCACATCGGTGCGCGGCAAGAGCGCCACGAATTCATCCCCACCCCAGCGCGACACCAGGTCGGCCGCACGCACCCCTTCCCGCAGTTCCGCCCCCACCGCCTTCAACACCGCATTCCCCATCGCGTGGCCCCAGCCGTCGTTCACCAGCTTGAAGTGGTCGAGGTCGAGGAACACCGCGGCGAAACTCTCCCCGCTGCGCTTGCTCCGCTCCACCTCATTCTGCAACCGATCCACGAACACGCGGTAGGTCGCGAGTCCCGTCACCCCATCCACCGCCGCCTCGCGCGAGGCCACGTTGGCCCGCCGCTCCTGGTACGGGGCGCAGAGCCTGAGCGTCGCCCGTCCGATGGTCACCTGTTCCGCGAACTTCCGGCAGGTCGGATGCCCGCACCCGCCGCAGTCCCACGCCTTCCCGTTCGGCCCGGTACCGATGGCGTCGAGCACCTCCTGCACCTGCCGCTCGTCCATCGGCCGTTGGCGGCTCCGGATGTCGAAGGTCGCTCCGGTGCTCGCCACCACTCCCTCCTCCACCACCGGGAACCGGCTGCGCGGCGGCTCGGTGTTCTCGCATACCTTCCGGCGCCAGTAGAGTTCTTCCTTCGGTCCCGCCAGCGGATGGTCCAGCGCCCCTTCGGCGCTCAGGATGTCGATGAAGCCGAGGTCCGAGCCGTCGCGCATCGAATGGGCGAGTGCGGGGAGGGCGTGCAACCCCCGGACGATCTTGAACCGCCGCACTTCCGGCTTCCCGACCTCGGCCAGCATCGCGAGGGGCATTCCTCCCGCCGCGGAGAGGTAGCGCCTGCGCTCCTCGGGGATCCGCGTGAAGACGTCGGGCTGACCGGCCACCTTCACGCCGAGCCGGCGGAAGAGCTCTTCCAGGTCGGAGAAGGTGAGCGACGCGTCGACCAGGTCGCCGAACGGCGGCGCGAAGCCGCAGTACACCATCCGCATCGATCCGCCGTACTTCGCCCGGAGGTAGCGCACCTCCGCCTCGCTCGGCGTGCAGACCGGTGCCAGGTGCGGCACCAGCTCGGGCCAGTCCCGGGTGATCGTCTGCACCACCACCGGGTCGGTGCTCCGGATCAGGGTGCCCCAGGACTTGTCGTCCCAGAGGTCGAGGTAGGCCATCGCGACCAGCTCGTCGCCGATGACGCCCCGCGTCACCACCCGGAATCCCGCCGCCTGACAGGCGTTCACCACCTGCTCGGGCTTGGCGGGGTAGAAGTGCGCCGCCGCCTCCGGCGCCAGGATCAGCGCCCCTATCCCCCCGGCCGCGACCGCGGCGGCCCGCGCCAAGTCCCCGTGAGCGGCGATCGCGCCGTGGGGACAAGCGGGGACACACTGGCCGCAGCCGACACAGGCGTCGTCTTCGATCCGTACGAGCGGCTCTTCCACCGCAATGGCACCGACCGGACAAACGCGTACGCAGGCGAGGCAGCCGACACAGGCCTCGGGCAGTACGGCGAACATCGATATCAGGGGGTTCCGGAGGGCCCGGGGAGCCCCGGGGAATGGACTACTTAATATCGGGTGTGACCCCTGTCACGTCAAGTGCGAGGGGGGTTTGCAAGTTGCGGCAGGGCAACGGCTTAGCCCAGCCCGTACGCCTTCAGCTTCCGGTAGAGGGTCCTTTCCCCTATCCCGAGCACTTCTGCGGCTTTTCTTCGGTTTCCTTCATGCTCCCGGAGGGCCGCCTCGATGGCCGCCCGCTCCACTTCGGCCATCGACATCCCGGATCGGTACAGAATCGGGCCTGAGGCCTGAGGCCTGTGGCCTGTGGCCCCCATCCCGTCCCCCTCGATACCGTGGACCTCCACCTCGGCCACCGGGTGGGTATCGGTCACGTCGATCACCTGGACCCGCTGGGGACCGTCGTCGAGCCGGTGACGCAGCTCCTCGACCTGGAGGCGGAGGTCCATCAGGGAACGGAGGATGAACTCCAGCTCCTGGTTGGAGACCTGGTTCCCTCCTGCCAGTCCCTCGATCCGCACCGGGAGCATCCGCGACGCCCCCTCGAGGATGTCGGGGGGGATGTCGCTGGCGCGGATCTCGCCGCCGTGGCCGAGGACCACCATCGACTCGACCAGGTTCCGGAGCTGCCGCACATTGCCCGGCCACGACCCCGACATCAGCAGCTGCATCGCCTCGGCGGTGATGCCGTGGAACGGCCGGTCGTGCTGGGACGAGAACTCGCGGATGAAGCGGCGGACCAGGAGGGGGATGTCCTCGCGCCGGTCGCGGAGGGGCGGGAGGTAGAGCGAGAGGACGTTGAGGCGGTAGTAGAGGTCGTCGCGGAACTGCCCCATCCCCACCGCATCGCGGAGGGAGCGATTGGTGGCGGCGACCACGCGGACATCGACCTTGATCGGCGCGATGCCGCCGACCCGGAAGAACTGCCGGCTCTCCAGCACGCGCAGGAGCTTCACCTGCACGCTGGCGGGGATCTCGCCGATCTCGTCGAGGAAGATCGTCCCGCCGTCGGCCAGCTCGAAGCGACCGAGCCGCCGTTCAGCGGCGCCGGTGAAGGCCCCCTTCTCGTGCCCGAAGAGCTCGCTCTCGAGCAGGCTTTCGGGGAGGGCGGCGCAGTTGACCGCGATGAACGGCTTGCCGCGGCGGAGCGAGAGGTCGTGGATCGCCTTGGCGACGAGCTCCTTGCCGGTGCCCGACTCCCCCTGGACCAGCACCGTGCTCGACACCGGCGCCATCTGCTCGATCCGGACCAGGAGCTCCTGGATCGGGGCGCTCTCGCCGGCGATCCCGGTCTCCCGCTGCAGCTCGCGCCGGCGCTGGATCCGTTCGACCTCCGCCACCACATCCATCCCCGGTTCGAGGGGGAGGACGCCGGTCTCCTGGTCGCGCGCCGCGCGGGCCAGCGCCTGGGTCCGTGGCTCGTGCGCGCCACCGGTCAGGATGACGATGTCGGGCTTGGCGCGCCGCAGCTCCTCGCGCCAGTCGTCCACCGCGGCCAGGAGGCTGGTGCGATGCCCCGCCCCTTCGAGCGCCGCGTTCACCCGCACGGCGGTCTCGAGGTCGTCCATCGTGATGAGGAGGCGCGTGGGAGTGGTCACGGGTGGGAGGTGTTGCGGTCGGAGAGAAGGTCCACGGCATGCGCCACGAGTGGCGCCACAA
>JANMWE010000067.1:0-3362 GCA_031393795.1 Gemmatimonadota bacterium
TCCGCGGCGGTCGCGAACCGGTCGGCGGGGAGCTTCGAGAGCGAGACATGGACCGCGGCCTCGATGTGGGGCGGGATGGTGCGCCGCTGCATCGTGAGGGAACGGGGCTCCTCGGTCATCACCCGCGCCATGATCGCTTGCGCGGTGGGGCCCGTAAATGGCGGTTCGCCGCAGAGCATCTCGTAGAGCACGCAGCCCAAGGCGTAGACGTCGCTCTTGGCGGTGATCTCCCGTTCCCCCATCGCCTGCTCGGGGCTCATATAGTGCGGAGTGCCGAGGGACATCCCGGTCTCGGTCATCCGGCCGCCGCCGGCGGTGCTCACCGCCAACGCGATGCCGAAGTCGGCGACGAGTGCCGAGCTGTCGTGCAGGAGGATGTTCTCCGGCTTGATGTCGCGGTGGATCACGTGATGGCGATGGGCGTAGTCGAGCGCTCCCGCCACCTCGGTCGCGATCCGGATCGCCTCGTCCACCGGGAGCTGCCGCTCGTGGGTCAGCCGGTCGCGGAGCGACTCCCCCTCGATATACGGCATGACGTAGTAAAGGAAGCCGTCGGCCTCTCCCGAGTCGTGCAGCGCCAGGATGTGGGGGTGCTGCAGGTTGGCGGTGGTCTTGATCTCGGAGAGGAACCGTTCCGCACCGATCACCGCCGCGAGCTCGGGACGGAGGACCTTGATGGCGACCTTGCGGTCGTGCTTGAGGTCCTGGGCGAGATAGACGGTCGCCATGCCGCCGGCACCGAGTTCGCGCTCGAGGAGATAGCGGTCGGCGAGGCTTGCACTGAGGCGCTGGAGTGTCATTGGATGAGCTCCAAGTTCACAGGTTCCGAAGTGCCGGTGCCCGGGGTGCGATGATCACGGGTGTCGCTCCATGAGCCAGATGTCCCCACCTTCGGGCTTCAGGCGGTCGAAGAGGATCCAGCGCCCATCGGGGGACCAGACGGGATAGTCCACCCGGATATCGGGGTCGTCGAAGTGGAACGACTCGTAGGGCGTGCCCCCGAGCGGCGAGATCCAGAGCACAGTGTGTCCCGAGACATCGGCGAGCAGCGTGTCGTCCGGGTTGAACGAAAGGTGGCTCCCGCCATGGATGCCGACCGGTGTCACTATCCCGGTGGCGACCTCGATCCGGCCCGGGCTCGCGGTCGCGTTGCCGTCCCGGAAGTAGAGGTACTTGCCATCCTTGCTCCAGACCAGGAAGTGCAACACGCCGGCTCCATTCTGGGAGAGCTGCCGCTGGTCGGTGCCGTCGGCCTTCATGGTCCAGACCTCGATCCGTCCCCCGCGATCGGACTGGAACGCGATGGCGCTCCCGTCCGGGGAGTACGCTGGATTGATGTCAAGCCAGGGACTTGTCGTGAGCTGGGTGAGTTGCCCGGTCGCGACATCCACCGACCAGATGTCGGCGTTCCCCGCGCGAGCGGAGAAGAAAGCGACGTGACCGCCGTCGGGTGACCACCGCGGCTGGTAATCACCGCCGGGTCCCCGGGTCACCTGCCGGTCGCTGCTGTCCGCGAGGGTGTGGACCCAGATATTCATCTCCCCGGAACGGTCCGAGTTGAACGCGATCCGACGACTGTCGGGCGACCAATCGCCGCGGCTCTCCTCGCGTGTGGTGGCGACCACGAGCTCCGGGGTTCCGGTGGGGCGTCCATCCTTGGGACCGACGGGGAGACGCCAGAGGTCGGCATTGAGCCGCAGCACGCTGAACGCCATCCGCCCCCCGGCGCTCGGCACCGACAGCTCGACATCCTCGCCCGCACCGGTGGTGATCTGCACCGGCGGCCCCCCACGGGCGCCGCGCCGGGTCACCGGGATGCGCCAGATGTTGTAGCCCCCGGCGCGATTGGAAGTGAACCAGATGGCACGTCCCGAGGGATCCCATGCCGGCTGGAGGTCGGCATAGGCGTCGTTCGTCACCTGGGAGGTGCGGTGGCTCGCGACGTCGATGACGCCGATGTCGAACCGGGTGTGTTCATGCCGCTGGAAGACGATCCACCGTCCGTCGGGGGACCAGCGCGGGGCGGAGTGGGCCACCGCTTCCGAGCTGTCGACCGAGAGCTCCTGCGCGTTCCGTCCCTCGCTGTCGGCGACCCAGATACGGCGGGTCCCGGCCCGCGCGGCGTCGAACGCGAGCCGACCATCCGGCGCGACCGACGGGGTCGCGGCCTCCTCGACCAGGCGGGTCGCGGCGCCGGACGCCAGGGTGAGGCGCCAGATGTCCCCGCCGCTGAACTCGCCGAAGACGTCGCCTGGCTGGAGTCGGGTGTTCGGCTTCCGGGCGCGAACGAAGACCACGGCGTCGCCTCCAGGAGTCCAGACCGGCTGGATCGCATCGGACGAATCGCGGGTCACGCGTCGCTCGCTCCCGTCGGCGATGTTGACCAAGAAGAGCTGTCGGATCCCGCCGAGGTCGCGACTGAAGAGGAGCCGGGCACCATCCGGGGAGAGCGCCGGATACTCCTCGACCTCGACCGACGACGTGAGTTGGCGCAGCGTGACCGCCGGCGCGGCATCGATCCCGGACCACCAGCGGGTCAGCGCCCAGCCGCCCAGCACGAGGATGGCGATGAGGGCGGGGATCAGCAGGGAGCGGCGGCCCGCGGAGCGTTGGGCGGCGAGGTAGGCGGCGGTCGTCGCCGGCGTGAGTGCGCCATCGATCGCGTTGATCAGTTGGCGCGCGTCGGCGTAGCGCTCGTCCGGCTCCTTGGCGAGGAGGCGGCTGACGATCGCCGCGACGGGGGCTGGGATCCCGGGGGCGCGGGAGGAGAGGGCCGGGGCAGGCGTGCTCAGATGTTGCGCCAGGACCGATGGGGCCGAGGGACCGTTGAAGGGAGGCTCGCCGACCAGCAACTCGAACAGGACGCACCCCAGGGAGTAGAGATCGCTCCGGCCGTCGATCTGCTGCCCCCCCGCCGCCTGTTCCGGGCTCATGTATACCGGGGTCCCCACCGCCATCCCCGCCTGCGTCAGCTTGGTCCCTCCCGCCATCTGGACCGCGCTCGCGATCCCGAAATCGGCGACCACCGCGTGGCCCGATTCGAGCAGGAGGTTGGCCGGCTTGATGTCCCGGTGCACCACGCCCTGGGCGTGCGCGGCGCCGAGGGCATCGGCCACCTCGCGCACGATAGCGAGCGCATCATGGAGCGGGAGGCGCCTTTCGCGCCGCAGCCGGTCGTCGAGGGTCTCCCCTACGACGAAGGGCATCACGTAGTAGAGCCCCCCCCCGGCGGATCCCGAATCGTAGAGCGGCAGGATGTTGGGGTGACGGAGGCCGGCGGTGGTGGTGATCTCGCGGAGGAAGCGTTCCTCGCCGAGGGCCGCGGCCAGCTCGGGGCGGAGCACCTTGATCGCCACGTTCCG
>JANMWE010000091.1:0-6671 GCA_031393795.1 Gemmatimonadota bacterium
CGCAGCATGGCCGTCTCGCTGTGGTGCCTCTGGAACACCGGGTGCGTCAGGTACTCCGAGACACGGACCAACGCTGGAGGCCAGGTGAGCGTCTCGACAGGCTCGATGGCTGACAGCTCCGGCACACCAAAGGCGGCCCACACCGCGGACAGGTCCTCCAGGTCGGTGGTCTCGTCGGTGCTCACCGACACGCGATCGGCATCGACCCGCCACAGGTTCACCCCACGAGCAGCCGCCTCGGTGACGACCTCGGTTGCCCGGCCCTGCACTCGAGCCGTGATGGTGTCGAAGAAGTGCCCGGTCTCGACCTCGATCCCGCCCGCGCGCAGACCCTGGGCCAACGCTGTGGCATGGGCATGCACCCGGCGGGCGATCCGAGCCAGGCCCACTGGGCCGTGGTACACGGCATACATGGCGGCCATGACGGCCAGCAGTACCTGGGCGGTACAGATGTTGGAGGTGGCCTTCTCGCGGCGGATGTGCTGCTCGCGGGTCTGCAGTGACATTCGGAGCGCGGGACGTCCCTGACGGTCCTTCGAGACCCCGATGATCCGGCCGGGGATGATGCGCTTGAGCTCGTCACGGCAGCAGAAGAAGGCGGCGTGCGGCCCGCCGAACCCGATCGGCACCCCGAAGCGCTGGCTGTTGCCGACGGCGATGTCGGCACCCCACGCGCCGGGCGACTTGAGCAGGGTGAGGGCGAGCAGGTCGGTGGCCGCGATGACCAGCGCCCCGGTGCCTTTTGCCTTGGCGGCGAGCGGCGCGAAGTCGCGCACCCGGCCGTCGGTGGCCGGATACTGCACCAGGCAGCCGATGGTCTTGGCGTCGAAGGCGAACTGGTCGGGGTCGGCCACCACCGTCTCGACGCCGCGCGCTTCTGCGCGGGTGCGGACCACCTCGATGGTCTGCGGATGGCAGCCCGAGTCGATCAGGAAGACCGGATGGTCCCCTCGGTCCTTCGCGTGCAGCGCCACCGACATCGCTTCGGCCGCGGCGGTGCCCTCGTCGAGGAGCGACGCGGTCGAGATCGGGAGGCCGGTGAGGTCGGAGGTCGCGGTCTGGAAGGTGAGGAGCGCCTCGAGCCGCCCCTGGGCGATCTCGGCCTGGTACGGCGTGTAGGCGGTGTACCAGCCGGGGTTCTCGAGGATGTTCCGCTGGATCACCTGCGGCACGAAGGTGCCGTAGTAGCCCATCCCGATGAACGAGGTGAAGATCCGGTTCTGCTCCCCCATGCTGCGGAGGGCCCGGAGCGCCTCGCGCTCGGTGCGCGCCGCGGGGATGTTGAGCGGCCGGCGGAGCCGGATCGACTCGGGGACGACGGTGTCGATGAAGTCATCGAGCGTCTTGTAGCCAAGGATGCCGAGCATCTGCTGGATCTCGGCTTCGCGGGGCCCGAGATGGCGCGAGGCGAAGGTGTCGGCGAAGGCGTGGGGCCGGCCGAGGGTGTGCGGGCCGGAGGGAGCGGGTGCGGCGGTCTTGGTGGCCATATGGTCGGCGGCTCGTCCTGAGCGTAGCGAAGGATCAGGCGGTCAGGCGGTCAGGAAAAGGGCAACGCCCCGGCGGGCCGAAGCCCCCGAGGCGAAGATGGCGATCCGGTGCAACATCACTCGCCGATGAGCTTCTTGTAGTCGGCGGCCTTGATCAGGGTGGCGAGCTGGTCGGGATCGACCTTCAGTCCCACCATCCACCCCCCGGCGTAGGGGTCGCGGTTGATCACCGCCGGGTCGGCCTCGAGCCCGGCATTCACTTCCATCACCGTCCCGGCGAGCGGAGTGTACAGCTCGGAGACCGCCTTGACCGCCTCGATGGTGCCGAACGAGGCGTGGGCGGCGAAGGTATCGCCCTTCTTCGGGAGGTTCACGAAGACGATGTCGCCGAGTTCGCCCTGGGCGTAGTCGGTGATCCCGATCCGGACGATGGTCGGGTCGGACGTCTTGGCGACGTACTCGTGATCCTTGGTATAGAGCAGGTCGGCAGGGACGTTGGACACGCGCGGTTCCTCGTGGGGGATCGTGATACGAGCAGGGAAACATAGGCCCGGTCGGGGCCGGACTCAAGGATGACGGGTGGCCTTCTGACGGAGCCGTTCCCAGGCGGCACGGGCGGCGGCGTCGAGTTCCTCAAGGGTGCCGGCGTTGTCGATGACGATGTCGGCGCGGGCCCGCTTCACCTCGGCGGGGATCTGGGCCCGCAGCATCTTGTCGGCCTCGTCGGCGGTGAGGCCACGCAGGTCGGTCAGGCGGGCACGCCGGAGGGCCTCGGGTGCATCGACCAGCACCACCGTATCGAACTGGGCGGGGTCGGCGGCCTCAAAGAGGAGGGGGATGTCGTTGATCACGATCCGGTCCCCACGGGCCTTCGCCTCGGCGAGGAGCTGGTCGCGCCGCCGGCGGACCGCCGGGTGGACGATGCCGTTGAGGGTGGCGAGGGCCGTCTCGTCCCCCATCACGAGCCCGCGCAGGGCGGCGCGATCGAGGGTGCCGTCGGGAAGGATCATCTCCTTCCCGAACCGCTGGGCGATGGAGCGGAGGACCTCCGTGCCGGGCGCCTGCGCTTCGCGCGCCAAGTGGTCGGCATCGATGACCGTCGCACCCCACTGGGCGAAACGGCGTACGACCTCCGACTTGCCGGCGGCGATGTTGCCGGTCAGGGCCACGTTGAGCATGGACTAAAGCTATCAGCTATCGGCTATCGGCTATCAGTTGCTCCGCCCAGAGGCAGGATCTCGCCTCCAAACGGAGCTGATATGGCCGATAGCAGATAGCCGATAGCCGATAGCGCCTCACAGCATCCGGGTCTGGTCTTCATCGCGACGCGGCACCCGGTGGCAGTGCCGGCAGCGCGCCTCGTAGCTCTCGCGGCCCCCGATCATGATCGTGGGAGAGTCCCACCGCGCCGGCTTGCCGTCCACCAGGCGCTGGTTGCGGCAGGCCAGCTCGCCGCAGACGACGCAGATGGCCCGGAGCTTCGTGACCTCCTCGGCCACCGCCATCAGGGCGCCCATCGCCCCGAACGGTTCGCCGCGGAAGTCGGTGTCGGTCCCCGCCAGGATCACCCGCACCCCCCGCTCGGCCAGGGCGGTCGCGACGGTGACGACCTCCTCATCGAGGAACTGCGCCTCGTCGATGGCGACGATCTCGGTGTCGGGACGGACCTGCCGGAAGATCTCGGCGGCGGAGTCGATCGGCACCGCCTCGACCTCGCGGCCGTCGTGGCTGGACACGTGGAAAAGCCCGGCGTAGCGGGCGTCCAGGTGGGACTTGAACACCTGCACGGCCCGCTTGGCGATGATCGCGCGGCGCACCCGGCGGATGAGCTCTTCACTCTTGCCGCTGAACATGACGCCGGCGATCAGCTCGATCGTGCCGTGACGGGTGACAGGGGGCATCGGTCCGGGACCTCGGGGTGGGGCGGGGAAGCCAAGCGTAACCCGGCGCCCCCGGGGGGTCAAGCGGAAAGCCTTGACTCTTGCGGGTTTCCGGCCTTCGTACCCATATTAAGCCCGGGAGATGCGCCTTTCCTCAAGGTGCACCCCCTGGCAGTGGACCCTCCGGCCGGGACGAGCCCGCGCCGTGCAGGTCATCGTTCCCCCCCACAAGGAGCATCACGTGAACAAGCAGGAACTGGTGGAGGCCGTCGCAAAGCACCTCGACACCTCCAAGGCGCATGCCGGATCGGTCGTGGAAGTGTTCTTCGGCACCGACGGCGTCATCGCCAGCACCCTCAAGAAGGGCGGCGAGGTCAACGTCACCGGCTTCGGCAGCTTCAAGGTCCGCAAGCGCGCGGCCCGCACCGGCCGCAATCCCCAGACCGGCAAGGCGATCGCCATCAAGGCGTCGAAGGCCCCGGTGTTCAAGGCCGGCAAGGGTCTGAAGGACCTGGTCAACAAGAAGTAGAAGGCAGGCCCGCGATTCATCGCGGGCAGAGCTGGAATGCTGCGCGCCAAGGCGCGACGCAACACGGGCCACCCCGCTGGGTGGCCCGTCGGCTTTCACCTCACCCCCCGACCCCCTCTCCCTTACGGGAAAGGGGGAGATGTCATTCGCGGGTGCGTCGCGGCGGGCGCTCGGTGCGCGGGGCGCGTGGCCGGTCGCCGTCGGGACGGGCCGGCCGGCCTTCGCGGGCGCGGTCGGGGCGGGCGAGCACCCGCTTCCGCTTCAGCGTCGTCCCGGTGAACGCCTCGCTGATCCGCGCGACGTCGGCCATCGGCAGTTCGACCAGGGAGAACTTCTCCTTCACGTCCACCTTCCCGATGCTCGCCCGCTCGACCTTGATCTCGTTCACCAGCGCCCCGACGATATCCTTGGGCTGGAGGTTGTCGGCCGAACCGGCGCTGATCCACATGATGCCCATGACCGGAGGCGCGAGAGGCGCGAGAGGCGCGCTAGAAAGGGGCGCACCGGATGCTTTGGCCAGTTGATACAGTGCCGCCGCGATGAGCGTCGCGTCGTAACGCTCGAAGAGCGGGGCGAGGGCGAGGAGCCCTTCCGTCGGAAGCCCGGCCTCGAGCGTGTCGGTCACCTGGGCGCGGCGTCGCGCGGCGTCATCCCGCGCGGCATCGATCGCGTTCGGCAACCGGAGCGGCCGGCGGTCGCGAAGATTCGCTGCCGCCCACCGCTCCGCCTGCGGCGGCACGAAGAGCACGACCTCGCCAGCCGACAGCAGCTGCTCGAGCCGGGCACGGGCCGGAAGATCCCACGCGATGATCACCTTCGCGGGCGGCACGTCGCCCGAGACGACCGACACGTCGGCCGAGCGGCCGGCGAGCACCGCCGTCGCTTCGGCCACACCGGTCGGGTCCATCGCCCAGACCACCGCGGCCGTGGGATCGAGCACTTCGAGCGCGGCCGCGAGCGCCTGACCCCGCTCCGACTCCGGCACGCTGACGGTGCGCACCGGGCCGAGGGGGCCGGGGAGGGAGTGGTCGACGCCAGGGACGCCGAAAGTCATCGCCTTCCGGGCATAGCGCTCGACCAGATCGGTCACGGCGCCCGGATCGCTGGTGAGGACGACACGCTGGGCTTCCTTCGCGTCGGTCATCAAGGCGGTGACGGCGACGTCATCGGCCCAGAGTTCGGGCCACGCGAGTACGACCGCCTTGAGCCCGTCCACCTTGAGGGTGGCGCGCTGCTGAAGGGCGTGAGCTGTTTCGGGGGTAGTCAGGAGAAGGTCGATGGTGCCGGCGGCGAGCTGCCGAGCCGCCCGGGCCTGACCAGCGCCGGCGTGGAGCCGGAGGCCAGCCGCCTGGGCGAGCGGGGCGAGGACGCGGGTCCACGCACCGAGGGCGCCGGTCGGGACGAGGATGAGGCCGCGGGCGCCCTCACCCTCGGTGAGTGCGCGGCAGACTCCCGCGAGCGCGGGGAGCGCGTGCACCGCGGAGGGCGGCGCCACGATGACCACATTGTTGCCGCGGGCGGTGAGCGGAAGGATCTCCTTCATCTCCACCTGATCGGCACGATAGCCCAGGGACTCCAGGTGGGCGGAGATCTCCGCGCCCACCAGCTCGGTAAGACCCGACACGACGACCTCGATTGTCAAAGAAGCACGGACCCGCTTCGGCGCGGGGGGACAATAATAGTGTGTAGGCGGGTAGGCGGGTAGGCGGGTGGTGGTCGGCGCTTGGGCGGTGGGGCGCTGGGGCGGTGACGGTGTCTGAACCTTCCTGAGGAGCGTCAGCGACGAAGGACCTGGCCAGCGCCGAGTAGGTCCTTCGCTCCGCTCAGGAAGGTTCCCGCCAGTGGGCTTGCCACGAAGGTTGACACCCCTAGGCCATCAGGGAACTTTTCGCTCGTCCAACAGCACCCTCCCCCATCCCGCGCCCCGATGCCCGAACTCTTTTCCACCAACCTCCAATACCTCAAGGGCAGCGAAACGGTCGCCATCAGCGCCGCCTGCAAGGCACGCCGCGCGGCGGGAGAGGATGTCTTCGACCTCAGCATCGGCGAGCCCGACTTCGACACCCCGGCGCCGGTGGCCGAGGCGGGGATCGAAGCGATCCGGAAGGGGTACACCAAGTACCCGCCCAACATCGGCACGCTCGAGCTCCGCGCTGCGATGGCGCGGAACCTCTCGCTCATGTCGGGGGGCCGCGCGGTCAACGCCGACCACCTGGTCGTGAGCTCCGGGTCCAAGCAGGCGGTGTTCAACGCCTGTTTCTCCCTTTTCGGCCCGCAGGACAGGGTGCTGATCCCCTCGCCCGCGTGGGTGAGCTACCCGCAGATCGTCCACCTCGCGCGCGCCACGCCGATCCTGGTGCCGGGCGACCCCGAGTGGGGGCTCAAGGTCGGGGTGGCGGACCTCGAGAAGAAGTACGACAAGCTGGTGCGCGGGCTCATCATCTGCTCTCCCTGCAACCCCACCGGCGCGGTGTACACCCTGGCCGAGTTGAAGGCGATCGCCAAGTGGGCGCACGAGCGGCAGGTCTGGGTCATCGCCGACGAGATCTACCGCCACATCCACTACGGCCCCGGGCCCGCGCCCTCCTTCCTCGATCTCCCCGACGAGCTGCTCGAGCGGGTGGTGGTCATCTACGGCGCCAGCAAGGCATACTCGATGACCGGATGGCGCATCGGCGCGGCGCTGGCGCCCCCCGCCCTCGCCAAGCAGATGGCGGCGCTGCAGTCGCACACCACGACCGGCGCCAACCACATGGCGATGGTCGCCGCGACGCT
>JANMWE010000116.1:0-1987 GCA_031393795.1 Gemmatimonadota bacterium
ACACCCCCCATTCATGGACCGACGCCGCCACGTTTGTTGGGGCACGGGCAGGCTCTGGACTTCACTTTGAGGTAGTCCTCAAAATGGGCAAGCCGTCCTAACCAGCGCTTGTAGCTGACGGCGCTCCGCGGCCAGGGCTCCCCGCTTCACGAGCCTCCCCGCGGCCACGCTGCGGAATCATTTAGGATTGTGCTACGGCGGGGCTCGCTCGCCGCAGCTAAAGCGCCAACCGTTAGGCGGCTTACAATGGACCTACGAGTGCCTCTGTCGATTGTAGCCGCGCTGTCCGTCGCGCCGCTCCCCCCAGGGGATGCAAGCGCGGTGTTCGGCCGATGGCACATCTACTCCGACTCCTGTCCCAATGTCTGTGCAATGAGTCGTGCGGAGTCGCAGGCTTGGCACGGTCGCAAGGCAAGCTATGACAGCACCATCGCTCGGTTTGGGCAGGATTCTTGCCTCCATCCACTTTACCTAGCGCGCGTCAGGACGGAGGCAGACTTCCTCGACAATGATCGCATCTCTATGCGTCAGCTCGGGATTACTACGAGCACCGTCACCGTTGTTGACATCCGATGTCCCGGTGATTGGGATTCACCCGGTGCCTCGCTGATCGTAAAGGACAAGGACCACATAATTGCAATGTCGGACGGCGTCTACTTTGAACTGAAGCGTGACCAGTAGTTGAGCAACCGGGATGATGGGTAACACTGTAATCCGGCAACATGGGTGACACTTTGGGGGTCAGCCCCGAATGATGTAGTCCCGTTCGTCGAGCTTGGCCAGCAGGACGGTGTTGAAGTAGATCGACCAAATGCCCTCGTCCGTTTCTTCCAGCCCGATGTGATGGTCGGTCAGGCTGCTCGCGATGAACAACAGGCGATGCTGGAAGCGGAAGGTGCCGCCGGTGGTGATCTTCTTCACGAGGAAGTGCCCGGGATACTCCTGCGGGGGCAGGCGCCGCGGATAGGGGCGCGGCGAGGGCCGATACTGCGACGCCGGCGTCCGCCCGCCCAGGGTCTCGTGCGGCCGTTCCTCGTTGTACTCCGCGCGGAAGTGGTCGAAGGCCCGCTGCTGGGTCCGCGCCGTGCTCCGCGGCGGACGGATGGCGCGGCGCTTCAAGGTCTTGTGCATGCGCTCGTGGGCGCCGTTCTGCTGGGGCCGGCCGGGGTGAATGCGTTGGTGCTGGATGCCGAGCCGCAGCCACCAGACATTGAGACGGGAGAGGCCGTGGAGGCCGCTGGACGCGAACGGGGTCCCGTTGTCGGTCCGAATGGCGCGGGGCAGGCCGTAGGTCCGGAACGCGCGCTCGAAGCCGGCGCGGGCCCCCGCCCCGTGGGTGGACGGCAGCCCGTGGCAGGTCAGCAAGTAGCGGGTGTGCTGGTCGGCGATCGTGAGCGGATAGCAATAGATCCCGTCCTGGGTGGTGAACTGCCCTTTGAAGTCGGCCGTCCAGAGGTCGTTGGGCGCGGTGGTGGTCGGCGGCACGACGCCCGGATGCTGGTGGGGGCGCCGGCGCCGGCGGCGGTGGACGAGGCCCCGACGGTCCAAGAGGTCGGCGGCGGTGCTGATGGCGGGCCAGCGGACGTCGGGATAGCGGGGCCCGAGGAAGTCCAACAACTTGCGGGCGCCCCAATCCGGATGCTTCCGCCGCGCGGTGCAGAGCAACTCGGCGGTCGCGGGCGCGATCCGGTGCGGGCAGTGGTGCGGGGCCCGACTCCGATCGGCGAGGCCGTGCCGGCCCTCGTCCTCGAAGCGCTCGAGCCACTTGTAGCCGGTCTTCCGGCTGATACCGTAGCGGGCGCAGAGCTCGGTCACGGGGTAGAATCCCTGCCGATGATCGGTGATGAACTGCTGGCGTTGGTCCATGGGTGCGGTCTCCAACCACGGCATCGGTCTGGCTCCCGTCGGAGGGGTAGACCGTGCAGTTTAGGGGGAGTGTCACCCATGTTCCCGGATAGAGCTGTTACCTATGTACCCGGTTTGTACC
>JANMWE010000115.1:0-7003 GCA_031393795.1 Gemmatimonadota bacterium
GGGAGCCCCTCGCCGGGGATGCCGAGCTTCCGCGGGATACCGCGCCGCCCGATGGCGAGGACGACGTGGCGGGCCTCATACTCTCCCTTGGTGGTCTTCACCCGGAAGCCCCCTCCCTCCTGTTTCTCCACCGCCTGCACCATCTCCTCGGTCGAGATCACGAGCCCGGTGCTGGCGATCACCTCCTGCCAGATGTCCACCAGCCGCTCCTTGGGGATCTCCTTCTCCTTGAGCTTTCCGTAGCCGGGGATCTCCATCGGCTGGGTCATCACGATCTTCTTCCGCGGGTAGTACCGCACCGTCCCACCCACGTCCTCCCGCTCGATGGTGCGGAACTTCAGCTTGTGGCGCTGCGCGTGGAGCGACGCCGAAAGCCCCGCCGGTCCCGCCCCCACAATGAGGAGGTCCAGTTCATCGCCAGACCCCCGCGACCCCCGACCCGCGACCCGCGACACGCGTCCAGCGATCCCATCCACGCACTGGTGCCCCTGCGCGAAGGCGTTCCGGATCAGCCCCATCCCCCCCAGCTCGCCGATGATGAAGAGCCCGGGGACGTTGGTCTCGAAGTTCCCCTGCACCCGCGGGATCTCGACCCCGCGCTGGGCGGTGCCGAAGACGAGGGTGATGGCCTGGGTGGGGCAGGCGCGCTCGCAGAGACCGTGCCCCACGCACCGTGCCGGCGCGATCACCTGCGCCTGGCCGTTCCGGAGCCCGAGGACATCCCCCTCCGGACAGACCGAGACGCAGGCGCCGGTCCCGATGCAGTCCCCCGGGCTCACGACGGGATGGAGCGACAGCGGCTCGTGCAGTCCGTAGCGCTCGGCCTGCTCGGTCGCGACGATGGCCCGCTGTTCGAGCCGCCGGATCCGCCAGAGGAAGGGGATCATCGCCAGGCTCACGAGCCCCAGCCCGACGCCGATGATGATGAGGGTGTCCTGGTCCATCAGAATCCGTACCAGAGACCGGCCGTGAGGCCGGAGCTCTGGAGGTATCCGCCGGCCCGCGTGCGGGCGCGGAGGGTGAACTGGGTCCGCGCCGAGAGTGGGATGCGGGCGCCGAGCTCGAAGGCGTGGGAGGTGCTCTTCGTGCCGTTCGCGTCGCTCCGGTAGAGCTGATAGCTGAGGTCGGCCGAGGTGACGCCGAAATGCCGGTTCAGGGAGGGGGAGAAGAGGAGTCCGTTCGAGTTCTGCGCGGTCCAGTACATCGTGGCGAGCCCGATGCCGAGGGCCTTCGCTCCCCGCGGGCGGCGCGACGCGGAGGCGCTGTACGACCATTGCGCGCCGAGCCCTTGTTGGCGGCTGGTGCTGATGTCGGCGGTGAAGCCGAGGTTCCCGGTCCAGAAGTTGAACCCGGTGCTCAGGTTGTCACGCCGATAGGGGCGCGCGCCCACAAGGGTCCGGTCGAGGTAGGGCTGCCGGATGGAGAAACCGGCGTAGATGGTCCCCGCGTCCCCCACCCGGGTAGAGGCCCGACCCAGGAACTGTCCCACGACCCAGTGGCCCGTCACCGGTTCCCGATCGAACTGGAGTGTGTTGCTCAACAGCAATCTCTTCACCTGCAGCGCCTCGGCCCACCCCGCAATGATGTGCGCGCCGGGGGAATTCTTGGGGAAGATCGAGGTGACCGACATCTCGGTGCGATAGCGCGCACCGGGACCGGAGGTGCGGAGGTGCCAGAAGCCGCCGACCTTGGGGGAGCTCGACTGGAAGCCGGCGTTGCCGCGGTCGGGCTCGAAGCCGGCCAGGACGCCGGCACCGAAGCGGTCGGTGCCGCGATGCAGCAGCAAGCCGTCCCAGTAGCCGCTGAAATATTCGTACGGGTCGAAGAAGCGGCCGAGCTGGAACGCGGTCTTGCCACCGCGCCGGACGAGGGCGGCTTCGTAGACCTGGATCAGGGTCGCGGGCTCGACGACCCCACCGGTGCTGCTCCGCTGGGTGGCCCGCAGGGTGGTGCGGAATTCCAGTCCATTCCCCAGTCCCTGCACGCGGTAGCGGAGGCCGACGGAGGGCGTGGTGAAGGTCCGGCTCGACTGCTCGGGATCGACGCCGAGACCGGTGGTCCTGGTCTGCAGGAGATCGAGATCGAGCGAGAGGCTCCCGTCGGTCGAGAGCCGACTCCGCCGCTTCACTGGCGCATAGGGAGTCGTCACGCCGGCGAGCGGGACGGCGGTCACGGGCGCCTGCGGCGCCGTAGTATGCGCGATCACGACCGCGAGCGTATCACCGCGCGTGAGCGAGTACGGCGCGCCGATGAAGGCGACCACCGAGCGGTCGGGGGTGCTGGTGACGACGAGCAGCGGCGAGAGCGCTTCCCCCGTCGCGGCCCGCCGGACCTTCAGCGTATCCCCCTGGCGGATCTTGGCGTCGCTCCCGGCGCCGAGGTAGACGTTGGCCCCCGCGACGTACTGCACCACCACGCGGAGCGAATCCTGCGCCGAGGCGGGCGCCGCCGTGACGGCGCCGCCCACCAGAATGGCGAGGAAGGTTCCGGACCGAAGGCGCATCAGTGGGTGCCGCGCGGGTGGCAGCCATAGCAGGCTTGGCTGGTGTAGAGGTACCCGACCACCGCGGCGTGGCTGGCGTCGCTGGTCCCCTTTGCGTGGCAGCTCAGGCACTGGTGGACCGAGTAGTCGGTCGGCACCGAGTGGCAGGTGGCGCAGTTGTTCCCCCACTGCCCCTGGTGCGCCCCCGAGTAGATCGGGAAGTACTGGGCGTCGTGCGAGGTGAATATCGCCCCGCTCCACGCGCTGGTGGTGTGGCAGGTGAGGCAGGTGGTCGGGAAGCCGCTCCCGGTGTGGTTCTGGTCGTACAGCGTCTGGTGGCAGGCGACGCAATCGTTCCCGCCAGTCGCATTCCAGATCGGCGTGAAGGTGCCGGGGGTGTGGCACTTGGTGCAGGCGAGGGCGACGTGCGCCCCGGTGAGGGCGAAAGTCCCGCTCGTCGCGGTGCCGTGGTTGAAGTCGCTGTTCCAGCTGTTGACCGTGTGGCAGTCGGCGCAGGTGGTGGGGAAGCCGCTTCCTCCGTGGGCACCGGCGTAGGCGCTCTGGTGGCACGCCACGCAGTCGGTCTGCGAGGACGGGGTCCACTTGAGCGTCCCGCTGGGCGGGATGTGACACGAGGCGCAGCGGAGCTGGGCGTGGGCGCCGAGGAGGGCGAACTTGCCCGTGCTCGCGGTGAGGTGATCGAATTGCACGCCGCCGTGCCAGGTGAGGTCGCTGTGGCACCGGCGGCAGTCGGTGGAGAAGCCGGCGGCGACGTGATCGACCACGGTGGAGCCGGTGTAGTCCTTCTGGTGGCAGGCGACGCAGTCGCTGTTGAGCGACGTGTACGATCCGTTCCGGGAGTCGCGATGGCAGGCGGTGCAGGCGAGCTGGAGGTGCGCGCCAGTCAGCGGGAAGCCGGTGCGGACGTGGAGCCCGACCCCGTTGACGTCGCGGAAGCGGGTGGGAGTGTGGCACGCCTCGCAGTTCTGTCCGAGGTTCCCCTGGTGGACGTCGACGTGACAGGTGGCGCAGTCGTTGGCGGTGAGCTTCGGCTCGTCGAATTTGGCGCTCAGGTGACAGCTGAGGCAGGAGGCACGGGCGTGCTGCCCTGCCAACGGAAAGCGGGTCTGCCGGTCGTGGTCGAAGGCGAGCGGGGTGCGCATCGCCTTCCACGACTCGTTGGTATGGCAGCTGGTGCAGTCGAGCTGCTGCGGCAGGGTGCCGTGCGGGTTGGTGATCGTGGCCTGTGCGGCCACGCGGTGCGAGGGCACCGATGCCAGGGTGAACGCCAGCACTATCCTGCAGACCGGGGATCTCATCGGCTCCCTCCGTGACAATCGCGACAGGTCGTGCCGAGCGGGGTGTAGCGCTGGAAGCTCTCCCCGTTGGCGGCGGTCTCGAGCCGGTGACAGCTGGCACAGGAGACAGCGCGGTGGGCCCCGTCGAGCGGGAACCGCGTACGCGAGTGGTCGAACGCCGCGAGCGCGAACGTGGTCGTCAAGTGGCAGCTCTCGCAGGCGCGGCCGGCGAACTGCCCCTGGTGCGGGTCACTCTTCGAGTGGCAGGCGATGCAGGTGGTGTTGGCGATCCGGAACACCGTCGCCCGGGTGGAGTCCGCCCCCGGCCCGGCGTGGCAGGCGTAGCAGGGCACCGCCTGGTGCGCGCCACTCAACACGAAGCGCGACGAGCTGTCGTGCCGCGCGATGTCGTAGGTCGTGGGGCTCCACGACTCGTTGCCGTGGCAGTTGGTGCAGGCCGCGCCAGCCGGTGAGGTGGCGAAGGCGCCGGCGTGCGTGTCCACGTGGCAGGCGACGCAGCTGGCGTAGCCCGGCTTCCCGAACGACGCCCCTTCGCTTCCCGCGGCCCAGGTGATCCGGATCCCTGGAGCGTGCGCGTCCCCGCGGGCGGTGGTGCGGGTGTCGTGGCACGCGGCGCACGCCACGCGCATATGCGCCGCTTCCAGCGGGAAGTGCGTGCGGCTGTGATCGAACCTCCCATCGAGCCCTGCTCCCGCCACCTCCTGCCATCCCGAAGTGGTATGACAGGCGGTGCACCCTCCCGTCATCGCGCCCTTGTGGGGATCGGTATGGCAGGCGGTGCAGCTCCCTGACGCGATCCCCGCATACTTGATCCTCGGCTTGGTCCGATCGGTCGAGGCGTCCTTGTGGCACGCCGAGCAGGCGAGGGACTGGTGCGTCCCGGTGAGGCGGAAGCGGGCGCGATCGTGGTCGAAGCCCGGCGCTTCCTTCCAGGAGATGTCGTCGTGGCAGGCGTCGCAGGTGCGCTGGGCGAACTGGGTGCCGTGCGGCGAATTGGCCCGATGGCATCCTTCACAGGTGACGGGGAGGCCGAGGTAGGTGGTGGCGAGGGTGTGATGAGCCATTCCCCACGCCTTCACATCCGCCGCCGCGATCAGGCGCGGCTTGTGACAGTCGCGGCAGCCAAGGTCCTGGTGGGAGCCGCCGAGGGTGAAGCCGGTCGTGTCGTGGTCGAAGGAGGCGGGGTCGAGGGTGACCAGCCGGTGATCGAGGCCAAGGTGATCGCGATGACAGGAGGCGCAGTTGCGGGAGCCGTAGGTGGCGTGGAGCCCGGTGTGGGCGGTGATGCGCGCAGCGAGCGGCTTGTGGCAGTCCAGGCAGAGGGTGTTGCTGGTGCCGCGCTGGCGGAGCTCGTGGCAGTCGGTGCAGTTGCGGAGCCTTTCGAGCGCGGCGTGCGGCGTGGCCAGCTTCCCCGGCGAGAAGAGCTGCGCGTGGAGCGCGCTCGTCGCTGAGAGGAAGAGCAGGGCCAGGACCGCGGTCTTGCGCATCGGTCAGAAGATCCAGGTGTAGCCGAGCATGATGGCCACGCCGATGTGGACCGCGAGGACGAGGAACATCACCGCGGAGAGGGGGAGGTGGAAGATGTGCCAGTAGTGGAAGAGCCGCTGGAATGGCTGCAGCAGGACGTGCTGCTGTTCCATCGTGGTCTGGGAGCGGACGACGGTGACGAGGTCCTGCTGGATCCAGGCGGGGAGCTTGGCGGCCGCCACCGTGCGCCGGAGCGTGGCGATCCGGGTGCGGCGGGTGATGTCGTAGCGGAGTGCCAGGATCAAGGCATTGATGAGTCCCTTCGGCTGGGCCGGGGGCTGGCTCATCACGTAGGGGCGGAGCCGCTCCGCCTCGGCCGGATAGTCGGCGTTGAGGCGCTGGACCAGCTCGGCCTTCGCGGCGCGGAGCGACTCGAGGGAGGTGCGTTGGCCGTGGATGGCGCGGGGGATGTGGCCGTAGACGTAGCGGCCGAAGAGGCCGCTCAGCGCGACCGCCGTCATCGACCAGAATGCGATCGAGACGATCCCGCCGAACTTGAACCCCGTGTGGAGGAGAACGAGGAATGGCCCCAGGGTGCAGAGGAAGACGTGGAGCTGGAGCCAGATGTGAAGGGGGCCGGCGCGCCGGAGGAAGGGGAGACGCTTCCGGAGGGAGTACATCCCCACCCCCACCGTAATGAAGAGGGTGCCGATGATGCCGTATCCCTGGCCGATGAGGCCGGAGGGGCGGAGGAGCTCGTCCAGTGGGGAAGTGTCGCGGAGGGTGAGGGGGACGCGGTAGTAGGGGAGGCCGTACGCGAGCGTGAAGACCGCGACGCCCAGCCAGGTCGCGACCAGGAACCATTGGAAGAGGCGCTCGGCCGTGGAGGTCGAGTCGTCGAGATCGAGATCGGGCCGTTGGCGGGCTCGGCGGTCAGGCGCCGAGATCGCTCCGACCGATGACGGAGCTACGGTGAGGTTGCCACCATCCATAGAGATGTGACTCCCATAGGTGCCCTCGGGCCGCGGAACGGTGTGGGCTGTTCGGGACTACCGAGGGCTTTAGAAAGGCGGCCCGGGGGTCGCCTTGAATAGTAGACGTAGAACTACGGAAAGGTGGGGTGGCATCGTGTGAAGGAGTGTGAGGAATGACCGGCGGGACCGGCGCCCCCCCTCTCCCCGCGGTCGCGGATGAGAAGTGCTTTACGATCGGGTACCGGGTGAGCACGCTCACGTGGCAGTCATCAGGTCGGACCTATCTTGCAGTGGGAGGCGCAACGGTCCTCTCGCAGTGGCAGGTCGTTCGTCCCCAGGAGGTCCTCATGTTCCGTCAGATCTTCAGCGCGCCGCTCCGGCGATCCGCGGGGGCGCTCGCGCTCCTCGTCGTCGTGGGTGCGTGCGGTTCCAATTCGCTCGCCCCGTTCCAGCCCGAGGTCAGCAATGTGGCCGACAACTTCTCGTTGCAGGCGACGGGCGTGACCGGGGTGACCACCACCATCAACTACAACTGGTCCAACTCCGGCACCGTCGCTCGTATCAACCACGCCACCTCGACGACCGGGGGTGCCACGCTGCTCACGATCAAGGACGCGAATGGCACGACGGTGTACTCCAAGGCGCTGGTGCCCAGCCTGAACGAGCTGACGAGCCCGGCCGGGGTGGCGGGTACCTGGACCATCCAGCTCACGCTGACCGACTACAGTGGAACGCTCAACTTCTCGGCCCAGAAGGGGTGA
>JANMWE010000118.1:0-3226 GCA_031393795.1 Gemmatimonadota bacterium
ACGGCGACCCCGCCGAACTCGAGGGCCTGGTTCCAGATGAGACCCCACTCCTTGCGGCTGAGCTTGCCGGTGGCGGTGGCGCCGACGCGGCGATTGCCCCACGGGTCGCGGATCTCGGTGCCGTCCGCCTCGACCGCGAAGGTCGCCGGCCTGGTCTCCCCGCGCATCGCGAGCTCTCCGCGCACGGTGTATTCGCCGTTCCTCTTCGCGATGACCTCGCGGCTCGTGAAGGTCATCGTCGGATACTTCTCGACGTCGAAGAAGTCCGGGGAACGGAGGTGGGCGTCCCGCTGCTCGATACCGGTCCCGATGCTCGCCGGATCGATCTCGGCGGTGATGCCGGTAAGGACGCCAGCGTCGGTGGTGATCGAGGCGTTGAACTTCGCGAAGTGCCCCTTCACGGTGGAGATGACGAGGTGCTTCACCGCGAACTCGACGCTCGAGTGGGCGAGGTCGGCGGTCCACGTGGTGGTGGGCTGGGTAAGGGTCGAGCTGGTCATTTTGTCCTCTTCTGAATAAGTGTTACAACAAGTATTATGGTCGTTTTAAGGGGCCTAAAGCCCCCGCGTCCATCTGAATTGTATGTTATCACATTAGTTTAGTTCTGTCAATACTTGGTGCCCCCGCCGGCTCCCCCCTCTCGCACGGTGCCAAGCAGGTCGCTCAGTTCGGCGAGTTTGGCCTCACCCAGATGGGCCAGGCAGTAGTGCTGCATCTCGGCGACCGGCCGGTCGAGGAGGTCGGTCAACTCGCGCCCGGCGAGGGTGATCCAGACCCGCATCACCCGGCGGTCGTCATGATCGCGCTTGCGATGGACCCATCCGCGGGCCTCCATCCGGTCGAGAAGCCTTGTGATATCGGGCTCCCGAGTGATCATCCGCTCCCCGACCTCCCCGCTCGGCAGCCCCTCGGCCCCCGCGCCGCGCAGGATCCGGAGGACATTGTACTGGGTCTGCGTAAGGCCATGTTCCTTGAGCGTGAACGCCAAGGAGCGGGTAAGAAGGTCGGCCGTCCGGATGACACTGAGGTGGGCCTCCTCCGCCAGACTCCGGAAAGGGGCGTTCTGCTTGAGCTCGGACTGGAGTGACCTTACCATATTGTATGTTACAACACCGATACCATCAAATCAAGCCGACGGCTCGACCAGAGGCGGTCAGATCTTCTCCAGCGCTCCAAGCTGCCAAAGTAGAAATCCGTAGTCGCGGGCGATCTCCTTGAGTCGGTCATACCGACCGCTCGCGCCGCCGTGGCCGGCGCCGAGGTTGGTCACAAGGAGGAGCGGCCGGGTATCGGTCTTGAGGGTGCGAAGCCGCGCGACGTACTTGGCCGGCTCCCAGTACATCACTTGGCTGTCGTTGAGCGAGGTGTCCACCAGCATCGCCGGATAGGCACCCGGCTTCAGGTTGTCGTAAGGACTGTAGCTCCGCATATAGGCGTAGTCGGCTGGCTCACGCGGGTCGCCCCACTCCTCGAACTCTCCCACCGTCAGGGGGAGGTCGGTGTCGAGCATCGTGGTGACCACGTCGAGGAAAGGGACCGCCAGCACCACCGCGCGCCAGAGATCTGGGCGGAGATTGATGATCGCCCCCATCAGGAGGCCCCCGGCACTCCCGCCGCTCGCACCGATCCGCTTCGGATCGAACCAACGCTCGGTCGCCAGATGCTCGGCGCAGGAAACGAAATCGGTGAAAGTGTTCCGCTTATTGTGCATCCGGCCGGCGTCGTGCCACGTCTTGCCGAGGTCGCCGCCGCCCCGCACGTGGGCGATCGCGACCACGATGCCGCGGTCGAGGAGGCTCAGGCGCGCGGAGGAAAAGACGATCGGGAGGGAGAAACCGTAGGCGCCGTACCCCTCGAGGAAGCCTGGCGCAGTGCCATCGCGCGGCACGTCCTGGCGGTACACCAGCGAGACGGGGATGAGTGTCCCGTCACCAGCCTTGGCGAAGCTCCGCTCGGTGGCATAGCGGGTCGCGTCGTACCCGCCGAGCACTTCCTGCTGTTTGAGGAGGTCGCGGGCGCGGGTACGGGGGTCGTACTCGAAGACGGAGGAAGGGGTGACGAGCGAGGTGTAGCCGAGCCGGTAGTTCGCCGCGTCCCACTCGACGTTGACGCCGGGCCAAGCGTCCCAGACCGCCTCGGAGAATTCGATCTCGTGCGCGCCCTCGGCGTCGACAGTGACGCGCAGACGTGCCAACCCATCCCGGCGTTCGACGGCGACCCAGAAGGAGGCGAAGAGGTCGGCCCCTTCGAGCATCGTGTCGGGACGGTGCGGGAGGATCTCGCGCCAACTGGTCGTATCGGCGACGCGGGCACGAGTCGCGGCCACCAGGCGGAAGTTCCGCCCGGTGTCGTTGATGCGGAGCCAGAGTTCGTCGCCACGGTCATCGACGTCGTACTCGATGTCCTGTTCCCGCGCGCGCACGAGCACCGGCGCCGCGGTCGGCTGGTCGGCGGGGATCCAGTGCCATTCGCTGGTGGTGTGGCTGGTGACGCCGAGGTAGAGGAGGCGCCGGCTCCGGCCGCGTCCGACGCCGACACGGAATCGTTCGTCGGTCTCCTCGTAGACCACCCTATGCTCGTCGGTGCCGAGCCGGTGGCGATAGATCCGCCAAGGGCGCTTGGCTTCGTCTTCGACGGCGTAGAAGATCGTCGCGGAGTCGGCGGCCCAACAGGCGCTGGCGACGTGGGGGATCTCGAGCGGGAGCAGCGCGCCGGTGGTGAGATCCTTCAGCCGCAGGGTGTACTCGCGAAAACCGGTGTGGTCGGTGCTGTACATAAGAAGACGGTCGTCATCGCTCACGCGGGTCACGCCGACCGACATGTACTCGTGTCCCTCGGCGAGCTGGTTCACGTCGAGGAGGATCGACTCCTCGCCTTCGAGCGAACTGCGCTTCCGGCAATGGATGGAGTACTGCTTCCCCTCCTCGGTGCGGGTGTAGTACCAGTACGCCCCGTCCTTGTAGGGCACCGAAAGGTCGGTCTGCTTGATGCGGGCGAGCATCTCGTCGTAGAGCCGCCCGCGGAACTCCTTGATCGGTGCCATCACCTCGTCGGCGTAGGCGTTCTCCGCCTCGAGGTAGGCGCGCACCGCCGGATCCTCCTTGTCGCGGAGCCAGGCGTACGGATCGGCCCGGCCCTCGCCGTGGAGAGAATGGGTGTGGGGGCGCTGGGGTGCGATCGGGGGAGTTGGCGTGGGGGTCATACAGCGCACCACGAAGGCACGAAG